>NZ_JBVJLD010000009.1:59714-128333 GCF_055584905.1 Kitasatospora sp. NPDC088742 | reverse complement strand
GACCGAGACCGGCCCGAGGTCCACCAGGGCGAGCGCCCCGGTGCCGAGCAGGCAGGCCAGCAGCCCGGCGGCCAGGCCGGCCGCCGAGGCCAGCACGCCCAGCAGCAGCCCCTGGAGCAGGATCATCCGCCGCACCTGCCGCTGCGAGGCGCCCACGCAGCGCAGCAGGGCCAACTGCCGGGCGCGCTGGGCCAGCACGACCGCGAAGGTGTTGGTGACCACCATCCGGGCCACCGCCAGGGCGATCAGCACGAAGGAGAGCGCGGCGGCCAGCACCACCGACCGGATCGCCTTGCCCTCGCTCTGCGCCTCCTGCACCGAGCCGGCGTGGGTCCGGGCCACCGCGCCGTCGCCGAGCGCCCGCCCGACCGCCGCGGCAGCGGCGGCCGGGTCGGTGCCCGGGGTGAGCGCGAGGTCGAGCTGACCGGCCGTCAGGCGGGAAGCCCAGCCGGCCGCCGCGTCGTGCGGCAGGCCGAGCGCCGGGCGGCCGGAGAGGGTGGGCGAACCGCCGGTGTCCAGCAGCCCGGTGAGGGTGGCCCGCCCGGTGGAGCCGTCGGCCCGCAGCAGGCCGACCTGGCCGCCGGGGGTGACCCCGAGGCGCTCGGCGGTGCCCTCGTCCAGCAGCAGTTCGCCGTCCCGGGCCGGCCAGGCGCCCTCGGCCAGCCGCTGCCAGCGCAGCGCCGGATCGGCGGCCACCGAGGTGATCACGGCCGCCTCGTCCAGCGGGCGGCCGGAGACGGTGAGCAGGGTGCCGGGGCCGGTCAGCCGCTCGGCCACCGAGGCCACCCCCGGCACCTGCCCGGCCCGGCGGACCGCGTCGGCCGGCAGGCCGGCCCCGGACGGGCCCGCCGTGACCTGTACCGCGCCGGGGCCGACCTCGGCGGCGGCGGTCTGCCCGAAGGAGTCCACCAGCGCGCCGGCGGCCCCCACCGACAGCACCAGGAAGGCCACCCCGACCGCCACCGCCACGCCGGTCAGCACCAGTTGGCGGGCCTGTCCCAGGAACTCCTGCACGGTGTACCGCATCAGCGAAGCCACGGTGGCCCGCCCCCTCTCCGATGGTCGTGCCTCCACGCTAGGAGCGGTCCCGCGGGCGGAAGACAGCACGAGGCACGATCCCGGGTCATCCCCCGGTATGCCGGTTCCCGTCGGTGGCTCCACCTCTGGTCTGACCGGGCATCAGGGATGGGAGAGACTGGTGTCCGAATCCGGTCGCCGTCGTCCGAAGGGCCGTCATGCTGCGCGTCGTCATCGCCGAGGACTCCGTACTGCTCCGCGAGGGCCTGACCAGGCTGCTCACCGACCGGGGCCTGGAGGTGGTCGCCGGGGTCGGCGACGGCGAGGCGCTGCTGCGCACCGTCCAGCAGCTGGCGGCGGCGGATGCCCTGCCGGACGTGGTGGTGGCCGACGTGCGGATGCCGCCGACGCACACCGACGAGGGCGTCCGGGCCTGTGTCGCGCTGCGCGGGCTGTACCCGGAGCTGGGGGTGCTGGTGCTCTCCCAGTACGTCGAGGAGAAGTACGCGGGGGAGCTGCTCGCGGGCTCCACCCGGGGGGTCGGCTACCTGCTGAAGGACCGGGTGGCGGAGGTCCGGGAGTTCGTGGACGCGGTCGTCCGGGTGGCCGGCGGCGGCACCGCGCTGGACCCGGAGGTGGTGCAGCAGCTGCTGATGCGCAGCCGCAAGAGTGACGTGCTGGCGGGGCTGACGCCGCGCGAGCGGGAGGTGCTCGGCCTGATGGCGGAGGGGCGGACCAACGCGGCGGTGGCCCGGCAGCTGGTGGTCTCGGACGGCGCGGTGGAGAAGCACGTCAGCAACATCTTCCTCAAGCTGGGCCTCGGCCAGAGCTCCGAGGACCACCGGCGGGTGCTGGCCGTCCTGACGTACCTGCGGTCGTGATGCCGGGGCGCCCGGCAGGTGGTCACACCGGGGGCGCGGGGAACTGCGCGCTTCGGGAGGGACCGACCCGGGTGCCGGGTACGGGGCTCACTTGCAGGTGGTTCTCCGTACCCGGCACCCGGGTCTTCTTCTTCCGATTCGCGCAGTTCCTCGCGCCCCTGACCGCCCTCCGGGCGGCCCGGGGGCGACCGCCCGTCGGGTCGTGATCGCCTGGGTCCAGCGATGATCGAGTGGGTATCGATCGTGTGCGGGTAGACGTTCTCCCGAGCGGGAGCTCGCCGGTTGGGCCGAGTTCCGGTCCGGGGGAGGTTCGGCCGCCTAGGATGCGGAACGGTGCACCAGGCGGACGGGGCACACGGCTCACGCCCGCGGCTGGCGCCCACGAGGAGGTCCGCGGCAGTGACCAGTCAGGTCGATCAGGCAGAGGCAGTGGACGGCTCGGACGACGAAGGCCGGTCGGGCCCGGCCTCGCCCCCGGGTGCCCGGCAGCGCCCGGCGAAGCCGATCCGGCGCTTGGACCGAGTGATCATCCGCTTCGCGGGTGACTCGGGCGACGGTATGCAGCTCACCGGAGACCGCTTCACCTCGGAGACGGCCTCGTTCGGCAACGACCTCTCGACACTGCCGAACTTCCCGGCCGAGATCCGGGCCCCCGCCGGCACCCTGCCGGGTGTCTCGTCCTTCCAACTGCACTTCGCCGACCACGACATCCTGACCCCGGGCGACGCGCCCAACGTGCTGGTGGCGATGAACCCCGCCGCCCTCAAGGCCAACCTGGCGGACCTGCCGCGCGGCGCCGAGATCATCGCCAACACCGACGAGTTCACCAAGCGCGCCCTGGCCAAGGTCGGCTACGCCGCCGACCCGCTGACCGACGGCTCGCTGGAGGCGTACCACCTGCACAAGGTGCCGCTCACCACGCTGACCCTGGAGGCGTTGAAGGACTCCGGGCTGGCCCGGAAGGACGCCGAGCGGGCGAAGAACATGTTCGCGCTCGGGCTGCTGTCCTGGATGTACCACCGGCCGACCCACGGCACGGAGCGCTTCCTGCGGCAGAAGTTCGCCAAGAAGCCGGAGATCGCCGAGGCCAACATCCTTGCCTTCCGGGCGGGTTGGAACTTCGGCGAGACCACCGAGGACTTCGCGGTCTCGTACGAGGTCTCCCCGGCCAGGCTGCCGGAGGGGACCTACCGGAACATCTCCGGGAACCTCGCGCTCTCCTACGGGCTGATCGCGGCGGGGGAGCGCTCGGGCCTGCCGCTGTTCCTGGGCTCGTACCCGATCACCCCGGCCTCGGACATCCTGCACGAGCTGTCCCGGCACAAGAACTTCGGCGTGCGGACCTTCCAGGCGGAGGACGAGATCGCCGGGATCGGCGCGGCGCTGGGCGCGGCCTTCGGTGGGGCGCTGGGCGTCACCACCACCTCGGGGCCCGGGGTGGCGCTGAAGTCGGAGACCATCGGGCTGGCGGTCTCGCTCGAACTCCCCTTGCTGGTGGTGGACATCCAGCGCGGCGGGCCGTCCACCGGGCTGCCGACCAAGACCGAGCAGGCCGACCTGCTGCAGGCGATGTTCGGCCGCAACGGCGAGGCGCCGGTGCCGATCGTGGCCCCGGCCACGCCGGCGGACTGCTTCGACGCGGCGCTGGAGGCGGCCCGGATCGCGGTCACCTACCGGACGCCGGTGTTCCTGCTGAGCGACGGCTACCTGGCCAACGGGTCGGAGCCCTGGCGGATCCCGGAGGTGGACGAACTCCCGGAGATCGCACCGGACTTCGCCACCGGCCCGAACCGCGAGGACGGTGCCTTCTGGCCCTACCAGCGCGACCCGCAGACGCTGGCCCGCCCCTGGGCGGTGCCCGGCACGGCGGGGCTGGAGCACCGGATCGGCGGCATCGAGAAGCAGGACGGCACCGGGAACATCTCCTACGACCCGGCCAACCACGACTTCATGGTCCGCACCCGGCAGGCGAAGATCGACGGAATCACCGTGCCGGACCTGGTGGTTGACGATCCGTCGGGCGAGGCGCGGGTGCTGGTGCTCGGCTGGGGCTCGACCTACGGGCCGATCACCGCGGCAGTCCGCCGGGTGCGGGCCGACGGCGGCCAGGTGGCCCAGACGCACCTGCGCCACCTCAACCCCTTCCCGGCCAACCTCGGCGCGATCCTCAAGGCCTACGACCGGGTGATCGTGCCGGAGATGAACCTCGGCCAGCTCGCCCTGCTGCTGCGCGCCAAGTACCTGGTGGACGCCCAGTCCTACAACCAGGTGCGCGGACTCCCGTTCAAGGCGGCCCAGTTGGCCGACGTGCTGACCGCCGCCATCGGCACCCTGGAGGAGAAGTGATGGAGAGCCTTCGACTGGTGCCCAAGGCCGAGGCCCTGCAGAGCGCCAAGGAGTTCAAGACCGACCAGGAGGTGCGCTGGTGCCCCGGCTGCGGGGACTACGCCATCCTGGCCGCCGTGCAGGCCTTCATGCCGGAGCTCGGCATCCGCCGGGAGAACACCGTCTTCGTCTCCGGCATCGGCTGCTCCTCGCGCTTCCCGTACTACATGAACACCTACGGGATGCACTCGATCCACGGCCGCGCCCCGGCGATCGCCACCGGCCTGGCCGCCTCCCGGCAGGACCTGAGCGTCTGGGTGGTGACGGGTGACGGCGACGCGCTGTCGATCGGCGGCAACCACCTGATCCACGCGCTGCGGCGCAACGTCAACCTGAAGATCCTGCTCTTCAACAACCGGATCTACGGTCTGACCAAGGGCCAGTACTCGCCCACCAGCGAGGTCGGGAAGATCACCAAGTCCACCCCGATGGGTTCGCTGGACCACCCGTTCAACCCGCTCTCGCTGGCCATCGGCGCCGAGGCCACCTTCGTCGCCCGGACCATCGACTCCGACCGCCAGCACCTCACCTCGGTGCTCCGGGCGGCCGCCGAGCACCAGGGCACCGCGCTGGTGGAGATCTACCAGAACTGCAACATCTTCAACGACAACGCCTTCGAGGTGCTCAAGGACCCGGGCACCCGGGACGAGGCGCTGATCCGGCTGGAGCACGGGCAGCCGGTCACCTTCGCCGGCCGGGGCGTCTTCCGCGGCCCCGGCGGGGAGCTGTACGTGGACGAGGTGACCGAGGCCAACCGGGCCGAGGTGCTGGTGCACGACGCCCACCACGCCAACCCGGCGCACGCCTTCGCGCTCTCCCGGATCGCGGACGCCGACACCCTGCACCACACCCCGATCGGGGTGCTGCGCAGCGTCGAGCGGCCGGTCTACGACGAGTTGATGGGCGGTCAGCTGGAGCGCGCGGTGGAGCAGCGCGGCCGGGGCGACCTGAGCGCGCTGCTCACCGGGAACGACACCTGGACGGTGGTCTGACCGCCGGGGCCCGGAGCGGCCGTCAGCGCGTGTCGTACGCCTGACGGTTCGCCAGCACCCCGGGCGTCTGCCGCTCGACCCAGTGCGCGAGGCCGCCGACCATCTCGGCGGCCTCGTGGCCGAGCGGGGTCAGCCGGTAGTCCACCCGGGGCGGGATGACCGGGTGCGCCTCGCGCTCCACGAAGCCGTCCCGCTCCAGGGTCTGCAGGGTCTGGGCGAGCATCTTCTCGCTGACCCCGGCCACCCGGCGGCGCAGCTCGCTGAACCGGTACTCGCGCTCGGCCAGCGCGATCAGCACCAGGACGCCCCAGCGGCTGGTGACGTGCTCCAGCACGCCGCGCGAGGGGCACATCCGGTCGTTGACGTCCGGGGCGTGGATCAGTGCGTCGACACTTACCTTCATGTCAGTACCCTACTTCAAAGTGCGTACTTCCGATTGGTAAGTCCAGTACATACGGTGAGTACCGAAAGCGCAAGACCCCACCGACCAGGGAGTACCTGATGATCGTCGTCACCGGAGCCACCGGACAGCTCGGCCGCCTCGTGGTGGAGGGCCTGCTCGCCAAGGTGCCCGCGACCGAGCTGGCCGTCGCCGTCCGCTCCGCCGAGAAGGCCGCCGACTGGGCGGCCCAGGGCGTGAGCGTCCGGGTGGTCGACTACGACCGTCCGGAGACGCTGGCCACCGCCTTCGGCGCCGGTGACCGGGTGCTGCTGATCTCCGGCAGCGAGGTCGGCTCCCGGGTGCCGCAGCACACCGCCGTGGTCGAGGCCGCCGCAGCCGCCGGGGTGGCGCTGCTCGCCTACACCTCGGTCCTCGGCGGGGAGGAGGCCACTTTCCGGCTGGCCGAGGAGCACCAGGTGACCGAGGCCGCGATCCGCGCCTCGGGCCTGACCTTCACGCTGCTGCGCAACGGCTGGTACACCGAGAACTACACCGCCAACGCGGCCGTCGCCGTCGAGCACGGCGCGGTGGTCGGCAGCAACGGCGACGCCCGGATCGCCACCGCCTCCCGCCAGGACTACGCGGACGCGGCCGTTGCGGTGCTCACCGGCGAGGGCCACGAGAACGCGGTCTACGAGCTCAGCGGGGACGTGGCCTGGAGCTTCTCCGAGTACGCCGCCGTGCTGGCCGCGCACACCGGCAAGCCGGTCTCCTACGCGGACGTCCCGGCCGAGAAGCACCACGAGATCCTGGTCGGCGCCGGCCTGCCCGAGGGCTTCGCCGGGATCCTGGTGGACGTGGACGCCGCCATCGCCCGGGGCGAGCTGGCCCGCGACCGGGGCGTGCTGTCGAAGCTGATCGGCCGCCCCACCACCCCGCTGGCCGAGACGGTGGCCGCCGCGCTCTGACGGTCCGTCTCCTGATGGCCCGTGTCATGGGCAAAACCCGAATTAGGGGATGACACCCTGCCCTCCCGCCCGCTACCTTCGTCCGGAGAGCAGCGCGCGTGGAGGGCAGGCCGGTAGATGGCACAACAGCAGCAGACCGGCAGCCGTGCCGGGCTCGGGTACGGGTTCGCGGCGTACGGGATCTGGGGGCTCTTCCCGCTCTACTGGCCGCTGCTGGAGCCGAGCGGCGCGGTCGACATCCTGGCCAACCGGATGACCTGGTCCCTGGTGGCCGTCGCCCTGCTGCTGGCGGTCATGCGCAAGTGGGCGTGGATCCGCCCGCTGCTGGCCGAGCCCCGCCGGCTGGCGCTCTCCGCGCTGGCCGCCCTGGTGGTCTCGGTCAACTGGGGCGTCTACATCTGGGGAGTGAACTCCGGCCACGTGGTGGAGACCAGCCTCGGCTACTTCATCAACCCCCTGGTGACCATCGCCTTCGGCGTCCTGCTGCTGGGCGAACGCCTCCGCCGGGCCCAGTGGGCGGCGGTCGGCATCGGCGTGCTGGCGGTCGCGGTGCTCACCGTCGGGTACGGGCGGCTGCCCTGGATCGCCCTGGTGCTGGCCTTCTCCTTCGGCACCTACGGCCTGTTGAAGAAGAAGATCGGGCTCGGCGGCATCGAGAGCCTGGCGCTGGAGACCGCGGCCATGTTCCCGTTCGCGGTCGGCCTGCTGGTCTGGCTCGGCGTCACCGGCCGGGGCACCTTCGCCACCGGAGGCTGGGGCCACTCCGCCCTGCTGGTGCTCAGCGGCCTGATCACCGCCGTGCCGCTGCTCTGCTTCGGCGCGGCCGCCGTCCGGGTGCCGCTGTCCACCCTCGGGCTGCTCCAGTACCTGGCGCCGGTGCTGCAGTTCCTGCTCGGCGTCACGGTCTTCCACGAGCAGATGCCGCCCGCCCGCTGGGCCGGCTTCGCCCTGGTCTGGGCCGCGCTCGCGCTGCTCACCTTCGACGCGCTGCGGCGGCTGCGGCAGGGCCGTGACGAGCTCCCGGCGCCGCCTCCCGCCGCCGACCGCGAGCCGGAGCGGGACCTGGTCGACCGGTGCGCCGACTGACGCTCCGTCAGCTCCGTCCGCCCGGTGAACAACTCGTTTCGAGATCTCCTCAAGCCACCCGCAACCCTGCTAACGTCCGGGGTGCCCGCAGCCGTTGGCTGCCGGAAGGCACCCCCATGCCGGCCACGGGAGGAGTCGCGATGATCCAGCTCAAGGCACCGCTGGCCCGGCATTTCCGCCGGTCGGCGGCGGCCGACGGGGCCGCCGTGCTGGCCTCCGGCGGCGCCCTGCGGGTGCCCGCCGTGCGCCGCGAGATGGACGCCGCCGAGACCGGCGAACTGCTGCTGAGCGCCGACCGCCCCGGCGGCCCGGTGACCATCCGCTGGCAGCGCCCCGGCCGCCCGCCGGTCACCCTCCAGGCGCCCAGCCGGCTCGACCGGGTGGAGCTCAAGGGCTCGCACCGGGCCCGGCTGCACGGGCTGACCGCCGGGGTCCGGCTGGTCTGCCACGGCTGGTCCCCGCTGTTCCTGGTCTCGCCCGCGCAGCTGCCGGTGCTGGCCTGCGCGGCGGCCAGCTCACGAAGTGACGTCGCGGGCCGTGAAGCGGGCCCAGGCCGCTGAGCCGAAGACCGCCACGTAGAGCGCCTGGAGCCCGAGGTTGTCCAGCACCTCGTCCCAGTACATCGGCTGGCGCAGCAGGTCCCCGAAGCTCAGCCAGTGGTGCGACAGCAGGTACGGCTGGATCACGTGCAGCTGCGGGAAGGCGTCCAGGATCTGCACCGTGATCACCAGGACCACGGTGGTCGCCATCGCGGCGATCCCACTGCCCGTCAGGGTGGAGACGAACAGGCCGACCGCCACCAGCCCGGCCAGCGAGGCCGCCACCACCAGGGCCACCAGCACCGCCCGGAGCAGCGCCTCGCCCGGGCCCACGGTGTCCCCGGAGAGCAGCGTGACGTCGCCCAGCGGGAACAGTGCCGCGCCGGTGGCCAGCGCGGAGGCCGCCACCGTCAGGGTCGCGCCCAGGCAGAACGCCATCCCGGCCAGGAACTTGGCCACCAGCAGCCTGGTCCGCCCGGCCGGGGCGACCAGCAGGTAGCGCAGGGTGCCGGAGGCCGCCTCGCCCGCGATCGCGTCGCCCGCCACCACGCCCACCGTCATCGGCAGGAAGACCGGCAGGGTGACGGCCAGTGAGGTGAAGACCAGGAACATGCCGTTCTGGGTCACCTGGGCGATGAAGGCCGGGCCGCCGCCGCCGTGCCCGTCGTCGGTCTGCCACTTGATCACCACGCCGATCAGCACCGGCAGGGCGGCCAGGATGGCCAGCAGGGTGACCGTCCGGGCCCGCCGGAAGGTCAGCGCCAGCTCGCTGCGCAGCAGCGAGGGCGAGAACACCGCCGCCACCCGTGACGGCGCGTCGGGAAGCAGCTCAGCCCGCGACATCGAAACCCTCTCCGGTCAGCGCCACGAAGGCGTCCTCCAGCGTGCCGCGCTCCACCCCGAAGCCCTGCACCCGCACCCCCGCCGCGACCAGCGCCCCGCAGAGGCCGGGCAGCCCCTCCTCGGCCGGGGCGGCGGCGGTGAGCCGGCCCTCGCCGGCCTGGACGTCGGTGAGCCGATGCTCGGTCAGCACCTCGACGGCCTGCCGCACGTCCGGGGTGCGGACCACCAGGCGGCCGTGCGCCCGGGCGGCCAGCTCGGCCACCGTGCCCTGCACCAGCAGCTGCCCCTTGGACATCACGGCGGCGTGGGTGCAGACCTGCTCGATCTCGTCCAGCAGGTGCGAGGAGAGGAAGACGGTGGAGCCCTCGGCCGCCAACTCCCTTACCAGGGCGCGGATCTCCCGCATGCCCTGCGGGTCCAGGCCGTTGGTCGGCTCGTCCAGCACCAGCAGGTCGCGCGGGCGCAGCAGGGCCGAGGCCAGGCCCAGGCGCTGCTTCATGCCCAGCGAGTACGCCCGGGCCTTCTTCCCGGCGGCGGCCGTCAGGCCGACCCGGTCCAGCGCCTCGGCGACCCGGCGGGTGCGGGTGCGCGGGTCGGTGGTCGGGTCGGCCGCGTCGAAGCGGGCCAGGTTGTCACGGCCCGTCAGGAAGCCGTACAGGGCCGGGCCCTCGATCAGGGCGCCGACCCGGGGGAGCACGGTGGCCACGCCGCGCGGCATCGGCTCGCCGAGCACCACGGCCTCGCCGGAGCTGGGGGCGATCAGGCCCATCAGCATCCGGATGGTGGTGGTCTTGCCGGAGCCGTTCGGCCCCAGGAAGCCGAAGACGCTGCCCCGGGGGACCGTCAGGTCCAGCCCGTCGACGGCCAGTTGGCCGCCCGGGAAGCGCTTGGTCAGCCCCCGGGTGCGGATCACCTCGGCCGGAGCGGCCGGACGGCTCGAAGCCGTCCGGCCGTCCGGCCGCTCCACCAGGTCGGTCACCTACTTGACCCCGGCCGCGCTCTGCAGCACCTGCGGGGTGACGGCGCCGGCGAACACCCGGCCGTCGTCGGTGATCAGCACGTTCACCACCTTGGTGGAGATCAGGCTGCCGCCGCCGACCTGCTTGCCGAGCATCTTGGCGAGCCCGCCCGCCTCGCCGCCGGCCTTGTCACCGCCCTTGTCGCCGGTGGCCCCGGCCGGGAGCTTGGCGCTGAGCACGGTGGTCCAGCCCTCGCCGGTCACCTTGAAGCCCGCGTCCTGCCCGGCCTTCTCGATCGCCTTCGCGTCGGGGGCGTCGGGGGCGTTGTCCAGCCACTTCTCGTGGCCCACGCCCTCGTCCGCCTTACGCTCCGTCACCTTGGCGCCCTTGGGGGCGGTGAAGGCGAAGGCGTCGGCCGACGGGGTGGCGAAGGAGACCTCGCTGAAGCGGGCGTCCAGCACCTTGGTCGAACCGGAGCGGACCTGCACCGCGAGCGGCACGCCGTTCTCGGCCGCGACGGCGATCCGCACCTCGGAGATGGTCGAGCCGCTCTGCTTCGGCTTCACCCGCAGCTCGTAGGCGGACTGCCCGGCCACGGTGGTGGTGCCCTCCACGGTGACCTGGGTGGTGTCCGCGCTCAGCTCCAGGAACTTCTTCGCGGCCTCCTGCGGGGTCACCGGCAGCGGCACCGGCAGCGGCAGCTCGGGGCGGGCCTGCTCGGCGGCCTGAGCGCCCGTCAGGTGCACCGCCTCGTTGCTCCTGCTGTCCCAGGCCCAGAGCTCGGAGCCGTTGTGCACCAGCTCGTAGCCGGACAGGCCGCCGATCAGGCCGAGCCGCTGGCGGTCCGGGCCGTCCACCGCGATCCGCAGGGTGTGCTCGCCGCCCAGCAGTTGGAGCAGCTTCGCCTCGGGCGCGGCCTCCGAGCCCTCCCTCCCGCCCTGGCCGCCGGGGGCGCCGCCGCCGGGCAGCGACCCGCCCAGCAGCTGGGTCGGCAGGCCGAGGTCGGCCTTGAGCTTGAAGGTGCCGGAGAGCGCCCGGGCGTCGGAGCCCAGTGCCTTGGCGACCACCTGCTCCGCCGTGAGCTCGGGCAGCTTGGGCCCGGACTCCCCGGCCATCGCGGGCACCAGGCCGATCCCGGCGGCGGTCAGCGCCACCACACCGGCGGGC
This sequence comes from Kitasatospora sp. NPDC088742, assembly GCF_055584905.1. Classification (NCBI taxonomy): domain Bacteria; kingdom Bacillati; phylum Actinomycetota; class Actinomycetes; order Kitasatosporales; family Streptomycetaceae; genus Kitasatospora; species Kitasatospora sp. NPDC088742. Next base: position 117,114 of record NZ_JBVJLD010000009.1, on the reverse strand, counting down.
ACCAGCACCCGGGCGGCCTTGCGTCGCGTGGTCCGTTCCATTGACTTCCTACCCCTCGTCAGGCGTCAGAACTACCGTGCTACCCCTCCATTGGAACCCACGAGGCCCCGGAACGGCATCGCTCCACGGGGCCGGATCCTTCTACGCCCAGGGGTGCACGTGACCCTGAGCACGTCTCAGGGTCGGCTGCCGCCGAAGGGACGAACACCGCGTCCGGCTCTGGGTATCGTCGCCCCATGGACGACGCTACCGACCACCGCCCCACCAGCAGCTCGATGCGCCGCGCACTGCGCCGGGCACGGGACGGGGTGGCGCTGGACGTCACCGAGGCGGCCGTGCTGCTCCAAGCCCGCGGCGAGGACCTGCGCGACCTGTGCGGCAGCGCCGCCCGGGTCCGCGACCAGGGGCTGCTGGCGGCCGGCCGGCCCGGGGTGATCACCTACTCGAAGAAGGTCTTCATCCCGCTCACCCGGCTCTGCCGGGACCGCTGCCACTACTGCACCTTCGTCACCGTGCCCGGCAAGCTCCGCAAGGAGGGCCACGGCCTCTACCTCTCGCCCGACGAGGTGCTGGAGATCGCCCGTCAGGGCGCCGCGCTCGGCTGCAAGGAGGCGCTCTTCACCCTCGGGGACCGCCCCGAGGACCGCTGGCCCGAGGCCCGCGAGTGGCTGGACGCGCACGGCTACGACGACACCCTGGCCTACGTGCGGGCGATGGCGATCCGGGTGCTGGAGGAGACCGGCCTGCTGCCGCACCTCAACCCCGGGGTGCTGTCCTGGACCGACTTCCAGCGGCTCAAGCCCGTCGCCCCGTCCATGGGCATGATGCTGGAGACCACCGCCACCCGGCTCTGGTCCGAGCCCGGCGGCCCGCACCACGGCTCGCCGGACAAGGAACCGGCCGTCCGGCTGCGGGTGTTGGAGGACGCCGGCCGCAGCGCGGTGCCGTTCACCACCGGCGTGCTGATCGGCATCGGCGAGACGTACGAGGAGCGGGCCGACGCGCTGTTCGCGATCCGCCGCACCGCCCGGCGCTACCAGGGCCTCCAGGAAGTCATCGTGCAGAACTTCCGGGCCAAGCCCGACACCGCGATGCGGGCCATGCCCGACGCGGAGCTGGAGGAGCTGGCCGCCTGCATCGCGGTGGCCCGGCTGGTGCTCGGCCCCGGCGCCCGGATCCAGGCGCCGCCGAACCTGGTCGACGATGAGTACCCGCTGATCATCGGCGCGGGCATCGACGACTGGGGCGGCGTCTCGCCCCTGACGCCCGATCACGTCAACCCCGAGCGCCCCTGGCCGCACATCGAGGAGCTGGCCGCCCGGACCGGCGCGGAGGGCTTCGCGCTGCGCGAGCGGCTGACGGTGTATCCGGAGTACCTGCTGCGCGGCGAGCCGTGGATCGACCCGCGCGTCCTGCCGCACGTGCGGGCGCTGGCCGACCCGGAGACCGGCCTGGCCCGCGAGGACGCGCTGCCGGTGGGCCTGCCCTGGCAGGAGCCGGACGAGCCGCTCACCGCGCGCGGCCGCACCGAGCTGCACCGGGAGATCGACGAGGCCGGGCGGACCGGGGACCGGCGCGGGGACTTCGAGGAGGTCTACGGCGACTGGGCCGAACTGCGCGAGCAGGCAGCAGGGTTGGCCGCTCCCGAGCGGCTCCCGGGGGACGTCCGGGCGGCGCTGGCGCAGGCCGCCGACGACCCGGAGAAGCTGACGGACGCCCAGGCGCTGGCGCTCTTCCAGGCGGACGGGGCGGCCCTGGACGCGCTCTGCTCGATCGCCGACGCGGTCCGGCGGGACTCGGTGGGCGACGTGGTCACGTACTGCGTCACCCGGAACATCAACTTCACCAACGTCTGCTACACCGGCTGCCGGTTCTGCGCCTTCGCCCAGCGGCGCACCGACGCCGACGCCTACACGCTGTCCCTGGAGCAGGTCGCCGACCGGGCCGAGCAGGCCTGGGCGGTGGGCGCGACGGAGGTCTGCATGCAGGGCGGCATTCACCCGGACCTGCCCGGCACCGCCTACTTCGACATCGCGCGGGCCGTGAAGGCCCGGGTGCCCGGCATCCACGTGCACGCCTTCTCCCCGATGGAGGTGGTCAACGGCGCGACCAGGACGGGGCTCTCGATCCGGGAGTGGCTGACGGCCGCCAAGGAGGCCGGGCTCGACTCCATCCCGGGGACGGCGGCGGAGATCCTCGACGACGAGGTGCGGTGGGTCCTGACGAAGGGGAAGCTGCCCGCCGCGACCTGGGTCGACGTGGTCAGCACCGCGCACGAGGTGGGGCTCCCCTCCTCCTCCACGATGATGTACGGCCACGTGGACAACCCCACGCACTGGCTGGCCCACCTGCGGCTGCTCGCCGAGATCCAGCAACGGACGGGCGGCTTCACGGAGTTCGTCACCCTGCCGTTCGTCCACACCAACGCCCCGGTGTACCTGGCGGGCATCGCCCGGCCCGGGCCGACCGCGCGGGACAACCGGGCGGTGATGGCGATGGCGCGGCTGCTCCTGCACCCGCACATCCGCAACGTGCAGACCAGCTGGGTCAAGCTCGGGGCGGAGGGGGCGGCGGAGATGCTGCGCTCGGGGGCCAACGACCTGGGCGGCACGCTGATGGAGGAGACCATCTCCCGGATGGCCGGGTCCTCGTACGGGAGTTACATGTCGGTCCGGCAGCTGGAGGCGGTCGCCGAGGCAGCGGGGCGGCCGCACCGCCAGCGCACCACCACGTACGGCGAGGTCCCGGCCGAACGCCGCGCCGCGGCGCTGGCCTCGGACGGGCACCTCCCGGCGCTGCTCCCGGTGATTGGCTAAACCGGGGGCGCGAGGAACTGCGCGGGTTGGAAAGGCAGCACGTGCAACTGGCTGATGGTGGGTCAGTTGCAGCTGAGCCGCCTTCCGATTCGCGCAGCTCGTCGCGCCCCTGGGTCGCTGCCCTACCGAAGCGCTCAGCCCACCAGGAGCCTGTGCTGGAGCTCGCGGGTGTCGATGCCGAGGCCGTTCTTGAGGGAGCGGTCGAAGGGCTGTACGTGGCGGTGACCTCGTCGTAGCCGGAGTTCAGGTACTCGGGGGGCGTCCAGCAGGGGCTTGTGGACGGCCTGGTAGGGCGCGGGGAGCCGCGACAGGATGGCGGCGTTGGCGGCGGCGCGGTAGTCGTTGCCGGCCAAGTAGTCCGCTTGTTGACGAGCTGGTGTTCCGGACCGTGGCGCCTCGTGGTGAGGTATTCGAATACAGTGCGAGGGCGCGCTCCGGGGGGCGGTGCGCGGCGTGTCGAGAAGAGGTGCCGTACCCGTGATGGCCTTGTGGTCCCGTGCCCAGCAGCAGGACTTCCGCAGCCGGGTGCGCGGCTGTCTGCTCGGCGGCGCGATCGGAGACGCGCTGGGGTCGGGGATCGAGGGCGATTCGCTGGAGAAGATCCGGGCCGCCCACGGAGCTGACGGGGTGACGGGTTACGTGGCCGCGTACGGCCGCCCGGGCACCGTCACCGACGACACCCAGCTGACCCTGTTCACGGTGGACGGCCTGATCCGGGCGCACGCCCAGCGGGACGGCGGCAGTTGGCACCCGCCGACCGACGTGCACCGGGCCTACCTGCGCTGGGCCGCGACCCAGCACGACTGGGGCCCGGACGAGCGCAGGGCGGACCTCGGCTGGCTGGGGCGCCAGGAGTGGCTGTACGCGCAGCGTTCGCCGGAGCCGGCCGCGCTGTCCGCGCTCTCGGGCCCGGAGGCCGCCGTGCCGGGCAGCCCGGGCGAGCCGCGCAACCCCGACGCCCGGGGGAGCGGGGCGGTGGTCCGGTCGGCGCCGTTCGGGCTGCTGACGGCCTGGGACCCGACCTTGGTGTTCCAGCTGGCGGTGGAGTGCTCGGTGTTGACGCACGGTCACCCGGCGGCCTACCTGTCGGCGGGCGCCTTCGCGGTGATCGTGCACGCGGCCGCCCGGGGCGGGACGCTGGAGGAGGGGGTGCACCAGGCGCTGGCCACGCTCTCCGACCACCCGGGGCACGAGGAGACGACGGCCGCGCTGCGCCGGGCCCTGGACGCCGTCCGGGCCGGGGAGCCGGGGGCGGAGCGGGTGGAGCAGCTGGGGGAGGGCTGGGCCGCCGAGGAGGCGTTGGCGATCGGGGTGTACTGCGCCCTGGTGGCGCACGACGTGAAGTCCGGCCTGCTGCTCGCGGTCAACCACTCGGGGGACAGCGACTCGACCGGGGCGCTCTGCGGCAGCCTGCTGGGCGTGGTGCACGGGGAGACGGCGCTGCCGCCGGAGCTGGTGGCCGAGGTGGAGGGCCGGGGGACGCTGCTCGAGCTGGCCGACGACTTCGTGCTGGAGCTGCTGCACGGCGGCGAACTGCGCGGCCGGGCCTGGACGGAGCGGTACCCGGTCTGACCGGGCACCGCGTCCGCCAGGGGTGCTGCTGGGGGGGCCTCAGATCCGGCCGAAGACGCCGTCCGCGGTGGCGGTGGCGAAGGCCGCCCAGGCCGCGTTCGAGAAGTGCAGCTGCGGGCCCTCGGGGTCCTTGGAGTCACGGACGGCGATGGTGGAGCCGTTCGGCACGGCGATCTCGACGCAGGCCCCGTTGCCACCGCTGTGGGTGCTCTTGCGCCAGGTGAGACTGCCTTGCGTGGACGTGGTGCTCATCTCTTGAACCCCTCTGCATAGGATCTGATCAGTGTGCGGCTCTCCGCCACGCTGAGCGCTGCGGCCCGCAGGTGGTCGTACAGATTGGTATAGCGGCGGACGTCGGCGTCCTTCTCCAGGTAGAGGTCGGCCGTCACTCCTTCGAAGTAGACGACCGTCGAATCCGCCGACTCCGGGAACTCCATCAGGGAGAATGTCCCGGTCATGCCGGGATGGGCGCCGTGGCGGAACGGGATCACCTGAAGGTTGATGTTCGGGCGCTCGCTCAGTTCGATCAGCTGGTGCAGCTGATCGGCCATCACCATCGGGCTGCCGACCTCGCGGGCCAGCACCGCCTCGTCCACCACGACCCAGAGGCTGCCCAGCGGGTTCTCACCGTTTATCCGGCTCTGCCGCTTCATCCGCACCTCGACCCTGCGCTGCACGGCCCCGGCGTCGGTGTCGGGCTGGGTGCCCTCGACGACGGCCGCGGCGTACTCCCGGGTCTGCAACAGCCCAGGCACGAAGGAGGATTCGTAGGCGCGGATGGAACTCGCCTCGGCCTCGAGGCCGATGTAGACCGAGTACGGGATGTCCCCGAACTCGTGCCACCAACCGCGCTGGCGCGACTCCCTGGCCATCTCCATCAGACCCGCCCGGATCCGCTCGTCGTTGACCTCGTAGACGTCGCAGAGGTCCCGGACGTCGCGCTGGCTGATCGACCGGCGGCCGTTCTCCAGCCGGCTGATCTTCGACTGGGAGACCATCAGGCGGCCGGCCACCTCCTCGGCCGTCATGCCCTTCAGCTCGCGCAGGCGCCGCAGTTCGGCGCCCAGTCGGCGGCGCCGGACCGTCGGATTGATGTTGGCGGACACGTCGACCTCCGGCCGTACCTCTGGTGCGCCTGGATGTGGCGCACCTCGGAAGAGTGTGGAAATTGGTACCAACCCCCCTGACGTGGAGCAGCATGTCATCTCGGCCCGCCCTGGCGTGGGGGAATGACCTCTGTCCACAAGTACAGATCATCGTAAAAACACTCAAACGGGATCACGGCCCTTGCGCCGGGCGCCCGCGTTACGGTAGTGGGAAATCGGGCCCGGAGACGCCAACGGGGCGGGGGGGGGGGGGGGGGGGGGGGGGGGGGGGGCGCCGCCCCCGCGGCGCGGGGGGGGGGGGGGGGGGGGGGCGGGGCGCCCGCCCCGGCGCCCCCCCCCCCCCCGCCGCCCCCCCCCCCCCCCCGCCGGCCGCCCCCCCCCCCCCGCCCCGAGAGCTCGTGCGAGGTGCGCCGCACCCGGCCGGCCGCGCGCTGCGATCAGCGCGCCACCGCCCGGCCCGCCAGGCCCCGGCCGGTGCCGCCCGAGGTCGGGCGGGCCGGAACGGGGTGTCCGGTGACCGCGGGGCGCGACGGTGCCGCACCCCGGGCCTGCCCGGGCAGGCCGTTCTGAACGTCCATCACCGCGTGGGCGACCATGCCGCCCAGCGGGTCGTACCGGATCAGGTCGCGCAGCCGGGACCGCGACGACCTGCCCTCGTTGCCCGGGTAGAGGTGCTTTCCCAGGCCGACGGCGTGTGCCAGCGCGGCCAGCGCGGCCGTCCTGGGGTCCGGTGGGACCCCGGTCCGGATCGCGGTGTCCAGCCGCTGCTTGATGGCGGCGTTGGTGCAGTCGTCCGACGCCTGGTACCGCGTCGTCGGCAGCACGCCGCACACCTGGCCCGGCACGGCGGTCACCATGCCGCACCGCTCCAGGTGCGCCAGGTAGGTCTGCCGGAGCCCCAGCCGGGGCCCGCCGATCCAGTGTGCTGCCCGCACCGGACTGCCACGACGGCGCAGCAGTTCCAGTGCGTGGTCCAAGGTCGGATCACCGGTCGGCCGTGCCATCACCACGGCAATCCGGTCCCCGTCAGGGACGATCCTTCCGGCCAAGGACAGCTCGACGAGCTGTGCCCCGGCGAGTCCGAGGTCGAGGGTCTGCGGCTGCGCCGTGGTGCCCGTGGTCGGGTCCAGGGCGAGCAACAGGAGTTCCTCGGGAATAGTTCGACGGCTCTTGCCCATCCAAGCCTCCCCGCGTGGATGAATGAAGAGTGACGCCTCTCACAGCGGCTTGTCGAGTACGCCTCCGAATTGTGACCTGGCGGTGGGGGCGGGAACCGGGCCCACCGGGCCCCGCGTCTGAGGCTGGGAAAGCCCCCCGACGGGCCGGCCCGAGCGAATAACGGCCGGTCGGGCGGGGTGTGACGGTCGTTACGGTCCCGGTAGCGGAGACTGGAGAGCTAACCGGCGGGCGGAAATCTGCTCCGGCCGGTCCGGCGGACGAGGAGGATGGGTTACGTGGGCGAGTCCCCCGACAAGGTGAGGCGCGACGGGGAAACGGTGGAGGAGGCGGCGGCGGACGCGGCGCCGAACGGCTCCACCGTTCAGCTGAGGGTCCGGGATGTGGACAGCCGGACCACCATGCTGAGACTGCCGGTGGACAACGCGACCACGCACCTCCGGGTGCCGGACGAGTCCGCCGAGCCCGCAGAGCCCGCGGAGCCTGCCGAGCCCGCCGAGCCTGCCGAGGAGACCGCTGCGGCGGAGGAGCCGGAGGCCGTCGCCGAGGTCGTGGCGGAGGAGCCCGAGCCCGCCGCCGCGGCGGAGCCGGAGGAGCCTGCGGAAGAGGCGACGGCAGAGGTGACGGAGGCGGAGACGGAGGCCGAGGCGGAGACGCCCGAGGCCGCTGACGTGCCGGAACCCGCCGCGTCCGTCGAGCCCGCCGCGCCCGTCGCGGAGCCCGAGGCGCCCGTCGTGCCGCCCGTGCGGGCCGAGAAGTTCGAGAAGCCCGCCCCGGCCAAGCCGCCGGTCCAGGCCTGGACCGTCCCCGAGCCGAGCGCTCCTCCGGTCGTCGAGCCGGAGCCCGCGCCGATGCCGGAGACCACCTCCGAGGCGATGGAGGTGCTGGCCGCCCTCTCCGCCCGTCCGGTCTCCCCGTTCCGAAGGGCGGTCAAGCGGATCACCATCTGGACGGTCTTCCTGGCCGTGGTGATCGGCGCCGTGGTGGTGGCCCAGCTGCTGCGCCCGCTGCCGGACCCGAAGACCAAGCTCTCGCTGGCGGGTTCGTACACCTTCTCCGGTGACCAGCTGACGGTGCCGTGGCCGGCCAAGGGCCAGGCCGCCGCCGAGGTGGTCGGGGTCGGAACCCTGGGCAGCTCCGGCCCGGAGACCCCGGCGCCGATCGCCAGCGTCACCAAGGTGATGAACGCCCACCTGATCCTCAAGGCCCACCCGTTGAAGAAGGGCGAGCCGGGCCCGGTCATCACGGTGGACAAGCAGGCCGCGGCCGAGTCCGCCAACACCGACGAGTCCCGCGCCCAGCTGACCGAGGGTCAGAAGCTGACCGAGTACGAGGCGCTCGAGCTCCTGATGCTGCCCTCGGCCAACAACGTGGCCCGCCTGCTGGCCCGCTGGGACTCCGGCTCCGAGGCCGCGTTCGTGGAGAAGATGAACGCCGAGGCCAAGGCGCTCGGCATGACCAACACCACCTACGCCGACCCGGCCGGCTACGACAACAACACCAAGAGCACCGCGAAGGACCAGCTCAAGCTGGCCCGCGAGGTGATGGACGACGACGTGTTCCGCCAGGTGGTCGCCACCCCGGACATGACCTTCAACAACCAGCGGATCTACAACACCAACGGGCTGCTCTCCGCCCGCAACGGTGTGATCGGCGTCAAGACCGGCTCCAGCACCCCGGCCGGCTCCTGCCTGATGTGGGCCGCCACCAAGGAGATCGGCGGCACCAAGCGGCTGATCCTCGGCGTCACCCTGGGCCAGCCCGCGACCGCCACCGACAACCTGCTGAAGGCCGCCCAGACGGCCAGTCAGAAGATCATCACCACCGCGCAGAACGGCCTCACCGGACAGACCCTGGCCAAGCAGGGCGAGGTGGTCGGCAAGGTGGACGACGGCCTCGGCGGCACCGTTCCGGTGGTCGTGGCCAAGGACCTGACGGTGGCCGGCTGGTCGGGTGTGAAGGCCGAGCTGACCATGAAGACCGAGGGCCTCGGCCACACCGCCAAGGCCGGCACCCAGGTCGGCACCATCGCGGCCGGCGAGGGCGAGGACCGGGTCGAGGTACCCGTCACGCTCCAGTCGGACCTGGCCCCGCCGTCCATCATGTCGCGGCTGCTGCGGCTGCTCTGACGGACCGTCCGTTCACCGACGAGCCCGGCCGCCCCAGCGGCCGGGCTCGTCCGGTGTTCCGAGCAGGCGCGCCGCCACCGGCTCCTCGGCGACCACCCGGCCGAGCGAGATGGCCAGGGTGACGGCGGTGAACAGCACGATCAGCCAGCTCAGCGAGGTGAAGACCACGCCGTACGGGCCGAACCGGTCCACGCTCTGCGAGACGGCCCGGGGCAGGTACACCTGGGCGGTCAGGCCCAGACCGAGGACGGCCACCCCGCAGAGCAGCGCCCCGGGCAGCAACGGGTACCAGCGCACCCGGTTGCCCAGCAGCAGGTGCTGGGTCCACCACCAGAGCGCGGTGGCCAGCACCAGGTAGAGCGGCAGCCCCAGCCAGGCCCCCACCCCGAAGCCCTTGCGGACCGGCGACTGGAAGACCAGGAAGGCCAGCCAGACCACCAGCCAGGCCAGCCAGCGCCAGGCGGCCAGCCGAACCCCCGACTTGGGCAGCTCCCAGCAGCGTTCGCAGACCCGCTGCATGGCCCGGCTCAGCGCGGTGGCCGAGAGCAGGGTGACCAGCGCGCCGATCACCCCGAAGCTCTGCGTCACGTCGTCGCTGCCGGCCGACAGCAGCTGCCGCACCTGCTGCTGGGCCTCGCCCTGGATGCCCAGCTGGTCCCTGAGCGAGCCGACCACGCTGTCGCGGACCGAGGCGGGGGCGAAGACCGCCACCACGAAGAGCGCGGGCAGGGCACTGAGGAAGGCTTGGGCGGCCAGCCGGGTGGCGTTGTCCAGCAGGTTGACCCGGATCAGCTGGCCGACCGCCCGCCCGACCATCGGCACCCGGTCCGGCACGCCCTTGGCGGTGGCCGTCAGGGCCGTCAGACGGGCCCGGAGACGGGCCGTCCGGCCCGGCTGCCGCGGGGAGGGCCCCTCGGGGTCGGGGGAGGGCCCCTGGCCCATGGTGGGCGGCGAACCGGTCACCCGTACCTCCCACACTGGCTCGGCCGTCCCCCACCGGCCATCCTCACCCGTGATCGCCCGTGCCGCACCCGGGGCCTGACGTGCCGTCATCCGTGGGTGGCGTGCCCGGGGCGGGCCGGGCGCCCGGGGCGGGCCGGTCGGGCCCGGTGGGGTCAGCCGGTGCCGCCGAGGCGCCGGTGCCGGGCGGCGCGGGCCGCCAGCCGTTCGGCGTCCGGACGGGCCGTCAGTTCGGCGAGCTCCGTGCCGAGGGCGTGGGCGACCCGGTCGGCGAAGCCGGGGGTGTCGGCGCCGTGCTCCGGGAGGATGCGGTCCACCAGGCCCGCCGCGACCAGGTCGGCCGCCCCGATGCCCTGGGCGCGGGCCAGCTCCGGCGCGTGCGCGCCGTCCCGGTGCACGATCGCCGAGGCGCCCTCCGGCGGCAGCGGGGCCAGCCAGCCGTTGGCCGCCGCCAGCACGGTGTCGGCCGGCAGCAGGGCCAGCGCCCCGCCGCCGGCGCCCTGGCCGAGCAGCACCGCCAGCACCGGGGTGCGCAGCGCCACCAGGGTCTCCAGGGTCCGGGCGATCTCCAGGGCCAGGCCGTCCAGTTCGGCCTGGACCGAGAGTTCGGCCCCCGAGGTGTCCACCATCGTCACCAGCGGCAGCCCGAGCTGTTCGGCGAGCCGGGCCGTCCGGCGCACGCTGCGCAGGTCGGCGGCGGTGAACGGCCGCTCGGCGCCAGCCCGTTGCCCCACCACCACGGCCGGCTGCCCGCCGAACCGGGCCAGCGCCCGGACCAGCGCGGAGTCCGGCGCGGCCAGCTCCAGCAGGCCGAGGTCGGCGGCCGCGAGCACGGCCTCGGTGCCCGGGCGGTCCGGGGCCCGGCTGCGGAGCACGGCCTCCCAGGCGTCCACCGCCTCCTCCGGCCGCTCCAGGCCGGGCAGCCCGGCGGGGCCGGGCGGATCGGCGAGCACCGCGAGGGCCCGGGCCACCGTCCGCGCCAGCCGTTCCGGCGGGACCACCACGTCGATCAGGCCGCGCGCCACCAGGGTCTCGGCGCGCTGCACCTGCCCCGGGAGCTCCACCCCGCGCAGCTCCTGGTACACCCGGGGCCCGAGGAAGCCCAGCCGGGCCTCCGGCTCGGCCAGCACCAGGTGGCCCAGGGTGCCCCAGGAGGCGAACACCCCGCCCATGGTGGGATTGCGCAGGTACGTCAGGTAGGGCAGCCCGGCGGCCCGGTGGGCCTGCACGGCGGCGGTGATCCGCACCATGCAGAGGAACGCGGCGGTCCCCTCCTGCATCCGGGTGCCGCCGGAGACCGGCAGCGCCAGCAGCGGCAGCCGCTCCGCCGTGGCCCGCTCCACCGCCCGGGTGATCCGTTCGGCGGTGGCCACCCCGATCGAGCCGCCCAGGAAGCCGAAATCCGACACCACCAGCGCCACCCGGCGCCCCGCCAGCAGGGCCCGGCCGGTCGTCACGGCCTCGTCCAGCCCGGTCCGCTCCCGGGCCGTCAGCAGCGCCGCCCGGTACCCGGGATCCCCCTCCGGCAGCCGCACGGGCTCGTCCCAGCACTCGAAGCTCCCGGCATCCGCCAGCAGCCCGATCATCCGCTCCGCCGTCACACTCTTCCTCCCGGTCCACCGCTGCCCCCTACGCCACCATTCCCGGCGGGGGCGGCGGCATCCTGTGGCGGTGATCACGTACGGTGCGCCCCCGGTGGAGGCGGGCCGGCGGACGGCGGCCGTGGTGACCGCAGTGACTGTGGCGACCGCAGCGGCCGACGGTCCGTCAGCCGGCCTGCGGCGCCGGGCCGAAGGAGCCCGTGCCGGCCAGGCGGACCGCCGTGGCAGCCGCCACCCCCAGTAGCGAGCCGGCCACTACGTCGCCCGGGTAGTGGACCCCGGTGTGGACCCGCGAGTACGCCACGGTGGCCGCCAGCAGGGCCAGCGGGACCGCCGCCGACGGGAGCTCGGCGCCGACCGCCACCGCGAAGGCGAAGGCCGAGGCGGAGTGCCCGGAGGGGAAGGAGGCCGAGCTCGGCATCGGGACGTGCCGGGCCTCGGGCACCAGCGCCCCGGCCCGGTCCGGGCGTTCGCGCCGCACCAGGTTCTTGCCCAGCAGGTTCGCGGTGGCCGAGGCCAGCCCGATCGCCGCCACCCCGAGGACCGCCGCCCGCCGCGCCGAACCGCCGCGCAGCGCCAGCAGCCCGGCCACCGCGAACGACAGCTTCGAATGGTCGGCCGCCGCCGACAGCCGCCGCATCACCCCGTCCAGCGCGGGCGTCGGCGTCGCCGCCACCGCGCCGTACACCGAGCGGTCCAGCGCCGCCAGGTCCAGCACCACCGGTGCCGACAGCGGCCACCACCTACCGGTCGTCGGGCTCCGCATCGACCGTCACCTCCCTTGTCTGCCTGCCATCCTCACGCACCATCAGCTCCGTCCCGCGCACCGGCACCCGTTCGGTCCCGCGCCGGGTCTCCTGCCGGGGCCTGCGTCCCGGTCTCAGGACGCCTTGCCCGACGCGAGCTGCCAGACCCGCCGCCAGTTCCGCAGCGGCGCCACCGGCTCCGCGCCCGGCCGGTCGCGCGGCACCCGCACCCGCAGCGCCCCGGGGCGGACCGTGCACCGCACCGGCGTCGGCAGCGTCAGCGCCTCGCCGTCCACCGCCACCGGGATGGTGTCCGTCCCGGCCTCCGCCCGGACCATCACCTCACGGGACGTCAGCACCGTGAGCCCCTGCGCCTGTTCCCCGCGCAGCGCCAGCTCGACGGCCTGGGCCGCTCCCTCCACCTTCAGGCAGAGCACCCCGAGCCGGCCGGTGTCGAGGCGGGGACGGCTGCCCGCGCCGAGCAGGTCGCCGGTCTCGTACGGGTTGTTGCTCACCAGCAGGGCCTGGGGGTCGGTGAGCCGGGTGCCGTCGGCCTCGGCGGTGAGCCGGGCGCCGATCTTGTTGGCCAGCAGGTCGGGCAGCGCGCCGAGGGCGGTGGCGGTCTTGTTGTCCCGGTAGTCCGGGCTCTGCACGATCTCGGCGTAGGCGCCGAAGGAGACCGTGTTGACGAACGGGCGGTCCGCGACCGTGCCCAGATCGACCGTCAGCTCCACGCCGTCGGTCAGGGCGTCCAGACAGGTGGAGGGGTCGTTGCGGTCAAGGCCGAGGTCCATCGCGAAGTGGTTTCGGGTGCCGGCCGAGATGACCAGGAACGGCAGGTCGTGCTCGGCAGCCACCTCCGCCACCAGCGCCTGCGTCCCGTCCCCGCCCGCGACCCCGAGCAGGTCCGCGCCCTCGGCCACCGCCCGGCGGGCCAGCGCCGACACGTCCTGTCCGTCCAGCAGCAGCACCCGGGCCCCGAGCGACTCCGCCCTCCGCACCAGGTCGAACTTCTCGACCTTCCCGCCGCCGGACTTCGGGTTCATGATCAGGACCGGCTTCAGCGCCCTGGGGGCCGACGGCACCTGCCGCGCCCGGCGGGCCCGCTTGTCCAGCCGCAGCGCCTCCGCCGCGGCCGCCATCCCGCCCGCCCAGAGCGAGACGGTCAGCACCGCCTCCAGCCCCAGCCCGCTCTCCACCAGGAACCCGAGCACCCAGACCGGCGCGGCCACCGCCAGCACCGCTCCGACCACCCGGGTCGCCCCCCGGTGCGCCACCGCCCACCAGGCCCCGGCCGCCGCGACCCCCAGCCCGATCGCCCCGGCCAGCACCACCCCCAGCCCGCGCCAGCCCACCATCAGCACCAGCACCACCACCGCGGCCCCGGCACACCCCACCGCGACCTGGGCCAACCGCCGCACCCGCACCGCACCCTCCACGCCCGTCACCCTCGCCCCCTACACACCGTCAATCCCCGCATCCTGCCCCACCGGACGCCCCCGCGCCGCTCAAGCTCCCACCTCGCCGTGCCGTGCCGTGGCACCCCCGACCCCCGACCCCCGGTCGCTCGCTCCTCAGGAGCCGTGCAGGTTCACCAGGAGACCGTTCCGCCAGAACACCATGGGTTCCTCACCCACCGCCCAGACGGGGAGTCTGTGGGCCACGAAGGCGACGAAGTAGTCCGCGTCCTGCCGGACACGGTGGTCCGCCGGTCCCGAGAGTTCTTCGAGGACGCCTCCTTCGACGGGGTAGCCGCCCTCGTAGACGTCCTCCTCGGCCGGTCGGCCCAGGAGGACCCTCACGTCCTCGCCGCGGACGGTTCGGAGCGGGATCGATTCGATGAGCTCCTCGGTCCGCTTCGAGAAGACCTCCAGCTCCCACATCCACTTCTCCACTTCGCGGGTCGGGCCGCAGCCCCGGACGGCGCTGCTCGCGCTCGGGCGGCCTGCCAGTTCGACGGTGCCTGCGGGAACAGGGGGGATCTGCCAGAGCTCGATCCGCTAGTCTGTCATCGGTCAGACGGTCATCCCATCGTGGGGACGGTCGGGGGTCGCCTCGCAGCGGCCGGCCCGGACGTTCGCACACCGCCTGGCCCGGTGCTTGTCCCGCCACAAGCCCCCGCCTCATTAGCTCAGGGGATAGAGCACGGCTCTCCTAAAGCCGGTGTCGCAGGTTCGAATCCTGCATGGGGCACAGCAGCACACACGACGAAGGTCGGCACCCACGGGTGTCGGCCTTCGTCGTGCTGTATCTGCAGGGGGAGTGTCAGCTCTTCTTCTTGGCTCTGTCCCGTATCCGGTGGTAACGAAGGGTGACCGGCCTCGTTGGTATGGCATGCGTGACGTCAACGAGCTTGTGAGTGTGGTGTTTTCGGGGCTGTCGGCCCTTGTCGTCGAGGGCGTGATGGACGAGGGCGAGGTCATCCGGGTGTCGGCGCGGACCCGGGACGATCCGGTGCCGTGCCCGGTGTGCGGGCAGCCGACGGGGCGGGTACACGGCTTCCATCGGCGGGTGATCGCGGACGTGCCGGTGGACGGACGCCGGGTTGTGGCGGCGGTGCGGGTCCGGCGCCTGGTCTGCCCGGTGCTGGGCTGCCCGCGGCAGACGTTCCGCGAGCAGGTCCCCGGCCTGATCGAACGCTACCAACGGCGCACGCGCCGACTCGCCGACCAACTGGGCTCGGTGGTCAAAGAGTTAGCGGGCCGGGCGGGCGCCCGCCTCTCCCGCGCGCCGGCCTGCGCGATCTCCCGCTCGACCGCCCTGCGCCTGCTCATGCGCCAGGCGGTACCGCCGGTGCGCGTCCCGCGCGTGCTCGGCATCGACGACTTCGCCCTCAAGCGCCGGCACCGCTACGCCACCGTGATCATCGACGCCGAGACCGGCGAGCGGATCGATGTTCTGCCCGACCGCACCGCCCAGACCTTGGTCGTGTGGCTGCGCGAGCACCCCGGCGCGGAGTACGTCTGCCGCGACGGCTCCGGCTCCTACGGTGAGGCGATTCGCCAGACCCTGCCCGAAGCGGTGCAGGTCAGCGACAGATGGCAATTAGTCAAATGCTTGTTGAGATGGCAAATAATCCTGCCTATCAGGCCCTTAGAAGAGTTCCGACTCTGGGTTCGTAGGCAAATAGAGAGTGCGCGTGGGTCAGGGGTTCCCTGGCCTACGCGCCAGCGGAGGGAAATATGATCCTGCGGCTGGTGCTCCCGGCTCAGTTCGGCCCCCTTAGGCTTGGGATGACCATGGAAGAGGCGGAGGAGGCGCAACGTTCCATTGAAGGATTTCAGGGGCCCGCCGAGTCTCTAGTTCCAACTCGCGGTCAGGCTAATTACTCAAGTGGTTTGAGCATCCATGCCCATCCGGGCTTTGATCGCAAAGTAAATGCAATTGAGGTATTCCGCCCATTCCATAGTGACGTTGTGATGTTCGATGGCATTAGCCTATTTGATACTCCAGCGCAATCTGTGATCTCTCATATTCGCAGCTTTGTTGATGTCGTAGAGGAAGAGCGCGGGACTCAGATTATCGCTCCAGAGTTGCTTGTTGCTCTATGGCGTCCTACGGTTTCCGATAGTGAGTCGACTCCGGAAGGGTACTATTTCCAGTCGGTTCTGCTTGCCCGGCCGGGCTATTATGACTAGTTGGGGATCGGCCATGATGATCTCATCGGCTTAGTGCGATTTCAATCCAAGTATTCGGCCAAGTTGGCGTCGCGCTGAATCTGTCATGAGTGCCAGGTTGGCGTGCATTTCCAGGGCTATGCCGCATACAGATGCAGTACACATGAGGGTGAGAAAATGCGAGTGGCGGCGAGAGCTACGAAGAGTGATGTTCGCAGGTCAGATGGCCCATCAGGTGCATCTGTGCAGGTCAGGGGCTTGGCTGGAAAGCTCTCCTAAAGCGACAGTCTGGTCCCGTACGAGCTGAGAATGGAGGCAGTCGGCAACAAGGGCTTCTCTTTGAGCGCTTGGCTGTCGAACCCGGCTGCCGCCGCCCCAGCTGTGCCGTAGGCGGATAGTCGGCAGTGAGAGACGTTGAGGGCGGGATCCACGATCCAGCCCTCACGCGTTCACCCGCAGCAGTGGCCCTGTCCGTGGGAGCCCGGCCACCGGCCCGGAGGCGCCGCGGTTACTGAAAACTGAGCCGATGGGGGTGGCTGGGATCCCGAGGGCACACGAAGACGTACAGGATCCCGTCACGGCTCACGAGGACGGATGCCGCCCCGATCGCCCCCTCCAGCGTCGCCCGGTCCTCCAGCGGGATCCAGCTGCCGCTGTCGCTGTCGCACTCGTAGCTGGCGATGGTCAGGAGGGGCTCCATGGGCTGTCCGCAGTCGCAGTCCATGGGCGCCGGATCCGTCACGTGCCAGGAGGCGAATCCGCCGACTTTCCAGCCCGGGGCGATCGAGAGGTCGCTCCGGTAACCGACCTTCTCCTCGTCGCGCTCGTTCTCGGGCCCCTCCCACTTCTCTATGCGTCGGCGCAGACGGTCGGGAAGCAGATCGATGTACTGGTGCTCCACCACCTGCTCCGGGTGCAGGACACACGGATCGGGCACGTACCCCGGAGCACCGACCACCACCGGCTCCGGCTGGTCGGCCAAGACCGCACTGACATCGGCGGAACGACGCCAGCGCAGGTGCAGCGACACCTGGTAGCCGGTCCCGTGGGCGTCGAAGGGGCACCAGAACACCTGGAGCAGGTCACAGTCGGCGGGACCGCCGAAGAGGTCGGGCACGTCTCTCCGGTACAGCTGTGCGACCGCGAGCAGGGGGATCGGGTCGGTGTTCGCCAGCCACGGGGCGTGCCGCCCGCGCTTCAACGAGGCCAGGACCTCCCGCTCGGCGTCCGCCGGCCCGGGCCTGAGACCCGGCTCCGGGGCACGTCTCCAGGCCTCCGCCCGAATCCGACGCTTGAGCCGGACGTCGCCCACCCGCTCGCCCCAACTTTTCTTGTGCGGGTGCGTGCAGATCGGCCACGGTTCGTCGGCCGGCCAGAGCATCGGCCCACCCACGGAACTGTCCTGCACGCCGGGGGCCCCCGGTCTGGGGTGCAGGCGGGTGGCGGTCCGCCGGTACCGCGCCAGTTCCGGGAAGAGACGCTCCACGTCCACTGGCCGCTCGGGTGTCGTACGGGCCACATCTGTCCTCTCGTCATGCTTTCACGGCCCCAGGGCGTTAGCCCAGGCCTCCTGGCACCGCCCAGCAACTCAGCGGCTGTTGAGACTCCCGACCCGATGGTCCCAGTGATCGTCTAGGGCCCGACTACGTGACGACTAAGGGCTTGCAGATCAACAAGCCGTGGCTTCCCGCACTGCCAGTCGTTGGCGTGGTACGGGGATACGCGACGATCAACTAGCTAGAGCCGGTGTCACAGGTTCGAATCCTGCATGGGGCACAGCAGCAGTTCGGAAGGCCGGTACCCCTGGGGTACCGGCCTTCCGGCATCTGAGGGGGCGTCAGCCCCGTCCGGGGGTCAGCGGCGGTGCTTGCCGTTGCCGGGGCCGGGGTCGGCGGCCGGGGTGGGGTAGGGGATGCGGAGCTTGCGGGCCAGGGGGCCGACCGCCGCGCCGGCGCCGAGGGGGCGGGCAAGGAGGAGGACGGAGGCGAGGATGAGGAGGGAGCCGGTGCCGAGGGAGAGCAGGGCGGCGATGACCTCGTTGGGGATGAGGTCGGAGACCAGGCCGGTCAGCCAGTAGGCGGCGAGGGCGCCGGGGGCGCAGGCGGCAGCCAGGGCGAGGTGGAGGACGACCACCTGGGCGCCGTCCAGGCCGCTGCGGACGGGGGTGCGGCGGCCGGTACCGAGACCGAGACCCGTGCCGAGGACCAGGGTGGCGTCCGGCGGGAGGTCGGCCGCGTAGGCCGGGGCCGCGGGGGCGGCCGGAGCGGCGGCGGTGCCCTCGCGACGGAGGCGGCGGCCGAGGGCGCGGCCGGTGAGGGCCACGCCGAGCAGGACGGCCAGGGTGTGGGCACCGGCCATGCCGACGATGATCCAGCGGCCGGGCAGTGCCAGGTAGGCGAGGCCGGAGAGGGCGACGTTGCCGCCGGAGATCGCTGTGGTGAGCCAGAACGGGGTGCGGGCGTCGCTCATCGCGTAGAAGCCGCGGGCCAGCGCGTACTGGGCGCAGAAGGCCGGGAGACCGATCGCGAAAGCCATCAGCACCTGGGCGATCACCTCGACGTCCTCGGCCTGGACGTTGCCGTTGCCGTAGGCGAGGCGGGCGATCGGGGTGGCCAGCGCGAGGAAGACCGCGGCGGCCGGCACGATCATCCCGGCGGAGCTGCGCAGGGTCTGGGACAGCTCGCGGCCGACCTCGGCGAAGCGCCCGGCCGTCACCGAACGGGACATGTTCGGCAGGATCGCGGTGACCAGGGAGACCGTGATGATGCCCTGCGGGACCACGAAGAGCAGGTAGGCGTTGTTGTAGGCGGTGTAACCGAGGCCGATGCCTTCGAAGCCGTCGCCTTCGGCCTTGGAGAGGGCGCTGGTGGCCAGGTTGGTGATGCCCAGGAAGCAGAGCTGGGTGACCACGACGAGCATCAGGGCCCAGCCGGCAGCTTTCAGTGGACCGGTGAGGCCCGAGCCGCGCCAGTCGAAGCGGGGTCGGTAGCGGAAGCCGGAGGCACGCAGCGAAGGCCACAGGGCCAGAGCCTGTACCAGGATGCCGAAGGCGCTGCCGAGTCCGAGCAGCATGGCCGCTCCGCTCGAGACCTGGTTGGCGGTCTTCGCGTAGTCGAACAGCACCATGTAGAGGCTGAAGACGGCGATCACCACGACGTTGTTCAGTACCGGCGCCCACATCATCGCGCCGAACCGGTCGCGGGAGTTGAGCACCTGGCCGAGCAGTCCGAACAGGCCGTAGAACAGGATCGCCGGGAGGCAGTACCGGGCCAGCGCCAGGGTCAGCTCGCGCTGGGCTGTCTCCTGGGGGCCGTAGTTGGTGTAGGCATCGACGATCATCGGTGCGCAGAAGAAGGCCACAGCGGTGATCCCGAGCAGTGCGACCCCACAGACCGTCAGCAGCCGGTTGGTGTACGCCACACCCTTGTCGGCGTGCTGCTGAGCGGCCCGGACAAGCTCGGGAACGAAGACCGAGTTGAGCACGCCGCCGATCAGCATGATGAAGATGGTGTTCGGCAGCATCGTGGCCACCGCGTAGCCGTCACCGACCTTGGCGACACCGATCGCGGCGGCGATCACGGCCGCGCGGACGAAGCCGAGCGCGCGGGAGCTGAGCGAGCCGAGCGCCATGATCATGCCGTTGCGGGCGGTCCGGCCGGCCTTGGCGGCCTCCGACTCGGGCTGCGACTCGGGTGCCGGCTCGGCGCCGACGGGGGCCTGGGACTGCGGCGGCGCGGCGGCATCGGTGGCCGGGACGACGGTCAGCTGCATGGTGGCGTCCGGCAGGCCGCCCCCGGCGAGCGGGACCACCGGGGCGACGGCCGGGACGGTCGGCGGCATCGGCGGGACGGGCGGCATCTGCTGCGCCTGCTGCCCGCCCTGGTACGGCGGGCGCGGCGAAGGCACCTGGGGGCCGAGCTGCATCGTCGGGTGGCTGGGGGCCGGCTGGCTCAGCTGCATGGTGGGGTGGCTGGGGGCGGGCTGGCCGAGCTGCACGGTCGGGTGGGGGGCCGGCCGGCCGGTGAAGTCAGGGGTGCCCGGGAGGCCCGGCTGCACGGGGGCGCCGTAGGCGTCGGGAGCACCGTAAACGTCGGGAGCACCGTGCGCGGCCGTGGGCGCGGCGGCGGGCTCGTCGCGGAAGAAGCCTTCGGGGAACCGGTCGTCGGGCGCCGGGACGATGGGGACGTGGCTGCCGGGGACGTGGCCGCCGGAGTGGTGGGCGTCCGGGACGTGGTGCGGCGGCGTCGCGGGCGGTTCTCCGTACGGGTTGGCCGGTTCGTCCGTCCTGTGCCTGGTCATCCGACCCCCGTCACTCGGTGCCTGGGCAGCGGAAGTGCGGCGACTGCCCGGCCCGGCCGGGGGTAGGTACACCCGGCCGGAGAAGTCTGCCGCACCGTGGCACCGACTGGGGAGCCCCGTGCCGTGTGCTGGAAATCTCTCCCGCCGGAGCCGTCGGCATGCCGACGAGGTGTGACCTGTCGTGAAAATGGCGGTTCAGGGCGATTTTTCCGCTGCCGATAGGGAGTGAATCGGTTGATCCTGCCCTGACCGATCCCTCCCCATGTGGTTCCTGTGCGCTCGTGTGATCCTTCTCACGGTCCGTCAGGAGCGGTGCCGGGGGCGGCGTCCGGGGAGTTGTCGAGGGTGTCGTCGAGGTCGTCCTCGGGCGCGGAGGTGCCGGCCGGCCCCGTGCTCGCGAGCACCCGCTGCACCCGGGGCCGTGTCCGCCAGCCGACCTGGCGGACGTCGCGGGAGAGGGCGCCGGGGCGCCAGAGCTCGACGGCCAGGGTGACGGCACCGACCACCAGGACTCCGGCCAGCCAGCCGCCGAGGACGTCGCTGGGCCAGTGCAGGCCGAGCGCGATCCTGGTCCAGCCGATGGCCAGCACGGCCGTGGCCGCGACGGCGCAGGCGGCGATCCGGCCGGTGCGGTTGGCCCGTGGCCAGACCAGGATCACCAGGGCGCCGCAGGTGACGGCGGAGGCCAGTGCGTGCCCCGAGGGGAAGGCGAAGTCGGGGGCGGCGGCCACCGGGTCGTGGAAGAGCGGGCGCTCCCGGCCCAGCAGTTCCTGGCCGGCCGTGCTCGCCAGCCAGCCGGTCAGTATCAGGGCGGCCGCCCAGCCGCCGAGGGTGCGGGCTCCGATCGCCCAGAGCCAGACCGCCGCGAGGGCGAGCAGCACCCGCATGGTGACGGTGCTGCCGATGTCGGCCAGGGTCTGCATGGACGCCGTCCACACGGTGTGGTCGAGGGCGTACTCGTGCAGCGAGGCGATCCAGCCCTCGTCCAGGTGTCGCAGCGGACCCCAGCCGCCGAGCACCAGCAGGACCAGGGCGGTCAGCAGCGCGGCGGAGCCCAGGCTCACGGCGCCGCAGGTGAGCAGCTGCCGCCGGCGGCGGAGCCCGGCTCTGCCGCCGGGAGCCCTGTCGTCGGGAGCCCTGTCGTCGGGAGCCCTGCCGTCGTCCGGCCGGGCGGGTGGGTCGCCGGGGGGTGCGGCCTCGGCGCGGGAGCCGGAAATGGACGGGTACATGACTGACACCTTCCCAGCGGCCGGGGTGGTTCGGAGGCAGTACGGATCGCGATTCGGCATCTTTTGTGGGGAGAAGCTGCGGATGGCCGGTGTCCGCCCGTTCTGCGGGAGGAGGAGTGGATCGGGGAGCCCCGAATTCACGCCGGGTCGTCACGGCGTCACGCGCTGTCTACCGTCGCGCGGGAAAAGTCGCAGGATACTGCATGCCGGGAAGAAACTGGGTGAGTTGGGAATGTTGTCCCATTTCTGTGCGTTGGATCGTTACGTGTGGGCCTCCTGGGGCGCGCACCTTTGCCCCGGCTCACCCCCGGCGGGGCGGGATCCAAGGCAGATCGGCACCAGCAGCAAGGGAGCAAGCATGGCGACTCGTGCCGTCGTTCGCGACAAGGCCGACCGGACTCGCACGGCCCGGCCGAACAACCTTGAGGCCGACCGAGACCTCGTGGGCATGTATCTCGACGAGATCGCCCGGACGCCTCTGCTCGACGCCGCCGAGGAGGTGGAGCTTTCGCTGCGAATAGAGGCCGGCGTCTACGCCCAGCACCTGCTGGAGGAGGAGACGCTGCCGAAGGGCGCCAAGCGTGAGGAGCTGGAGGCGATAGCCGAGGACGCCGAGCGCGCCAAGGACGTCTTCATCCGGTCGAACCTCCGGCTGGTGGTGGCGGTGGCACGGCGTTACCCGCGCAGTGGTCTCCCGCTGCTCGACCTGATCCAGGAGGGGAACGCGGGCCTGGTCCGGGCGGTCGAGAAGTTCGACTACTCGAAGGGCTTCAAGTTCTCCACCTACGCGACGTGGTGGATCCGGCAGGCGATCACCCGGTCGATCGCCGACCAGTCCCGCACCATCCGGCTGCCCGTGCACCTCGTCGAGGAGCTCGGCCGCATCCGCCGGGTGCAGCGGGAGAAGTCGAAGGAGCTGGGCCGCGAGGCCGACCCGGCCGAGGTGGCGGCCGAGCTGGACACCACCGAGCAGCGCGTCAAGGACGTGCTGGACTGGGCGCGTGACCCGGTCAGTCTGAACATGGCGGTCGACGACGAGGGCGAGACCCAGTTCGGAGACCTGGTGGAGGACACCGGCGCGGTCTCGCCGGAGGACGCCGTGATGGTGATGCTCCGTCGGGAGGAGCTGGACGGTCTGATCGGCCGGCTGGACGACCGCACCGCCTCGATCATCCGGTCCCGCTACGGGATGGAGGACGGCCGGGAGCGGACGCTGACCGAGGTCGGCAAGCAGCACGGGCTGACCAGGGAGCGCATCCGGCAGATCGAGAAGCACGCGCTCGCCGAGTTGAAGAAGATCGCGGACCACGCGGGCTTCGAAGCGGCCTGACCGGTGTGCCCGCCGGCTCGGGCGGTGACCAGACGGACCCTGACGGGGCTTCGGCCCCGGCGGGGTCCGTCGCCGTTCGCGGCCTAGGCTGGGGCGGTGGAGAGGCCGGGGGAGCAGAGCGGGACGAAGGAGTGACTGTGGTGGCGGGACAGAACGAGGAGCAGGGGCGGCCCGAGGGTCAGCCGGAGGCCGAGGCCGAGGCCGAGCCGCAGGCCAAGCCCAAGCCCAAGCTGGTCTTCGACGACCCCTTCGACCGGCAGACCAGTGACGACACCGACCAGGGCTGGGGCGGCTCCGAGGGCGGTGGCGGTGGAGGCCGGGGGCTGGACTGGTACCTGAGTCAGCGGCCGCCGCACCACGGGGGGTGACGGCGCGGCAGCCGCGGGGGAGTGGTGCCAGGGGCGGGACGGTCAGCGCTGGCGGACCAGTGCGTCCCGGATCTCGGTGAGCAGGGCGACCTCCTTGGCCTCCGCCTCGGCGGCCTCCTCGGCCGGGGTCTTGTAGCGGGCCATCACGCGCTTCATCGGGACGATGAGCACGAAGTAGACCACCGCGGCGGTGATCAGGAAGGTGATCACCGCGCTGATCACCGAGCCCCAGAGGATGAGGATGCCGGACGTGACCTTCCCGTCGGCGTCCACCACGCAGGGGCCCTTCAGGCAGGACGAGTAGGCCGAGAGGTCCTTGGCACCGAACGCCCCGACGAGCGGATTGATGACGCCGTCGACGAAGGCGTTGATGACTTTGGTGAAGGCCGCGCCGATCACGACGGCTACGGCGAGGTCGATGACATTGCCGCGAAGCAGAAATTCCTTGAAGCCCTTCATGCCGCGCTGAACGACGGTCAGCGCGGATGGTCACGGGTGAATTCCACGGCCCCGGATTGACGGATCGTCACTGGTCAGGAGGGTGGGGCGGAACCGGTGCAGCGGGGCATGGCGACCGCCTCCGCCGCCGGGACGGGCCCGGCCGGGGGACGCAGCGGGCCGGCCGCCAGTGCGGTGGCGGCGGCCAGCAGCCCGGTGGCGAGCAGCCCCGGCCGGTGCCGGACTGCCTGCTGGAGGCGGTGCCGCCCGCCGGAGCCCCGGCGGATGGGTGGGAAGGGCGGCACCACCCGGCGCGGCGGCACGGAGGGGACGGCGGCCGGGGTGGCCGCGCGGGCGCTGACCGAACCACCGACGGACGCGGAAGCGGTGGTGCTGCGGAGGTACGGGGTGGTCATGGGGCGCCGCCTCTGATCGGGCCCCCGCGTGGTGCGGGAGCGTCGCGGGATCAGAGTGCGGCGGCCCGGGCCCGAGCGGCGGAGAGTGTCCACCGCCTGTGGAAAACCCCGGCCTGTGGACAACGCGCTTCACCCGTACGGAGGACAGGGCGGCCGGGAACGCCGACGGCCCGGCACCTCGCGGTGCCGGGCCGTGCGGAAGGATCGATTCAGCTGGCCGAGCTGGAGCCGGTGCTGCCGGAGCCGCCGCCCGAGGACGCCGGGGCGGCCGCCGGGGTCGAGGTCGAGGTCGACGGAGCGGACGACGTGGACGAGGACGTCGAGGAGCTCACCGAGCTGCTCGACGAGGAGCGGCTGTCGGTGCGGTAGAAACCGGAGCCCTTGAACACCACGCCCACCGCGGAGAACACCTTGCGGAGCTTGCCCTGGCAGTCCGGGCACGTGGTCAGCGCCTCGTCGGTGAACTTCTGGACCGCCTCCAGGCCGTGGCCGCACTGGGTGCACTGGTACTGGTACGTGGGCACGTGTTCTTCCTCCTGGCCTTCCCCCTGGCACTCTCACCTGATGAGTGCTAACGATGGTCAATGATGCGGCATTCCGCAGGATCAGTCCAGCGCCGCCGGTGTGAGAACCGCCGCCTGCCCGCCGCCGCGCTGCCCGCCCCGGGCGTCGGAGCGCGCCACGGTGCGGCTCGCGGAGCCCGGCGCGACCAGCAGGTGACGCAGGCTCAGCAGGGCGGCCAGGCCCAGGCCGACCCCGGCCAGCGGGACGGTGAAGCCGGCCGAGGCGCCGTGCCGGTCGATCAGCATCCCGGCCACGGTGGAGCCCGCGGCCAGGCCGAGGCCGATCGCGCCGGTGAGCCAGGTGAAGGCCTCGGTCTTGGCGTTGGCGGCGACCAGGGTCTCGATCAGCGTGTAGCCGGTGATCAGGGTGGGGGCGATGGCCAGGCCGCAGAAGAGCGCGGCGATGGTCAGGGTGGTCAGGTTGGGCATGGCCCAGAGGGTGGAGCAGCCGGCCAGCAGCAGGGCGTAGCAGGCGAGCATCCGCTGCCGGGCCGAGCGCCGCCAGGTGATCAGCCCGTAGACCACGCCGGCCACCATGGAGCCGCCGGCGAAGATCCCGTAGACGATGCCGTTCATGTCGGCCCGGCCGGCGCTCTCGGCGAAGGCGGTGATGGAGACCTGGAGGGCGCCGAAGACGGTGCCGACGCCCAGGAAGGAGGCCGCCAGCAGCCGGACGCCCGGGGAGGCGAGGGCGGAGACGTGCGCGGCGCCCTCGACCTGCGGGTGGCGGGCCGGGGCGGTGGAGCGCTGGGCGGCGAAGGCCAGGCCGCCGGCCACGGTGAGCGCGGCCTCGGCGATCAGGGTGGCGGTCGGGGAGACCCCGGCGGCGACGGCGGTGGCCAGCACCGGGCCGATCACGAAGGTGAACTCGTCGGTGACGGACTCGAAGGCGAAGGCGGTGTTCAGCTTGGCCGGGGAGTCCGAGAGCTTGGCCACCCAGCGGGAGCGGACCATCGCGCCGATCTGCGGCACGCTGGCGCCGGCCGGGGCGGCGGCGAGGAAGAGCGCCCAGACCGGGGCGTGGCCGAGGGCCAGGCCGATCAGGGCGGCCACCGAGACCGCGTGCACCGCGATGCTGGGCAGCAGGACCGCGGCCTGCCCGTGGCGGTCGGCGAGCCGTCCGGTCTGCGGGCCGATCAGGGCCTGCGCGACGGCGGAGACGGCGGCGACGGCACCGGCGGTGCCGTACGAGCCGTGGGTCTCCAGGACCAGCAGCACGATGCCCAGGCTGAGCATCGCGTAGGGCAGGCGGGCCACGAAGGCGGGAGCCAGGAACGTCCAGGCACCGGGGGTGCGGAGCAGGGCTCCGTATCCGACGCGGGTGGGGTCTTCGACCGTTCGGCGGGCCGTCACGGTCGGTCCTTCCTGCTGCCTGGTAGCGCAGTGGGGGTGTGGGTGGCCCCGACGGCGCCGAGAGCTGTCCTCTCGCGCGTCGACCGGGGTTGATACCGGGCCCGGACGGCCGAGGGTGGGGCGTCCGGACGCGGCCGCCGAGCGGTCGCGCCAACTCTGCTTCAGGCAGATGTAGCGGGTTTTCGGTTCGATTCTCAGAAGATCTACGGACCCCATTCTACGCGGGTAGCGTCACTCCGCCACCCCTCCGCGCCGGTGAATTCACGGTGAACTGCGGCGCGGAGGGAGGAAAGCCAGGTCAGGGCCGGGGGCGCCCGCGCAGCCAGCCGGCCAGTTTGCCGCCCTCGTCGACCGCGCGCAGCCGCTTCTCGGCCGCCTCGCTGACCTCCTCGGTGGTGACCACCAGCAGCTCGTCCCCGGCCCGCAGCACGGTGGCGCGGTCGGGCACGAAGCTGGAGCCGTCGCGGACCACCAGGGTGACGGCGGCCCCGGGCGGCAGCCGCAGCTCGCCCACCTCGACGCCGGACATCCGGGAGTAGGCGGAGAGGGCGACCGAGAGCAGCTGCCCGTGCAGCCGCTCCAGCGGGGCGGACTCGATGCCCAGGTCCTGGCCCATCGAGCCGTCGCCGATCCGCAGCCACCGGGCGACCAGCGGCAGGGTGGGGCCCTGGAGCAGGGTGAAGACCACGACCAGGATGAAGACGATGTTGAAGACCTCGTTGGCCAGCGCCGAGTCCTGCTGGAGCACCAGCGGGATGGTGGCCAGCACGATGGGCACCGCGCCGCGCAGCCCGGCCCAGCTGAGCAGCGCCTGCTCCTGCCAGGGCAGCTTGAACGGGGTCATGGTGGCGAAGACCGATGCGGGCCGGGCGACGAAGACCAGCACCGCGCCGATCACCAGGGCCGGGACGATGGCCGAGCCCATCGTCTGGGGGGTGCAGAGCAGGCCGAGCAGGACGAACATCCCGATCTGCCCGATCCAGGCCAGCCCGTCGGCGAAGCCGCGCACCGCCGGGCCGTGCGGGAGCTTGGAGTTCCCGAGCACCACGGCGGCGATGTAGACGGCCAGGAAGCCGGAGCCGTGCAGCAGCGCGCCGCCCGCGTAGGCGCCGACCGCGAGCGACATCACGGCGATCGGGTAGAGGCCGGAGGAGGGCAGCGCCATGTGCCGCACCGCCCAGGCGCCGAGCTTGCCGACCGCCAGGCCGACGGCGGCGCCGATGGCCAGCTCGGCGATGATCGTGCCGAGCAGCACGTACCAGGAGTCCAGCGGCCCGGTGGTGGCGAAGGCGACCACCAGGATCACCACGGGGGCGTCGTTGAAGCCGGACTCGGCCTCCAGCAGGCCGTTCAGCCGGGACGGCAGCGGGACGGTGCGCAGCACCGAGAAGACCGCCGCGGCGTCGGTGGAGGAGACGATCGCGCCGAGCAGCAGCGAGGTGCGCCAGTCGAAGCCGGCCAGCAGGTGCGCGCCGACGGCGGTGACCACGACGCTGATCGCGACCCCGAAGGTGGCCAGCACGGTGGCGGCGGGCATCACGGGTTTGATGGACCGCCAGCTGGTCTTCAGCCCGCCCTCGGTGAGGATCACCACCAGGGCCGCGTAGCCCAGCACCTGGGTGAGCTCGGCGTTGTCGAACTCGATGCCGAGCCCGTTCTGGCCGAGTGCGACGCCGATGCCGAGGTAGATCAGCAGGCTGGGGAGGCCGGTGCGGGTGGAGAAGCGCACCGCGACGACCGCGAAGAGAAGCACCACGGCGACTTCGAGCAGGAAGCGGTTCAGGTCGTCGACAGTCACGCAGTGGCACCTCGGCGCAGTCAGTGGTTCGGGCTGATGGAGCGTCTGAAGGCAGGCCCGGGAAGGGTGCCTGACGGCCCGTCATCCAAGGATCGTTACCCAGTCTAACATTTTACCTGCTCTTGTACGTGTGGTCGGCCGGGTTCCGCTCACGGGCGGCCGGTAGGGTCCACCTGATCCGACCACGGGCGCCCCGAGTGCAGCTCCGCAAGCGCGTGCGCCCTAATGTGGTGGTCTGTCACGGCCGCCCGTCTCCCAGCCAAGGACTCAACCAGATGCCCCGCTCGAAGAGGTTCCGGCGCGCTCGTCTGCTCGTGATCGTGCTGGTGGTCCTGTTGGTCGCCGGCTCGGTCGGTGGTGGCTGGTTCGCCGTGCACACCGTGCAGGCCTCGTTCCCGCAGCTCGACGGCAACGTCAAGGTGGCCGGGATGACCGCGCCGGTGGACGTGAAGCGCGACGCCAAGGGCGTGCCGCAGCTGTACGCGGACACCTCCGAGGACCTGTTCCGGGCCCAGGGCTACGTGCAGGCGCAGGACCGCTTCTGGGAGATGGACGTCCGACGGCACGTCACCGCCGGGCGGCTGTCCGAGATGTTCGGCGACGGCCAGGTCGAGACCGACTCCTTCCTGCGCACCATGGGCTGGCGCCGGGTGGCCCAGCAGGAGTTCGACACCCAGCTCTCGGCCGACACCAAGAAGTACCTCCAGGCCTACAGCGACGGTGTGAACGCCTGGCTCAAGGAGCACCCCGGCGGCAGCTCCGCCTCGCTGGAGTACGCCCTGCTCGGCGCCGTGAACGGCGACTACGAGCCCGAGCCGTGGAGCCCGGTCGACTCGGTGGCCTGGCTCAAGGCGATGGCCTGGAACCTCTCCGGCAACATGCAGGACGAGATCGACCGCTCGCTGCTGGCCCAGGACTTCAGCGCCGAGAAGATCGAGCAGCTCTACCCGCCGTACCCGTACGACCGCAACGGCACCATCGTGAAGACCGGCAAGGTCGGCGCCGACGGCACCTACCGCCCCGCCGACGGCCAGACCGGCGCCGCCGCGCCGCCGGCCGCCGGCCAGTCCCGCGCCGTCACCGCCTCGCTGCTCGGCGACGTGGCCGGGAAGATGGCCGCCATGCCGCAGCTGCTGGGCCGTCAGGGCCAGGGCATCGGCTCCAACTCCTGGGTGGTGGACGGCAAGCACACCACCACCGGCAAGCCGCTGCTGGCCAACGACCCGCACCTCGGCCCGGCCAGCCCGTCCATCTGGTACCAGATGGGCCTGCACTGCCGCACCACCGGACCGAACTGCGGCTTCGACACCGCCGGCTTCACCTTCGCCGGCATGCCCGGCGTGGTGATCGGCCACAACAAGGACGTGGCCTGGGGCTTCACCAACCTCGGCGCCGACGTGACCGACCTCTACCTGGAGAAGGTCACCGGCCCGGACACCTACCTGGTGGACGGTCAGGAGCGGAAGTTCGAGACCCGCAAGGAGACCATCAAGGTGGCCGGCGGCGAGGACCGCACCATCGTGGTGCGCACCACCGACCGCGGCCCGCTGATCTCCGACAAGTCCACCGAGCAGCAGAACGTCGGCAAGTACGCTCCCGCCGACTCCGCGCCCGACCGGGCCGGCGGCTACGGCGTCGCGCTGCAGTGGACCGCGCTGGTGCCCGGCCGGACCATGGACGCCGTCTTCAAGATCAACCAGGCCGCCAACTGGGACCAGTTCCGGGCCGCCGCCGCCGACTTCGCGGTCCCCGCGCAGAACCTGCTCTACGCCGACACCAAGGGCAACATCGGCTACCAGGCCCCCGGCATGATCCCCCAGCGCACCAAGGGCGACGGCCGCTACCCGGCCCCGGGCTGGGACTCCTCCTACGGCTGGAAGACCGCGGGCGCCGGCTACGACTTCGTCCCCTTCAAGTCGCTGCCGTGGGTGCTCAACCCCTCCGAGGGCTACATCGTCACCGCGAACCAGGCCGTGGTGGACCCGGGCTACAAGCCGCTGCTCACCACCGACTGGGAGTACGGCACCCGCGCCAAGGAGATCACCGACCAGATCGCCGACCGCCTCAAGAACGGCGGCAAGATCTCGCCGGAGGACATGAAGGCGATCCAGCTCGACAACACCAGCGTGATGGCCAAGACCCTGGTGCCGCTGCTGCTCAAGGTCCGGATCGACGACCCCTACGTCCGCGAGGCCCAGGACCTGCTCAAGGACTGGAACTACAACCAGGACGCCGACTCGGCCGCCGCCGCCTACTACAACGGCGTCTGGCGCCAGCTGCTCACCCTGGCCTTCGGCCAGAAGTTCCCGGCCGGGCTGCGCGCCGAGGGCGACTGCCTGCTGGTCCGTCAGAAGTCCACCGACACCCTCCCGCAGGACGACCTGAACAAGAACCCCGTGGTCACCGTCTGCGGCACCCGCGACCCGGGCCAGGCCCAGCCGGACGGCGGCGACCGCTGGACCGAGGTGGTCCGCCGGCTGCTCACCCAGCCCGACTCCAGCTGGTGGGAGTACAAGGACTCCGACCGGCGGACCCAGAAGGGCCTGGGCGACCTGCTCGCCGAGGCACTCAAGAACGCCCGCCAGGACCTGACCTCCCGCCTCGGCAAGGACATCTCCACCTGGAGCTGGGGCCGCCTGCACACCCTGGAGCTCAAGGAGCAGACGCTCGGCTCGGACGACTCCTCGATCGCCTCCGGCCTGGTGCACCGCCTGCTCAACCGCGGCCCGTACCGCCTCTCCGGCGGCACCGCGGCGGTCAACGCGGCGGGCTGGAACGCGGCGGCGGGCTACCAGGTGGACTGGATCCCGTCGATGCGGATGGTCGTCGACCTCAGCAACTTCGACGACTCCCGCTGGATCAACGTCGGCGGCGCCTCCGGCCACGCGTACCACGACAACTACGACGACCAGACCGCGCTGTGGCAGAAGGGCGAGCTACTCGCCTGGCCGTACTCCCCGGACCAGGTCGAGCAGGCCACCAAGCACCGCTTGGTCCTGACGAACGGTTAGTCCCAGGAGGAGCTCGGTGGTTGGCGGGGACGGTGCGCCCGAGCGGCTCGCACTACTGATCGGCGTGGGGGAGACTCCGGCGGCGGGAGACTGGTTCCCACCGCTGGAGGAGGCGGTCACCGTCGACCAGCGGCTGTTGGCCGCTGCCCTGGGCGGGTCGGGCTACCGGGTCGAGATCCTGCGCGACCCGACCCGCAACGAGATCACCGCCGCCCTGGCGGGCCTCTCGCGGGACGCCCCGGCCGGCTCCACCGTGCTGCTGCACTACACGGGCCACGGCATCCGGGTGGGCGACACCGACTACCTGGTCCCGGTCGACGCCCGGGCACCGGAGGACGGCGAACCGTCCGGCTGGGAGCAGCCGCACGTCCTGGAGTCCCTGCTGGACGCCGACCTGAGCCGCTACCTGACGAGCTGCCGGGCGGGGACCGTGCTCTGGCTGATCGACGCCTGTCGGTCGGCCGAGGAGAAGGACGGCACCACGGAGTTCGGCAGCCGGATCACCAAGGGGCCGCCGCATGGCGGCTTCGCGGTGATGACCGGCTGCGCGCCCGGCCAGCGGGCCGGGTACTCGGCGGCCGGGAGCTTCTTCACCAGGGCGCTGGCCGACGCCTTCGACCCGCTCACCGAGGCGAGCACGGTGGAGGCGGTGCACGAGACCACCGCCCGGCTCACCCGGCAGTACGCCCAGCGTGAGAGGGCTGAGCAGCAGGACGTCCGGATCCACTACGGGACGGCCCTGGAGCAGGAGACCCGGAAGACACCCGTGGCGCAGGGCCGTCGGCTGCTGGAGAGCTGGCAGGAGGCGGTGGCGGCGCCTGGGCTCTGGGCGCGGGTGCCGGAGGACGACGCCGCGCTGGTGACGCACCTTCAGGGGTGCTTGGCCGAGCTGGCGACGGAGGTCGCCCGGCAGGTCCACCTCGCGCAGAAGGATTTGCCGGATCCGTGGGCGGACGACGACTTCCCGGTGCGGGTGCTCGGTGGCCGGCTTCCCCAACTGCTCCCCGAGGGTGTCGAGCTGTCCGCACTGGAGGCCGCCGCACTGGTGGCCGGGGTGTTCCTGCGGGAGGCGGCCTGGGCGGAGCGGCTGAGCCAGGCCGCGCTGTTCGAGCCGCGCTGGACGTTCGACGACGACGACGCGGGTGAGCAGCGGCGCCAGTACGAGCAGGTGCTGGCCCGTCACCCCGAGGTGTCGGAACGGCTCGGAGAGATGCTTCTGCGGGAGCTCGGCGAGGTGACGGATCACCAGTTCGACGCCGCCGTGCTCTGGCTGGTGCACCGGTGGATCGCGGAGCGCTTCGAGACGGACGAGCTGCCGGTGCCCCCGCACCGCGCGGACCGCACGGCGCTCCGGATGATGTCGGCGAGCGCCGCCGCCCAGCCGTCCGGCCGGGTGGCCGAGTTGTCGGCCGCGCTGCGGATGATCGCCGCAGCTCCGGTGCTGGGCGAGCCGCCGGAGGCCGAGGCCCTGGAGCTGCCGGAGCGCTACCCACTGGCGGGCGGGTCCGGCACGCTGCGGGTCCGTGCGCTCGCGGCCCTCCTACGGCTGGCCGTCCTGTTCGCGGTGGACGCCCGGATGCTCCCGGAGACCGTGGTCGAGCACCTCGTGGTCTCGGATCCGGTGCTTCCCGGGGAGCTGCTCACCGCGGTGCGGGCCGCCGACTGGCACGCGGAGGCCGGCGAGGTCCACCTCGACGCGGTCTGTCTGCACCCGGCGATCCACGAGACCCTCGCCGCGATCGTGGAGGAAGCCGACGGCCTGGTCCGTCGCGTCCGCGAAGCGGCCCGGCGGTGGTCGGCAGCCGAGACGGCGCTGCTGGCCGGTCTGCCGTCCGGCGTGACCGACCGCCGGCTGCGCGCGGACGAGCGGCAGGGCCGCCGGGCCTACGACGTGCCGCTGCTGCGCTTCACCTTGGCGCAGACGGAGGTGCGCCGGCTGCTGATGGGGGAGCAGCTGTACGACGGCCAGCGGCACCTGGCCGTCCGGGAGCTCTACCAGAACGCGATGGACGCCTGTCGGTACCGGGAGATGCGGCTGCGCTACCTGCAGGGTGCCGGCGGCTCCCCGGCGCCGTGGGAGGGCGGCATCCGGATCACGGCGGGGGAGGACGAGCGGGGTCGCTACGTGGAGTGCCTCGACAACGGCGTCGGCATGACGGTCGATCAGCTCAAGGAGACGTTCACCCGGGCCGGGCGCCGGTTCGGCCAGTCCCGGGAGTTCCGGCGGGAGCAGGCCGCCTGGCTCAGGCAGGACAGCGCGCTCCGGCTGTACCCGAACAGCCGCTTCGGCATCGGGGTGTTCAGCTACTTCATGCTGGCCGACGAGATGGAGATCGTGACCCGCCCGGTAGGCCCGGACGGGTATCCGGCGGCGAAAGCACTACGGGTCTTCATCCCGGGGAGCGCGAGTCTGTTCCGGGTGCAGGAGCTGGCGGGGGCGGAGCTGCCGGAGGGAGGCACCCGGGTCCGGCTGTACCTCCGGGACGGCTGGCGGCTCTCGGGGGCCGTGTGCGAGGAACTGCTCCGCTCGTGGGTGATGGTCAGCGAGTTCCAGTTGGAGGTCTGGAACGGTTCGGAGCGGACCCGGTCCTGGCCGCCCGGGGTGCTCCAGGCCGCGCTGCTTCCGCGCACCGTGCTGTCGGGAGACCAGGGCCCGCGCACGGTGGAGGCCGGGACGGCCGTCGAGGCGGTACCGGGCACGCTCTGGTGGGTCGAGGGGACCGGAGCGGTGCTGTGCGACGGGATCGCCACCGACAAACGTCCGTTCGGCTACGTCCTCAATCTCACGGGTCCGCAAGCCGGGAAGTTGAGCGTCAACCGGAAGAAGCTGGAGCAGTACGACGCGGAGTGGGAACGGGAGCAGTGGGGGCTCGGCGCGGAAGCACTGGCGGCCTGGCCGTCGCTGACGCTCGGTTGGCTGCACGAACTGGAGGAGCAGCACCGGGGGGCGGCCAGTCGGCTGTGGAACCGCTGGAAGGGACGGGGCCTCCAGGTCAGGGACCAGTACGGCCGGTCGGTGAACCTGGATGAGACCGGGTGGTTCCGCTTGGACCGCCACCTCTCCGGGCGCCCTGACCGGTCGAGCGGGGAGCACGTGGTGCGCGAGTCGGTGAGGCCATGGCGCACCGCCGTGTTCGGTCGGGGCCGATATGACCGGGATACGGCGTTCCCGGCCACACTGACCGGGTACCCGGTGCCCGAACCGGGATGGGCCGACATCGCCGCTTCGGTGAACTCCGACTGGCGTTCGGTCGTGCGTGCGGCCAAGGACCAGGGGACCACCGTGGCCGAAGTGATCCGTCGGGCACGTGCTCTGAGGATCGTCCACCCGGCGCTGGCAGGGCCGTCAGTCCAGGCCGGAGACCTTGACTGGGTTCCAGGTTGGTACGACGAGCAGATCGTCGAAGGCCTGGTGGGGGCCGCCCGCCGACGGTTCCAGGTGTCGAAGGAGAACGACTACCGCCACGCCCCCGGTGACCTGAGCGGGATCGTGCGGGCGTCGCAGCGCGCCGCGATCTCCTTGGGCAAGCTGGCCGAAAGCTGCGTCAGGTACGCCCCCTTCCTCGCGGAGCCGCTGGCGGACGTACCCGAGTGGCACCGGGACCACGTCTGCGGTACCGACGATCTGGATCTCCTGTACCAGAGGGACGGAAAGACCTGGTCGACCGTCACCGAGCCGTGGGACCTGGTGGCGAACGCCGCCCGACGGGGCGTCAGTCCCTTTGCGGCCCTGGCCGGGATGAGTCGGTTCTCGTGGCTGGGAGTGCGGGTTCCCGGCCCGGAGGAGGTCCTCCGGTGGGCCGAGGTGCCCGAGGACCTCTTCGAGTACCTGCGTCGGTATGCCGCCCGGGACAGTCACGGCAGGTCGGTCCTCGCTTGGGGAGCGACCGTCGAGCTCGCTGCGGACTGGGACATCTCGCTGCGGAAGGCGGAGAAGTACTTGGCGAAGGCCGCCAAGTCCGTGGGGATGGAGCACCAGCGGCGGTACACCGCCGGCGACGCCGGCCGTGGGGTGGTGCCGTCGGAGGAGTGCGGGAACGTCGTCCGCTGGCTCCACGGTGCGCAGCTCCCTCTGGAGCGGGGGATCTCCCTGCGTGACCTGGGCTTCGTCACCTCCTCCGCCACGGACTCGGCCCTGGTCCTCGACGACCTGCGCGAGGCCGGTGTCGACGTGCCGCCGGCCGCCGGTCTGTTGGCGGCCTGGAGGGACCTTCCGGTCCTCGGCCGCTACGTCTTCTCCGGACAGGAGTCGACCTTCGACGGTGCCGACTACCCGGTGCTGCCGACCCCACCCGTGCTGTTCATGGCCGGACTCCGGCTCGGCCAGTCCCTCACCGAGGTCTGGCGGAACGCCCAGGTGGAGTGCACCCGCCTCGGGCTGCCGCTGGAGCTCGCGCCGCCGACCTTCCCGGAGGGTCTGGCGGACCGTCAGCCGACCTGGGACATGGCCGGAGCCCTGGTGGCGAGCGGGCACGACGACTCGGACGACAGTGAGTGGTTCGAGAGCCCCCGCTGGATCCCGCTCACCACAGAGGCCCTGTTGAGGCACGCCGCGAAGAAGGGTCTGGGCGTTCGCACGGCGTACCGGTCCCTCGCCGAGCTGCGCGCCATCGGCGCCCTCGTCCCGCCCCTGACCGACGATCAGGTCGCCGGTCTGCCGGACACCGTCCCCACCGCCGCCGACGTGGTCGCGCTGTCCGCCGAGTACCGGGTGTCCGAGCGTGGCGAACCGCTGACGCCGCTGGACCTGGTGAGCATCGCGGGCCGGCTCGGCGAGCCGGTGTCCACCACCTGGGGGCGGTTGCTGCCGTACCTGGAGCTGGAGTCGGCCGGCGAGCCGTTCCGGAACGTGCCGGACGTGCTGCCGCTCTGGCAGGACCTCGCGGTGCTCTCCGAGGGCTTGGACGGCCGGCTGCCCGCGCTGTCCGGCCGGGTGACCCCGGAGTGGTTGGCGCGGGCGGCGGCCGGGGTCGGGGAGAGCACCGAGTGGGTGCTGGAGCGGCTCGGGCACTACGCGGAGCTGTTCGGTCTGGAGCTCCCGCTCCGAGAAGGGTGACGGTCCGTCAGGCTCCGGCCGCGCCGAACCAGTGGACCCCGGACGGGGTGACGGCGGCGTGGACCGGGAGGTCGTGCGTTTCGGCGGGGACTTCGGGGAGCAGCTCGGCCTCGTGCAGGAGGGTGGCCAGGACCGGGGTGGCGGCGAGGCGGGCGAGGCGGGCCAGGACGCGGTCGTAGGAACCGCCGCCGCGGCCGAGCCTGACGCCCCGTCGGTCGACGGCCAGGCCGGGGAGGAGGACCAGGGCGGCGCCGGCCACCGCGTCCGGGCCGAGCCGGGGGCCGGTGGGTTCGAGCAGGCCGCGGTCGGCCGGGGCGAGGGCGTCGGGGCCGGTGTACTCGGCCCAGTCCAGGTCGTTGTCGGGCAGCAGGACGGGCAGCAGCACCCGGGCTCCGGCCGCGCGCAGCGCGTCCAGCAGGGGGCGGGTGCCGGGCTCGCCGCCGACCGAGACGTAGGCCGCGACGGTGTCGCCGGGCCGGGCGAGCGCCCCGGCGTGCGCGGCGAGTGCGGTGGCGGCGTGCGCCCGCTGCTCGGGGGTGAGCGCCCGACGTGCGTCGAGCAGCCGTGTCCTCAGTGCGGCTTTGTCGTTGTGCACGGGATACTCCCTGGTCCGCTCCGGCCCGGTCGGCGCGATCCCCGCCGGGTGCCGAGAGCCTGTCATGTGGAAGGCCCCGGATGTCCACCCCGTTGCTCCTCCAGGCGCTGGCCGGGCTCAGCCTGCCCGCGCTGGGCGCCGCCGTGCTGACGGGCGGCCGGCTGCGCCGGTCGGCGACGGCCGCCGAGACGAGGGAGGCGGAGCTGCGGCGGCAGCTGGCCGAGCTGACGGCCGAGCGGGACGCGCTCCAGCGCACCGCCTCGTGCGACCCGCTGACCGGTGTGTGGAACTACCGGCACCTCCAACTCACCCTGGACCGCGAGGTGGAGCGGGCCCGCCGGGTCGACCCGGGGGCGCCGCCCCGCCCGCTGGCGCTGCTGATGCTGGAGATCGCCGGGTTCGACGCGGTGGTGGCCGAGCACGGCCGCGGCCGGGGGAACGCGGTGCTGCGCGACCTGGCGCAGCGGCTCAGCGTGGAGATCCGCCGCTCCGACACCCTCGGCCGGTACGGCGGCGAGGAGTTCCTGGTGGTGCTGCCGGACACCGGCCCGGAGGGCGCGGCGCACGTGGCCGAACGGCTCTGCTGGACGGTGCGCCGGCACCAGCTGCTGGACTGGTCCCCGGCCGGCCCGGCCCCCCGGCGCCCGGTCAGCGGGAACGGTCTGACGGCGGCGGTCGGCATCGCGGTGCTGCCCGAGGACGGCGGGCACGCGGCGCTGCTGCTGCGCGCGGCCGACCGCGCGCTGGCGGCGGCCCGGGCGGGCGGCGGCGACGGCTGGCGGCGCCTGGCCGACCCGGCCCCGGCGGAACGCGCGGTCGTGAAGGCGGAACACGAGGCGGAACACGAGGCGGAAGGGGCAGAGGAAGGCGGGTCGGAAGGGCAGCCGGAGCGTCGCCGGAATCCCCGGCCGGAGCGCGTGGGAACGGTCCGGGTCGAGGCCGCCGATACTCCCCGCACGGAGTCGCAACAAATCCCCGGTACTCTGTCGCCCTGTACCGGCAAGGCCACCCTCACCCCGGCCGGTGCTGCCCACACTCCGGTCGTCGCAGCCGAGCCGGGTTCCTGACGGTTCGGCAGTTCACGATCGGTTCACCCAGCTCTCAGTGTGGCGGAATTCCGCCCCGATAAGGTCTGACACATGACGACGAACGCCCGCATCCCCGTGACCAAGGCCGTGGTGCCTGCCGCCGGACTGGGGACCCGCTTCCTCCCCGCGACCAAGGCCACCCCGAAGGAGATGCTGCCGGTCGTCGACAAGCCCGCGATCCAGTACGTGGTGGAGGAGGCGGCGGCCGCCGGCCTCTCCGACATACTGATGGTCACCGGCCGGAACAAGCGCGCCCTCGAGGACCACTTCGACCGCGCCTACGAGCTGGAGGAGCTGCTCGCCCGCAAGGGCGACAAGGACAAGCTGCGCCGCGTGCAGGAGTCCGTCCAGCTGGCCAACATGCACTACGTCCGCCAGGGCGACCCGAAGGGCCTCGGCCACGCCGTCTCGGTGGCCGAGCAGCACGTGGCCGGCCAGCCGTTCGCGGTCCTGCTCGGCGACGACCTGATCGACCCGCGCGACCCGCTGCTGGCCCGCATGATCGAGGTCCAGCAGGAGCTGGGCGGCTCGGTGGTGGCCCTGATGGAGGTCGAGCCGGAGCAGATCCACCTCTACGGCTGCGCCGCCGTCAAGGCCAACGGCTTCGGCGAGGACGTCTTCCGGATCACCGACCTGGTGGAGAAGCCGGACACCGCCGACGCCCCGTCGAACTACGCCGTGATCGGCCGTTACATCCTCGACCCGGCCGTCTTCGACGTGCTGCGCGAGACCGAGCCCGGCCGCGGCGGCGAGATCCAGCTGACCGACGCGCTGCGCACCCTGGCCGCCCGGGACGAGAACGAGGGCGGTCCGGTGCACGGCGTGCTGTTCAAGGGCCGCCGTTACGACACCGGCGACCGCGCCGACTACCTTCGCGCTATCGTCCGTCTCGCGTGCGAACGTGAGGACCTCGGCCCGGAGTTCCGCGGCTGGCTGAAGGACTTCGTCGCCGCCGAGATGCAGGACTGACCAGAAGGCGAGTGAGGCGATGACCGGGACCACTGCTGATTCCTGCTGCGAAGAGGTCCCGGCACCGCCGCGCATGTGGAGCGTGGCCGAGCACCTGAGTGACGTGCTGTCAGGTGTCGGCCCGCTCCCGGCGATCGAGCTCCAGCTGCTCGACGCCCAGGGCTGCCGGCTGGCCGAGGACGTGGTGTCCGGGGTCGACCTGCCGCCCTTCGACAACAGCTCGATGGACGGCTACGCCGTCCGCACCGCCGACACCCAGGGCGCCACCGAGCAGTACCCGTCGGTGCTCCCGGTGGTCGGCGAGATCGCCGCCGGGGCCGGTGAGCTCCCCAAGGTGGGCCCGGGCCAGGCGGCCAGGATCATGACCGGCGCCCCGGTGCCGCCCGGCGCCGAGGCGGTCGCCCCGGTCGAGTGGACCGACGGCGGCTCCGGCACCGGGATCGCCGCCGAGGCGATGACCGCGGCGCCCGAGGGCCCCGAGGAGGTCCGGGTGCTCCGCCCGGTCGAGGCCGGGCAGCACATCCGCCGCCGGGGCAGCGACCTGCCGGCCGGGGAGAAGGTGCTGGACGCGGGCGCCCTGCTCGGCCCCACCCAGCTCGGCCTGCTGGCCGCCATCGGCCGGGCCACCGTGAAGGCGGTGCCCCGCCCCCGGGTGGTGGTGCTCTCCACCGGCAGCGAGCTGGTGCAGCCCGGCGAACCGGTCGGCCCCGGGCAGATCTCCGACTCCAACAGCTTCACCCTGACCGCCGCCGCCCAGGCCGCCGGCGCCATCGCCTACCGGGTGGGCGGGGTTCCTGACGACGCGTCGGTGCTCCGCTCGGTGCTGGAGGACCAGCTCGGCCGGGCCGACCTGATCGTCACCTCCGGCGGGGTCAGCGTCGGCGCGTACGACGTGGTCAAGGAGGTCTTCGCCGAGTACGGCGACATGGACTTCCGCAAGCTCCGCATGCAGCCCGGCAAGCCGCAGGGCTTCGGACGGCTCCAGGGCACCCCGCTGCTCGCCCTGCCGGGCAACCCGGTCTCCGCGTACATCTCCTTCGAGCTCTTCGTCCGCCCGGTGATCCGCACCATGCTGGGCGCCGCCGACGTGCACCGCCCGGTGGTCCGGGCCCGGACCACGGCCGACCTGCGCTCGCCCGCCGGGCGGCGGCAGTTCCTGCGCGGCTGGCACTCCCCGGACGGCACGGTGGCCCCGGTCGGCGGCGAGGGCTCGCACCTGGTCGGCGCGCTGGCCCGGGCGAACTGCCTGATCACCGTCCCGGAGGATGAGACGCGGCTCGCGGCGGGAACCGACGTCGACGTGGTCCTGCTCACGGACTGAGCCTCCGCTGGCTGTACGGTAGCGCGGTATTCGCCTGCGCCACCGTGGAGTTCCCGTGTCCGAAGCACCCCGTACACCCCGCCTCACCCACGTCGACGAGACCGGCGCCGCGCGCATGGTGGACGTCTCCGAGAAGGCCACCACCGTCCGCACGGCCGTCGCGGCCGGGCGGGTGCTGGTCTCCGCCGAGGTGGTCGCGCTGCTGCGCGGCGCCGGCGTGCCCAAGGGCGACGCCCTCGCGGTGGCCCGGATTGCCGGGATCATGGGGGCCAAGAAGACCCCCGACCTGATCCCGCTCTGCCACCCGATCGCCATCTCCGGCGTCACCGTCGACCTCACCGTCGCCGACGACGCGGTCGAGATCACCGCCACCGTGCGGACGGCCGACCGGACGGGCGTGGAGATGGAGGCGCTGACCGCCGTCGCGGTGGCCGGGCTGACCGTGATCGACATGGTCAAGGCGGTGGACAAGGGCGCCACCATCGAGGCCGTCCGGGTGCTCTCCAAGACCGGTGGCAAGAGCGGCGACTGGGCGGTGCAGCAGTGAAGGCGCTGGCCCTGACGGTCTCCAACCGGGCCTCCGCCGGGGTGTACCAGGACAAGGGCGGCCCGCTGGTCGCCGAGGGCCTGCGGGCGATGGGCTTCGCGGTGGACGGCCCGCAGGTGGTGCCGGACGGCGAGCCGGTGGAGGCCGCGCTGCGGGCCGCCGTGGCGGCCGGGTACGACGTGGTGGTGACCACCGGCGGCACCGGCATCTCGCCGATGGACCTCACCCCGGAGATGACCGCCCGGGTGATCGACCGTCAGATCCCCGGCATCGCGGAGGCCATCCGGGCGTACGGGCGCGAGAAGGTGCCCACCTCGGCACTGTCCCGGGGGCTGGCCGGGCTGGCCGGACGTACCCTGATCGTCAACCTGCCGGGCTCCACCGGAGGCGTCAAGGACGGCATCGCCGTGCTGACGCCGCTGCTCCCGCACGCGGTGGACCAGCTCGGCGGCGGGGACCACCCCCGCCCGGCCGCCGCCGGCGGCCCGGCTGCCGTTGATGAGGGGAGTACCTCCTGAACGCCTCCTGGCAGGTCGAACTCCTGGAGGGCGACGTCGCGTTGCGCCCGATCCGGGTCCGCGACCAGCGGGCCTGGCAGGAGCTCAGCCAGCGCAACCGGGACTGGCTGCGCCGCTGGGAGGCGACCGTGCCCCCGGCCGGCAGCGCCCGCCCCGTCTCCGCCCGGCCGACCTTCCGGCAGATGGCCCGTTACCTGCGGCACGAGGCCGCGGCCGGGCGGATGCTGCCCTTCGTGGTGCTCCACCGGGGCCGCCTGGTCGGGCAGCTGACGGTGGGTGGGATCACCTGGGGCTCGATGTGCTCGGCCAACGTCGGCTACTGGGTGGACGAGTCGGTGGCCGGGCGGGGCATCATGCCGACCGCCGTGGCGCTGGCCGTGGACCACTGCTTCACCGGGCTCGGGCTGCACCGGATCGAGGTCTGCATCCGGCCGGAGAACCGGCCGAGCCGGCGGGTGGCCGAGAAGCTCGGCTTCCGCGAGGAGGGAATGCGCCCGCGCTACCTCCACATCGACGGCGACTGGCGCGACCACCTGGTGTACGCACTCACCGCGGAAGAGGTCCCGGAGGGCATGCTGAACCGCTGGCGGTGGGTCAGGGGCCGTACCACGCCCGGTAATTGAATAAGTGTTCGAAATACATATCGATATGGCATCGCGGCCGGGGCGAGTGGTCACAAATACCGGCAAAATAGTCGGAGAATCAGCTTGATCACACGACACGCCGCGCCAAATTGCTGCCGGGCCTTCCCCCGCGCCCGTACCGTGTGAAACGTGAGCAGTAGCGGCCTTATCTACGCGGTCATCGTAGGAGCCTGGGCCGCCTATCTGGTGCCGATGTGGCTCCGCAGGCAGGACGAGCTCAACGAGGCCCGTCCTACGGAACGCTTCAGTACCGCGATCCGCCTGCTGGCCGGACGGTCGGCCATGGAGCGGCGGGCATCCAGGGCACTCGGCGAGGAGACCTCCCAGTCCGACACCGGCGACGAACCCGTCCCCGGTGCCCCAGGCGACCCCGCGGGAGTGCCTACCGAGGCCCTCGCGGTCGACGACCTGCCCGACGCGAACGCGGCCCCGGCCCCGGCCGGCGCCCCCGCCCCCGTGGCCCCGTCCACCCCCGCTCGCGAGCCTGCGCACGGCTCGGTCGAGCGCCGGGCCCGGCTGCTGGCGCGCCGCCGACGGATGGTCACCACCCTCTTCCTGGCCTTCGCGGCCGGAGCGGTCGCCGCCGCGGTGCTCGGCGTGTCCTTCCTCTGGATCCCCGCCGTACCCGCGCTGCTGCTGACCCTCTACATCGCCCACCTGCGCCGCCTGGAGCGCCAGCGCTTCGAGGTGAAGCTCGACCGCACCCGGGCGGCCCACGCCGCCGAGCGGCTGCGCGAGCGCGAGCAGACCCGCGCGGCCGCCGCCGCCCCTGCCCCCGCTCCCGCCGCCCCCGCCCCGATGCCCCGTCAGGACGCCGCCCCGGCCCGGGAGGCGGCCACCGGCCGCTCCGCCCGCCCGCACCCGCACCTGCGCCTGGCCACCACCGACTCCGCCCTGGTCGAGGCCACCGACCACGAGGAGTGGGTGGACGGCATGCGCGACTGCGCCCCGGCCGGCCCCGACTCCTGGGAGCCCGTCCCCGTCCCGCTCCCCACCTACGTCACCGCCCCGGTCGCCCCGCGCACCACCCCCGGCCTCGACGCCCGCGCCACCGCCTGGGACTCCGGCCGCGCCAACACCCCGCTCTTCGACCAGTACGCCGACCCGCGCCCCGACCCGGCCGCCGAGGCCGACTACCCGTCCCGCCCCCGCGCCGCGAACGAGTAGCCAGGTGAGGGGTGGTCACGGGCCCCGTCCGGAAGGTGCTAGAGTTTCTTCTCGTTGGGGCTGTGGCGCA
This sequence comes from Kitasatospora sp. NPDC088742, assembly GCF_055584905.1. Classification (NCBI taxonomy): domain Bacteria; kingdom Bacillati; phylum Actinomycetota; class Actinomycetes; order Kitasatosporales; family Streptomycetaceae; genus Kitasatospora; species Kitasatospora sp. NPDC088742. Next base: position 74,611 of record NZ_JBVJLD010000009.1, on the reverse strand, counting down.
GTCCGGTAGCGCACCTCGTTCGCATCGAGGGGGTCAGGGGTTCGAATCCCCTCAGCTCCACCCAACAGGAAGTCCCGCTCGGTCCTCGTGACCGGGCGGGACTTCTGCGTTGTGCGGCAGCTGACGGCGCGTCGGGCGGGCCCGGGCCGGTGGCGGCGAGGTCCTTGCCGGACCCCCGGTCGGGATCGGCGAAACGGGCGCGGAGGAGTTGGTGGCACCCGTCATCGATCCGGTCACCGGTCCCGTCGCCCGGGCGATCATGGCCGTGGTGCTGGGGCACTGGCCATCTCACGATCGGTTGGTGCTTCCCAGCAGGAGACCTCCGGAATTGTGAGCGATAACAGAAACTGCCGGCGAACCTTTCCGCAGGCGGTGCCGGAGCCGCCTGACCCGCCGTCAGGAGTGCGCCCAGGTGGTGCGGGCGTACCGTGGAGACAGGAGTCCGCCCGCGTGGCGGTCAGGCCTGGCGGGCGGCCGATCGAGGGAGGCCGTGATGGCTGCTCTGATCAGGAAGAGATTCGACGAGGCCGACGAGACCCGTCCGTTCGAGGCGGACAAGGGGCGGCTGGACCTGGTGGACCTGGGTGGGGCCCAGGTGGGGCAGGGGACCTTCGAGCCGGGGTGGCGGTGGTCGGAGCACGTGAAGCCGATCGCCGGGACGGACAGCTGCATGGCATCGCACGTGGGGTACTGCGTCTCGGGCCGGATGCGGATCCGGATGGACGACGGTGCGGAGCAGGACCTCGGCCCGGGGGACGTCGCGGTGATCGAGCCGGGGCACGACGCCTGGGTGCTGGGCGACGAGCCCTGCGTGTTCCTGGACTGGCAGGGCTACGCGGACTACGCGAAGCGGTAGCCGTCGCGGGCCCGTCACACTTCCCGCTCCCGGTACGTCGGTGCTGTGAGGACACGGCATCGACCGAGGGAGCGGGCAGCATGAGGATCACGGTTTTCGCCGCCACGGGCGGCATCGGACGGCTGGTGCTGGAGCAGGCCGTCGCGGCGGGGCACGAGGTGACGGCGGCGGTGCGCCGCCCGGGGGAGCTGGCCGGCAGTGGGGCCCGGGTGGTGGGGGTGGACCTGGCGGCGCCGGGGGCGGAGCTGCTGGAGGCGGTGGCCGGGGCGGACGCGGTGCTGTCGGCGCTCGGGGCCCGGGGCAAGGGGGACATCGGGGTGGCGGAGCGCGGCACCCGGGCGATCGCCGGGGCGATGCGGGGGGAGGGGGTGCGGCGGCTGCTGGTGGTGAGCGCGGGGCCGGTCGGCACGGTGGCTTCCCCGGACCGGCCGCACCCACCGCGGCACGACCCGGGGGACGACCTGCTCACCCGCCGGCTGCTGGCGCCGATCGTGAAGGCGGCGCTGCGGGAGCGGTATGCGGACCTGGCGCGGATGGAGGACGCGGTGCGGGCCAGCGGGCTGGACTGGACGGTGGTCCGGCCGCCGAGGCTGACGGACCGTCCGCTGACGGGCCGTTACCGGACCGCCCTGGACCGGAACGTACGCGGCGGCACCTCGGTGTCGCGGGCCGACGTGGCGCACTGCATGCTCGACCTGGTGGGCAGCGGAGAGGGCGTGGGACGGACGGTGGCGGTGGCCTCCTGAGGAGACGGGAGTACCGGAGGGCCGGAGACCGCTTCTGTGCGTCCGGTGTTCACCGGGAGGCGAGGTCGCTACGGTCACCAGCACCGCTGTTCCCAGGTGCAACTGACGATCCGTCGGAGGACTCGCCCGTGAACGTTCGAACCCGTCGCGCCGCCCTGGCCGCCCTCGCGGTGGCCGCCCTGACCACCCCCGTCCTGCTGGTCGGGGCCACCGGAGCGGCCGCCCACGGCGGCGGCCACGGCCCCGACCCGGCCAGGAAGGCGGCCCAGCTGGCCGCCAAGCTGGTCGAGCGGAGCAGTGGGAAGGACGCCTTCCGGACCCTGGAGCAGCTCCAGCGGATCGCCGACCGCAACGGCGGAACCCGGGTGGCCGGTTCGGCCGGGCACGCGGCCTCGGCCGAGTACGTGGCCCGGAAGGCGGCGGAGGCCGGGCTGAAGGTCTCCCGGAACGAGTTCGAGTACACCTTCAACCAGGCGCTCACCCAGAAGCTGCGGGTGGTCGCCCCGACGGCCGAGGACGTGCCGCTGAAGGCGATGACCTACTCGCCGAGCGGCCCGGCGGGCGGGCTGACGGCCCAGCTGGCGGTGGTGGCGGTGGACGCCACCACCGGCTGCGAGGCGGCGGACTACCCGGCCGGGGCGTTCACCGGGAGGATCGCGCTGATCAGGCGCGGCGGCTGCACCTTCGCGGTCAAGCAGGCCACCGCGGCGGAGGCCGGGGCGGTCGGCGCGGTGGTCTACAACAACGTCCCGGGCGAGCTGGGCGGCACCCTGGGCGACCCGGCGGCCGGCAGGGTGCCGGTCGGCGGCGTCACCCAGGCGGCGGGCGAGGCGCTGGCGGCCGCGGCGGCGGCCGGGCCGGTCACCGTCAGCCTGGACATCAAGACCCTGGTGGAGAAGCGGAAGACCTGGAACGTGATCGCCGAGACCAGGGGCGGCGACGAGGCGAACACCGTGATGGTCGGCGCCCACCTGGACTCGGTCACCGAGGGCCCGGGCATCAACGACAACGGCTCCGGCTCGGCGGGCGTCCTGGAGGTGGCCCGCAGCCTGGCGGACCGTCAGGTGAAGAACAAGGTGCGGTTCGCCTGGTGGTCGGCCGAGGAGTTCGGCCTGGTCGGCTCCGAGACGTACGTGGCCTCGCTCTCCGAGGCGCAGCGGGCGAAGATCAAGCTCTACCTCAACTTCGACATGATCGCCTCGCCCAACGCGGCCCAGTTCGTCTACGACGGCGACGACTCCGACCACGTCGGCTCGGGCCCCGGCCCGGCCGGTTCGGCCCAGATCGAGCGGCTGCTCAACGGCTCACTGGACAGGCGTCACCTGCCGCACGAGGGCACCGACTTCACCGGCCGCTCCGACTACGGCCCGTTCATCGAGGCGGGCATCCCGGCCGGCGGCACCTTCACCGGGGCCGAGGGCGTCAAGAGCGCGGCGCAGGCGGCGACGTACGGCGGCACCGCCGGGACGGCCTTCGACAAGTGCTACCACCAGGCCTGCGACGACCTGTCCAACCTGGACCTCAAGGCCTTCGACCGCAACATCGACGTGATCGCCAACGCGGTCGGCACCTACGCCTGGGACCTCTCCTCGCTCTCGGTTCCGGTCGCCCCGGAGAACACCTCCGGCGGGCAGGGCGGCGGTGGCGGCCTGCACGCGGGGCACGGCAGCGAGGCCGCCGAATAACTGATTGCGGGTCAGGGCCGGTGCCGGGTAGCGTCCACCGCGATGGCGCACCCGGCGCCAGGTCCGCCTCGCGCGGAGGAAGGAGGTACCGCGATGTACACCCACATCCTGTCGGCGCTTCCTTCCCGTACGGCTCGCTAGCCGCTCCGGAAGCGCCTCCTGACTGCCCGGAGGCAGCGTGCCCTTCCGTGTTACTGCCCGAGTGACCTTCCGTCCCACCACCCCGGCCGACCTCGGCCGGGTGCTCTCCTGCACCGTCGACGAGCCCGTCTCCTGGGCCGACCCCGAGCGCTACCGCTCGATGCTCGACAGCGGTGCCTACCGCCCCGAGCACACCTGGATCGCCGAGGACGGCGAGGGCCGGATGCTGGCCCGCGCCGTCTGGTGGACCTTCCCCGAGGGCGACCGTCCGCTCGCCCTGGACTGCGTCTGGGTCGCGCCCGAGGTGACCGACCGGGTCGCGTTGGCGGTCGCGCTGCTGGCCGCCGCGCACGACTCCTTCCGCGCCGCCGGCTGGGGGCTGCCCGAGTGGCACCTCTTCCTCGCCCCGGACTGGCGGGACGACCCGGCCGTGTCCGCGGCCCTCGACTGGCGGCTGGCCGCCGCCGGGCGGAGCGGCCTGGGCGGGAAGCTGGAGCGCTACCGGTACGAGTGGAAGCCCGGCGCGCCGGTGCCGGCGGCGGGCGGGGGGCTGGTCTTCACCGCCGAACCCGACGACGAGGTCTTCGTGGAGCTGTTCCGGCGGACGGCGGAGGGCTCGATCGACGACGACACCGTGCGCGGCCTGGCCCGGCTGGGCGGGGAGGGACAGGCCAGGGAGACCCTGGAGTGCTACCTCCAGATGCCCGGCGACCGTTCCTGGTGGCTGACGGCGCACACCCCCGAGGGCGAACCGGTCGGCTTCGCGCTGCCCTCCGCCAACCAGGGCGGTCCGGTGGTCGGCTACCTCGGAGTGCTCCCCGCTCTGCGCGGGCGCGGGTACGTGGACGAGCTGCTCGGCGAGATCACCCGCTTCCACGCCGCCCGGGGCGCCGAGCGCATCGGCGCCGACACCGACGCCGACAACGCCCCGATGGCCGCCGCCTTCGACCGGGCCGGCTACCACCGCTTCGGCGTCCGCCTGGTCCTGACGGAGGGTTAGCCGCGCCTCCGGGCCGCCCGTAGGGCGGTCAGGGGCGCGGGGAACTGCGCGAGACGGAAGAACGAGACCCGTGTGCCGGGTACGGACGCTCACTTGCAAGTGAAACTCCGTACCCGGCACACGGGTCATCGCCTACCGCAGCGCGCAGTTCCCCGCGCCCCTGGGTCGCTGCCCTTCCGAACCGCCCAGCCTGGGTCAGTAGCCGCTCGGTGCCTGCGGCGGCGGTCCGGCCGGGCGGTGGCCGCGGGGGTGGCGGGTGAGGCGGTAGCCCGCGACGCCGGCCAGGGCGGCCAGGATGCCGCCGGCCACCGTCCAGTACCAGCGGGTGTTGGCCCCGGTGACGGCGGCGGAGTACCAGGCCTCGTCCTCCTCGCCCGGGGCGACGGCGCGCTCCGAGGCGGAGGCGGACGGGGCGGCGGTGGGCGCGGTGCCGGTGACGCCGGAGTTCACCGGCGGGACCAGCGGGGCCTTGAGCTCCCCGCCCTCGGGCTGGGCGTCGCCCGCCCCGCCGCGCTCGGTGAGCTTGAGCTTCACCTGGGCGGCCAGACCGAGGTCCTGCTGCGGCACCTGACCGGCCGTCAGCCGGACGTAGTAGGTGCCGGGGAGCGGGTCGCCGGACCAGGGCTCGGCCCAGGAGCGGACCTGCCGCAGGGTGCAGCGCAGCGTCAGGGCCGGGTCGGCCTGCTGGGCGGTGGCGTCCTGCGGCCCGGAGGTGCAGGACTGGCGGCGGCGCAGGCCGTCGAAGAACTCCACCGACCAGCTCTGCGGGCCGTGCCGCTCGGCGGACGGCGGCAGGGTGACGTTGACGTCCACCGTCACCGTCCGCCCCTCGGCGGCGGCGAAGGCCCAGTACAGGTAGTCACCGGTGGAGGCCGGGACGTCCGCGCCCTGCCCGGAGGCCAGCGTGGTGGCGGTCAGGAAGGAGGTGCCCGCGTCGGTCACCGGCTTGGGCGATCCAGAGGAGGACGGGGACGGGGAGGCGGCCAGCAGCAGCGGTGCCGCGAGCAGCACCGCGGAGCAGCGCTTCAGGAGGGTCGTCGTACGCATCGTCAGTTCTCCCGCCAGACCGCGATCCGCCAGCGTGCCAGCCAGCCGAAGACCAGGCCGGCCAGCAGGCCGGCCAGGGTGAGCACCAGCAGCAGCACCCAGCCGCGCCCGAGGCCGGCGGACCAGCCGTCGGGGGCGGGGGAGGCGGCGGCCAGGTCGACGGTCAGCTCCAGCGGCAGGCCGGGCTCGGCGGCGACGCCGGGGGCCGGGGCGAAGGAGTTGCTGACCACCAGGCAGACGGTGTCGGCCTGCTGACCGGTCGTCGGGGTGGCGGTGGCCTTCTTGCCGGAGGACCAGCGCACGCCCGTGGAGGCCACGTCGGTGCGGCCGCTGCCCGCGTCGTTGCCGCGGACCAGCTCCTGGCCGCCGGTGTCGGTGGCCTTCAGCAGGACGCCGTAGTCCCGGGCCAGCGCCCGGTCCAGCGAGAGCGAGACCGAGGCCCGCAGCTCCTGGCCGGGGCGGACCGCGACCCGGTAGACCCGGAGCTCGGAGAACTTCTCCCGGTCGCTGTAGACGCCGGGGGCCAGCACCGGGGCGGTATCGCACTGCTCGGTGCCGGTGGCCTTGGCCGGGGCTGTCCGGTTGGTGGTGCCCGCGCGCTTGACCAGCTGCTTGACCTTGTCGGTCAGCTGCTGCTGGCTCTGCACGTCGGTGAAGGTGCCGCCGGTGGCGTTGGCGATGCAGAGCAGCTGCTGACGGGTCTTCTCGTCGTGGGCCAGGCCCAGGGTGTCGACCACCAGGTGGGTGCCGGCGGCCGCCAGTTCGCGGGCCACCTCGCACGGGTCCGGCGGGGCGCAGGAGTCCTCGCCGTCGGTGATCAGCACGATCCGGCGGGTGGTGCTGCCGGTGCCGACGTCCTGGGCGGCGCCGCGCAGGGCCAGGCCGATCGGGGTCCAGCCGGTCGGCCGCAGGGTGGCGACGGCGGTCTTGGCCTCGGTCTTGTCGGTCTTGCCGACCGGGAAGAGCTGCCGGGTGTCCTTGCAGCCCTCGTTCTTGTCGTTGCCCGGGTAGGTGGCGCCGAGGGTGCGGATGCCGAAATGGGTCTCGTCCGGCAGCGCGTCGATCACCTCCCTGATCGACTGCTGGGCCACCTCCATCCGGCTCTTGCCCTGGATGTCGGTCGCGCGCATCGAGCCGCTCACGTCGAGCACCAGGTCGACCCGGGGCGGCTCGACCCCCAACTCGTCGGCCTGGGCCGGGAATCCGTGCAGCAGGGCCCCGGCGGATATCGCCAGGGCGGCCAGCAACCCGAGCGGGCGGGCCGGCGTTCGTCGTCGTCTGGTGGTCACCGCCGCATCCTATGGATCATCAGTTCCCCGCTCCAAAGGCCCCCGTGGGGTTCCGGCCACCCCTCCGGCGGCGGTCAGCGGCCGTCGATGAGCACCGCGAGCCCGTCCAGGAGGCGGTCGAGCCCGAAGTCCAGTGCCGCGTCCCGCTGCTCCGGCCGGACGGAGGCCATCGCGGCGGCGGTGGCCGGGAAGCGCTCCCGGTGACTGTCGATCAGGGAGCCGACGGCCGCGGCCAGTCGGGCCTCGGGGGAGTCGCCGTCGACGGCCCGGGTCTGCTGCGCCAGCGAACGGACGTGCCCGGCCAGCACCGCGACGGTGTCCAGCCGCTCGGCGCCGGTCAGCGGGGTGCCGTCCAGGGCGGCCACCGCCTGCTCCATCCAGGCGAGTTCGGCCGGGCCGAGCAGGCGCGGGCCGAGGGTGGCCTCCAGCAGCCAGGGGTGCGCGCCGAACACCTCGGCCAGCCCGTGCGCCCAGGCGGTGAGCGCCGCCCGCCAGCCGGGGGCGGCCGCCTCGGGGGGCGCGCCGATCGCCTGCTCGGCCATCAGCGCGACCAGCTCGGCCTTGCCCGGCACGTACCGGTAGAGCGCCATCTTGGTGTAGTCGAGCGCGCCGGCCACCCGCTGCATGGAGACCGCCGCCAGCCCCTCGGCGTCGGCGACGGCGATGCCCGCACGGGCGATCCCCTCCAGGGTCAGCGCCGCCTTGGGGCCCCGGGTGGCGGTGGGCGGCGGGCCCCACAGCAGCCGTGCGGCCGGGTCGAGTTCCTCGCTCATTCCAAGCTCCCCTTGCGTCCGCACCGAAACTGCGTCTACCGTACACGGTATCGACAGTGTCCGCCGGACACAGTTTCACGGAGGGGGTTCACCATGGGCGGGAGCGTGCTGGTCTCGGGGGCCGGGATCGCGGGTACGGCGCTGGCGTACTGGCTCGGCCGGTACGGCTACGAGGTCACGGTGGTCGAATCCGCCCCCGCCCTGCGGGAGGGCGGCCAGGCCGTCGACTTCCGCGGCGAGGCCCACCTGACGGTGCTGGAGCGCACCGGCGTGCTGGAGCGGCTGCGCGGGCTGGACACCGGCGGCCGGGCCGGCCGCTACCTCGACCGGACGGGGCGTCAGCGGCTGGCGCTGCCCGCCGAGTTCACCGGTGGGGAGGTCGAGGTGTACCGCGGTGACCTGGTCCGGGTGCTGTACGAGGCCGGACTCCCGCACACCGAGTACCTCTTCGGGGACTCGGTGACCGGGCTGACCGAGACGGGCGAAGGAGTGGAAGTGACCTTCCGGCGGGGTGCGCCGCGGCGCTTCGACCTGGTGGTCGGCGCGGACGGGCTGCACTCCACCGTCCGTCGGATCGCCTTCGGGCCGGAGGAGCGGTACGTCACCCACCTCGGCTACTACGCCGCCACCTGGAAGCTGCCCAACCACCTCGGCCTCGGCCGGGAGACCGTCGGCCTCAACGTCCCCGGCGTCCTCGCCCAGCTCGGCGGCGGCCACCCGGACCCGGCGGTGGCGGACGCCTTCGTGGTCTTCGCCGCCCCGCGGATCGGGTACGACCGGCACGACCTCGGGCAGCAGAAGGCGCTGATCGCCGAACGGCTGGCCGGGCTCGGGTGGGAGGTGCCCGCGATGCTCGCCTCGCTGCGCGGCGCGGAGGAGCTCTACCTCGACTCGATCAGCCGTGCCGACGTCTCGGGCTGGGCGGCCGGGCGGACGGTGCTGCTCGGCGACGCGGCCTGCGGCGCGACCATCGGCGGCATGGGCACCGGCACCGCGGTGGTCGCCGCCTACGTCCTGGCCGGCGAACTCGCCCGTCACGCCGACGACCACCGCGCGGCCTTCGCCGCGTACGAGCGGCTGGTCCGCCCCTACGCCGAACGCTGCCAGAAGGGCGGCGACCGCACCGGCAAGTTCCTCGCCCCGGGCCGGATCGGCGGGCGCCTCCGTGACGCGATGCTCAACCGCCCGAAGGTCCTGGCCTGGATGCTGGCGGAGGGTCAGAAGGCCGCCACCATGGACCTCCCCGACTACCGGGCGGTGCCCGCCCACCGTTGAGCCGCCTGCGGCGGGCTTGGTGGGGCGGGAGAGGGGCCGCCTGTGGCGAGCTGCGGGGGGTGATTGGAGAGGGTGGGGTGAGTCGCCTGCGGCGGGCTCGGCGGGGCGGTTGAAGCCTGTCTCTCGTGGGCCCCGCCGGGGGTGGGCGGCTAAATCAGGACACACCCCTACTAAGGCCAATAAATATGGCTAATCCCGGTTAGGGTGCGCGGAGAAGCCAGTCGAGTTGGAAGGACCTCCCCGTGAGCAACCTGTTCGCGATCGCCTACCCCGACCTCGCCACCGCCGAGCAGGTCCGTGCCGAGGCGGTCGGCCTGCAGAAGCAGAAGCTGATCGAACTGGAGGACGCCGTCGTCGTCGAGCGGCGCCAGGACGGGAAGATCAAGCTGCACCAGGCCGTCTCCACCACCGGTGCGGGAGCTGCCTCGGGTGCGCTCTGGGGCGGGGTGATCGGGCTGCTGTTCTTCATGCCGTTCCTCGGGGCGGCCGTCGGCGGTGCCACCGGTGCGGCGGTCGGTGCCTCCACCGACGTGGGGGTCGACGACAACTTCATGCGGCAGGTCGGCGAGCACCTCCAGCCGGGCAGCGCCGCCGTCTTCCTGCTGGTCCGCAAGGCCACCGCCGACAAGGTGGTGCCGGCGCTGGCCCGGTACGGCGGCCAGATCATCCAGACCTCGCTGAGCGCCGAGGCCGAGGCCGAGCTGCGCGCCACCGTGGAGGCGTCCCGCGGCGGGAGCCCGGCCGCCGTCTGACCGACCCTCAGGAGGCCGGGGCGCAGGCCCCGGCCCCGGCCTGACCCACCGACAGCGACAGGAGGTCCGTGGCCTCGCGAGTCACCGCCACCGCGCCGCCCGCGCGGCCGGCCACCCGCCGCAACACCGAACTCGCCCTCGTCCTGGGCGCCGTGCTGGTCGCCGTCTTCGGCTACGTCGAGGTCGGCGTCAACATCGACGGTTCGGTGCCCTCCGGCGCGGTCGGCTACGGGGCCGCGCTCGGCGTGCTGGCGCTGCTGGCGCACGGCGTGATCCGGTGGAAGGCCCCGTACGCGGACCCGCTGCTGCTGCCGATCGCGATCCTGCTGAACGGGATCGGACTGGTCGTCATCTACCGCCTGGACCGGGCGACCCCGAAGAGCGAGGCGGCCCCCACCCAGCTGCTCTGGTCCACCCTCGGGGTGGCGCTGTTCATCGCCGTGGTGGTGCTGCTGCGCGACCACCGGCTGCTGCGCCGCTACGCGTACGTGGGCGCGCTGGTGGCACTGGTGCTGCTGATCCTGCCGATCTTCTTCCCGCCGGTGTACGGCTCGCGGATCTGGATCACCGTCGGGCCGCTCTCCTTCCAGCCCGGTGAGTTCGCCAAGATCCTCCTCGCGATCTTCTTCGCCGCCTACCTGGCCGTGCACCGGGACGCCCTCGCGCTGACCGGGAAGAAGCTGTGGAGGTTCCAGTTCCCGCGCGGCCGGGACCTCGGCCCGGTGCTGCTGATCTGGGCCGCCTTCGTCGGGGTGCTGGTGCTGGAGACCGACCTCGGCACCTCGCTCCTCTTCTTCGGCCTGTTCGTGGTGATGCTCTACGTGGCCACCGCCCGCAGCGGCTGGATCGCCATCGGCCTCTTCCTGGCGGCGGTCGGAGCGGTCGCGGTGGGCTGGCTCTCCCCGCACGTGCACAGCCGGGTGACGGCCTGGCTGGACCCGCTGGGCTCGATCGCGGCGGGGGAGGGGGCCAACCAGATCGCCCAGTCGCTGTTCGCCTTCGCCTGGGGCGGGGTGCTCGGCACCGGCCTGGGCGAGGGCCACTCGATCCTGATCGGCTTCGCCGCCAAGTCCGATTTCATCCTGGCCACCATCGGCGAGGAGCTGGGCCTGGCCGGGCTGGTCGCGGTCTTCCTGCTGTACGCGCTGCTGATCTCGCGGGGCTTCCGGACCGGCATCGCGCTGCGCGACCCGTTCGGCCGGCTGCTGGCGATCGGCCTGGCCGCGATCGTCGGGCTGCAGCTCTTCGTGGTGGCCGGCGGGGTGCTCGGGCTGATCCCGCTGACCGGTATGACCCTGCCCTTCATCGCCCAGGGCGGTTCCTCGGTGGTGACCAACTGGATCATCGTGGCGCTGCTGGTCCGGACGAGCGACCAGGCCCGCCGCCCCGCCCCGGAGGTCTCGGAGGCCCAGGAGTGAAGCTGAGACGCCGTCAGGGCGCCACCTCCACCGGCGGCCCGCAGGGCCTGCCGGGCATCTCCACCACCGGCCGCCGGGCCGGCACCTTCTGCTTGCTGCTGATCCTGGCGCTGGTCGGCCAGGCCAGCTACGTGCAGGTGTTCCAGGCCCAGGAGCTGGACGACAACCCGGCCAACCAGCGCGAGACCATCCAGCGCTACGCCCAGCCGCGCGGCAACATCCTGGTCGGCGGCGACCCGCTCACCGGCTCCACGCAGACCGGCGGCCGGTACGCGTACAAGCGCACCTACACCGACGGCCCGGCGTACGCGGCCGTCACCGGGTACTCCTCGCAGACCTACGGCAACACCCAGATCGAGGGCGTGGAGGACGACCTGCTCTCCGGGACCGACACCCGGCTGGCGAGCTGGGCGCTCTGGGACGAGATCGCCCGCAAGCAGAACCCCGGCGGCGACGTCTACACCACCATCAGCAAGGCCGCCCAGCAGGCGGCGCTGAAGGGGCTCGGCGGGCAGACCGGGGCCGTCGCCGCGATCGAGCCGGCCACCGGGCGGATCCTCGCGCTGGCCTCCACCCCCTCCTACGACCCGGGCGGCTTCGCCGGCTCCTCCACCGCCGACCAGGAGGCCTGGAACAGGCTCCAGGCCGACAGGAACCAGCCGATGCTCAACCGGGCGCTCCGTCAGATCTACCCGCCCGGCTCGACGTTCAAGGTGGTCACCTCGGCGGCCGCGCTGGCAGGCGGCGTGGTCACCGACATCAACGCCCCGACCGGCGCCCCGTACCCCTTCGTGATGCCCGGCACCACCACGGAGCTGGTCAACGACACCACCGCCTGCGACTCGCCCGGCCAGTCGCTGGACCGGGCCATGGTGCTCTCCTGCAACTCCGTCATGGGCTGGCTCGGCACCCAGGTCGGTTTGGAGAAGATGACCGCCATGGCGGAGAACTTCGGCTTCAACGACGCCAAGCTGGACGTCCCGGTCCGCGCCGCCCGGTCCAACTTCGACACGAAGATGAACGCCTCGCAGGTCGCGCTCTCCTCCATCGGCCAGTACGACACCGCCGCCACCCCGCTGGTGATGGCGATGGTCGCGGCCGGGGTCGCCAACAACGGCGCGGTGATGCACCCTCAGCTGGTGGACCGGCTGGCCAAGTCCGACGGCACCTCGGTCCAGGTCATGAAGCCCGCCCTGTACCGGCAGGCGCTGACCCCGCAGGTGGCCGGCCAGGTGCAGCGACTGATGACCGACGTGGTGGAGAACGGCACCGGCCGCAACGCCCGGATCCCCGGCGCCACCGTCGGCGGCAAGACCGGCACCGCCCAGCAGGGCGTGGACAACTCCGGCGTCCCGTACGCCTGGTTCATCTCCTGGGCCAGGCCGAGCGGCTCCTCCGGGGTCCCCCCGGTGGCCGTCGCCGTGGTCATCGCCGACAGCGCCGCCACCGACGTCACCGGCGGCGGGCTGGCCGCGCCGATCGCACGCTCCGTCATGCAGGCGGTGCTGAACGGTGGCTGAGACCCTTTCCGGGCCCTTCTCATCAACCGGTGACAGAGCTGTGACAGCAGGTGTGGCGGGGGTCACCTCCGGCTCGGGAGGGCTCCGTTAGGGTGATTCGGTTCATTCCGCTCCCAGGGGGATATTCCATGCCGTCACGCGCCAGAACCCGTCGTGTCCCCCGCAGGGCTGCGGGGCGGCGTGGCTGACCGGGGCGCACGGGCGACGGTCGGCTCCGCGCTCTGCGCGGCTGTGGTGCTGCTCTCGGCCTTCGCCGTGGTGCGGCACCTGCACGGCTTCAACATGGTCGACATGCTGGTCTACCGGGCCGAGGGCGAGGCCGTCGCCGACGGGCGGGACCTGTACGCCATGCGGCTGCCGGGCTGGGACCTGGCGGCGACCTATCCGCCGTTCGCGGCGATGCTCTTCGTGCCGGCCGGCTGGTTCGACGTCGCGCTGCTGCGGGTGCTGGTCACCCTGGCCAACGTCGCCCTGCTGGCCCTGCTGGTGCACCTCTCCTTCAAGCTGGTCGGCTGGCCCCGCCGGGTGGACCGCCCGGCCGCGCTGCTGCTGGCCACCGGCGCCGGGGTCTTCCTGGAGCCCGTCTACACCACCTTCCAGTACGGGCAGATCAACCTGCTGCTGGCCTGCCTGGTCCTGTGGGACCTCACCCGGGCCGACGGCCACCGCCTCAAGGGCCTCGGCATCGGCCTGGCCATGGGCATCAAGCTCACCCCCGGGGTCTTCGCGGTCTACCTGCTGCTGACCGGCCGGATCAGGGCGGCGCTGGTCTCCGGCGGGGTCTTCGTCTCCACCGTGCTGCTCGGCGCGGTGGCGCTCCCCGGCGACTCCTTCGGCTTCTGGACCGAACACCTCTGGGACTCCCGCCGGGTGGGCGTCACCGAGCTGGTGGACAACCAGTCGGTGCGCGGCATGGTCGCCCGGCTGCTCTCCACCAACCAGCCCGGCCTCACCGGCCTGGCCGCCGGCGCGCTGGTCGCGCTGGCCGGGTTCGCCATCGCCACGCTGGCCGGGCGCTCCACCCGGGTGCTGCGCCGGGCCGAGGCCTGGGGCGTGGTCACCGTCGCGCTGACCGGGGTGCTGATCTCGCCGATCAGCTGGAGCCACCACTGGGTCTGGTGCGTGCCGCTGCTGGTGCTGCTCGGTGCCGAGGCGGCCCAGGAGTCGGCCCGCGCGCTGGCCTGGCGGGACCGCCGCTGGGGGTGGCTGCTCGGTGCCACCGCCCTGGTCTTCTTCTCGCATACCCTGTGGGTCGTGCCCAAACGCAGTGGGCTCGGCATCGAGCCCTGGTGGCAGCCGCCGGCCTCGCCGTACCCGCTGCTCGGCCTCGCCGTGCTCGGCGTCACGGCGGTGAGACTGCACCGCCGTCTGCGCCGGCCCGCCGCGCTGCCGACCGCCCCCGCCGTACCCGTGCTGACCGAGCAGAGCTGACGTGACCTCACCCGCCGTACGCCCCGCGCCGACCGCCGTCCGACCGACCGGGGCGCCGCCCGCCCCCGCGTGGTGGCGCGACGCCCGGTACCGGGGGCCGGCCACCACGCTCGGCGGCTTCCTGGTGCTGCTGGCGATCGGCCTCCAGCAGTGGAGCTCGGTCCAGCTCGGCGGCTTCGACCTCGGGATCTTCGACCAGGGGGTGCGCGGCTACGCCCACTTCGGGCTCCCGGTCTCCTCCCTGAAGACCTATCACCACGAGTTCCCGCCCGGCTTCTCGCTGCTGGGCGACCACTTCTCCCCGGTGCTGGCGCTGCTCGCCCCGCTCTACTGGATCTGGGACGACCCGCGCTCGCTGATCCTCGGTCAGGCCCTGCTGTTCGCCGCCGGGGTCCCGCTGGCCCGCCGGATCGCCACCCGCGCCTTCGCCGCCGCCGACCCGCGCACCGCCCGCCGCGCGGTGGACCTCACCGGGCTGGTGTACGTGCTGGGCTGGCCGCTGCTGGTCGCCGCCCGCGGCGGCTTCCACGAGGTGGCCTTCGCCGCCCCGCTCACCCTGCTGATGTTCGAGCGCGGCCAGGCCCGCCGCTACGGCGGGGTGCTGGTGGCGGCGGTGCTGCTCTGCTGCACCAAGGAGGACCTCGGTCTGGTGGTCGCCGCGTACGGGCTGGTGCTGGCGCTGCGCACCCGCCGGGACGGCGACCGGCGCGGGCTGCTCACCGGCCTCGGCCTGCTGGTGGCGGGGCCGGTGGCGGCCGCCGTCACGGTCGGCTGGCTGATCCCGGCGATGGGCGGCGAGCCCGGCTACTACTGGAACTACACCGCGCTCGGCACCGACGGCGGCGACGCCCTGCGCAACGTGCTGGGCGATCCGCTGCTGCTGGTGAAGGCCGCCTTCGACGCCCCGCTCAAGCCGCTGCTGCTGCTCTGGCTGCTCGTCACCACCCTGGCCCTGCCGCTGCGC
>NZ_JBVJLD010000009.1:26712-59618 GCF_055584905.1 Kitasatospora sp. NPDC088742 | reverse complement strand
GGTGCCGCTGCTGGCCGAGCGGATCCTCTCCTCCAACCCCAACCACTGGTCCATCGCCCGGCACTACGACGTCTTCCTCTGGCCGGTCCTGCTCACCGCCGCCGTCGAGGTGCTCGGCCGGCTCTGCGCCGGTGAGGCCCCGCAGGCCCGCACCTACCGGCGGCTCGGGGCGGCGGCGGCCGGGCTCTCGCTGCTGCTGGCGCTGCCCTTCGGGCTGGTCAAGCTGGCGGTGCCGGCCGGCTGGCAGGCCAAACCGAGCGAGGCGGCCCTGCTGCGCGGCGCCGCGCTGATCCCTGACGGGGCGTTGGTGGAGGCGGACAACCAGGTCGCGCCCCGGCTCACCGCGCGGACCGACGTGGTGCTGGTGGACGGCACCCCGCGCGGCCGGGAGTACGTGCTGACGCGCTCCGACAAGCGGGCCTTCCCGTTCGCCACCGACACCGAACAGGCGGCCCGGATCCGGCTGCTGGAGGCCAACGGCTACCAGCGGATCTGGTCCGAGGGCGGCGCGGTGCTGCTGCACCGGACGGGTACCCAGCCGGTGCCGGGGGAGTCGGTGCCGGGCCCGGACAGCAGGCCGGTGCAGGACGTGGTGCCTTCCGACGTGGGGCACAACCTGTTCCGCGGCTGACGTCCCGTCAGGGAGCGGACAGCTCCGATCGGGCGAGCGTGCCGCGTGCGATGTGTCCGGTTTGTCGGGCAATATGTGACGATCCGTACAAGGCGAACCCCATGTCACACCGTTTGCGTGACTGGTGTGCTTCCGGGGTACTGTCCCATCTTTGTTCGGTTGGTCCGGATTGGACACCTCCCCCGCCTCGAAGGAACCGCCGCCTTGAGCACCGACCTGTTCCGCAAGAAGCCGGTCTCGACACTGATTGCCGAGAGCGGCGCCGCCGACGGACCGCCGCCCGGCGCGCCGGAGGAGGGCGGCCGCTCGGGCATCCACCTGAAGCGCACGATCGGGCTCTGGCAGCTCTCCTCGATCGGCATCGGCGCGACCGTCGGCACCGGCATCTTCTTCGTGCTCGGCAGCGCGGTGCCCGAGGCCGGTCCGGCCGTGGTGCTCTCCTTCCTGATCGCCGCCGTGACGGCCGGTCTGACCGCGCTCTGCTACGCGGAGATGGCCTCGGCGATCCCGGTCTCCGGCTCCTCGTACTCCTACGCGTACGCCACCCTGGGCGAGGTGGTCGCCTTCGGCGTCGGCGTCTGCCTGCTGCTGGAGTACGGCGTCTCCGCCTCGGCCATCGCGGTCAGCTGGGGCGAGTACCTGAACAAGTTCTTCGACCTGGCCTTCGGCTTCACCATCCCGGAGTGGATGGCGGCCCCGCCCGGCGGCGGCGGGTTCTTCAACCTGCCGGCCGTGGTCCTGGTGGCCATGGTGGTCTTCCTGCTGATCCGCGGCGTCAGCGAGTCGGCCAAGGTGAACGCCACCATGGTGGCCATCAAGATCGTCATCCTGGTGCTGTTCATCGCGATCGGCCTGACCGGCTTCCACTCCGGCAACCTGACCCCGTTCATGCCGCTCGGCGTCGCGGGCGTGGGCACCGCCGCCTCCAGCATCTTCTTCTCCTTCATCGGCCTGGACGCGGTGTCCACCGCCGGCGAGGAGGTCAAGAACCCGCGCAGGACCCTGCCGCTGGCGATCATCATCTCGCTGGTGGTGGTGACCCTGCTCTACATCGGCGTGGCGGTCACCGCCGTCGGCGCCCAGCCCTGGCAGCAGTTCGAGGGCCAGGAGGCCGGGCTCGCCCAGATCCTCCAGGACGTCACCGGGCAGACCTGGCCCGCGATGATGTTCGCGGCCGGCGCGATCGTCTCGATCTTCTCGATCACCCTGGTGGTGATCTACGGCCAGACCCGCATCCTCTACTCCATGGGCCGCGACGGCATGCTGCCGAAGAAGTTCGCCGAGCTCTCCCCGCGCTCCGGCACCCCGGTCTGGAACACCCTGGTGGTCGGCGCCGCCGTCGCCACCCTGGCCGCCTTCGTGCCGCTGGACATCCTCACCGACCTCACCAGCCTGGGCACCCTGGTCGCCTTCTCGGTGGTCTCGATCGGCGTGATCATCCTGCGCCGCACCCAGCCGGACCTGCCGCGCGGCTTCAAGGTGCCGGGCTACCCGGTGGTGCCGGTGCTGAGCGTCGGCTTCTGCGTCTACCTGATCGTCAAGCTTCACCCCCTGACGTACCTCTTCTTCGGCGTGGCCCTGGCGCTCGCCGCGGTCGTCTACTTCGGCTACAGCGTCAAGCACTCCAAGCTGAACCGCCCGGCCGAGGAGCTCACCAAGGCCGGCTGACCTCCACAACCGCCCGCAGAGCTCCACCAAACCGTTGTGCCCTTCCTCGGCGGAAGGGCACAACCGACCCCCTAACCTTCCTGCATGGCCACCACCCGATCCCCAGAGGTACCCGAGCAGGCGGTCTGCACCCTGCCCGCGGCGGGACGGTCCGCGCTGGCCGGCGGCCGGATCCCCGACCAGCGCGGGGCCCGGACCACCCGGCGGAGCCTGGCCGGCCGCCGGTGGGTGCAGGGCGTCGGCTGTCTGGTGGCGGCGGGCTGGGCGGCCGCGTTCCCGCTGGTCTCGGACCTGCCGAACCAGGTCTTCTGGGGCTCCGTCGCCGCCCCCGCCTACGCGGTGGCCGCGCTGCTCTGCCTGACCGTCCGGGGCCGCCGCGGCGCCCGGGCGGCGGCGGCCGTCGCGGTGCTGGGGGCCGTCCTGGTGCCACTGGTGTTGCTGGTGCTGACGGGCCGTCACCAGTCCGAGGTGATGGTGGTGGAGCGCTCGGCCCGGCTGCTGCTGGAGACCGGCAGCCCCTACCTGCCGCACCCGGCGGTGGTCACCGACTACGACCCGTACCTCCCGGCGATGACGCTGTTCGGCCTGCCGCGCGCCCTGCTCGGCACCGGGAACCCGGTCTCCGTCCTGCTCGGCGACGCCCGGATCTGGTTCACCGTCACCTTCCTGGCCTGCCTGCTGGCCTGCCGCCGGCTGCTCCGCCCGCGCGGGCACGGCGCCGCCCTGCTCCCGCTGGCCACCCTGACCGCCTCCCCGCTGATCGCGCTGGCGCTGGCCGTCGGCGGGGTGGACCTGCCGCTGACCGGGCTCTGCTGCCTGGCCATGGCGCTCGCCGCCCGGGGGCGGGCCGTCCCCACCGGGCTGGTGCTGGCCCTGGCCTGCACCCTCAAGTGGACCGCCTGGCCCGCCCTCCCGGTGGCCGCCCTGCTGCTCTGGCGGCTGTACGGGCGGCGCCCGGCGGCCCGGGCCACCCTCACCGCGCTGGGCGTCGGGGCGGCCGTGGTGCTGCCGTACCTGCTGACCATCCCGCAGGTGCTCCAGGAGCAGGTGGTCCGCTTCCCGCTCGGCATGACCGGCATCCGCACCCCGGCCGGCAGCCCGCTGCCCGGCAAGGTGCTGGCCGGCTTCGGCCCGACCGGGCACACCATCTCGCTCTCGATGCTCTGCCTCGGCGCCTTCGGCGTCGCGGTCTGGCTGATCGCCTACCCGCCGACCTCGGCGGTGCACGCCTGCGACGTGCTCGCGGTCGGTCTCGCGGTGGCCTTCACGCTGGCCCCGGCCGGGCGCTTCGGGTACCTGGCGCTCCCGGCGGTCCTGGTGGTCTGGCCCCGGCTGGCCGCGGTGCCGCGCCGAAGACCTGACCGGCTGACCACCATCCTGACGGGCGTTCAACTCTGACCGGTGCTCCGGCGCCGGCCCCGCCCCGCCCGGGCGGCCTGAGCCGGCCCCGGGGACCGGCCGGGGGCGGTCCGCCGTGCGGGTGAGCGGGGCGGCCGGGGGAGTGGACGGTCCGCGTGGGGCGGGCCGCCGCCGGGCGTCGGCCGGGCACGATACGGACATGTCGTACCCGACCGGACGCCGCCGCTTCCTCGGACTGGCCGCCGCCGCGGTCGGCCTGACGGCCTGTGGGCAGACGGCCGGCTCCCCGGCCCCCGAACCCTCCGTCGCCTCCGCGCCCTCCCCGTCACCCGTCGAGGACGAGAACTCCCGCCCCGGCAACGCCGACTGGGCCATCACGGACCCCGGTCCGCAGGAGGCCGTCCAGGGCTACGCCGACCGGGTCAGCGTGCTCCCCGGCGAGTCCTTCGGCCTGCACGTCTCCACCACCGCCCCCGGCTTCACCGTCTCCGCGTACCGGATGGGCTGGTACGGCGGCGCCCGCGGCCGGCTGGTCTGGCGCTCCGACCGCCTGCCCGGCACCCACCGGCCGGCCGCCACCACCGACCCGCGCACCCGCACCGTCCGCGCCCCCTGGCCGCGCACCACCACCGTGGACACCACCGGCTGGCCCGAGGGCAGTTACCTGCTCCGGCTGGACGCCGACACCGGCCACCGGTACGTCCCGCTCACCGTCCGCTCCCGCACCACCGCCGGCCGCACCGTGCTGGTCAACGCGGTGGCCACCTGGCAGGCGTACAACGAGTGGGGCGGCCACAGCCTCTACAACGGCCCGAACGGCGGCTACGCCACCCGCGCGCTGGAGGTGAGCTTCGACCGGCCGTACCACTACGACCACGGGGCCGGGCTGTTCCTGGTCTACGAGGCCCCGCTGATCGCCCTGGCCGAGCGGCTCGGCATCCCGCTCGCCCACACCACCGGCCCCGACCTGGCCCGCTCCCCGGACCTGCTGCGCGGCGCCACCGCCGTGCTCTCCCCCGGCCACGACGAGTACTGGTCCGAGGAGCAGCGCCGGCACGTCACCGCCGCCCGCGACGCGGGGACCAACCTCGCCTTCCTCGGCGCCAACTGCTGCTACCGCAGGGTCCGTTACGAGCCCTCGCCGCTGGGCGAGGACCGCACCGTGGTCTGCTGGAAGAGCGACCACCGGGACGACCCGGGCTTCCGCGCGGGCCGGCCGGCCACCTGCGACTTCCGGGACGGGCCGGGCGCCGACCCGGAGAACGGGCTGCTCGGCGTGCTCTACGACGGCTACCCGGTGGACGCCCCGTACGTGGTCACCGCCCCTGGGCACTGGCTGCTGGAGGGCACCGGCGCGAAGGAGGGCGACTCCTTCCCGCACCTGGTCGGCGTCGAGTACGACCGGGTCCCGCCGGGCCGGCCCGCACCCGGGCCGGTCGAGCTGGTCTCCCGCTCCCCGGTGGTCTGCGAGGGCCGCCGCTCGTACGCCGACTCGGCGTACCACACGGTGCCGAGCGGGGCAGCGGTGTTCGCCACCGGGACGATGCGCTGGGTGGAGGCGCTGGACGCGAACGGGCCCGGCGGCGGCAGGGCCGACCACGGGATGGACCACCGGGCCGGAGCCTTCACCCGCCAGGTCACCGAGAACCTGCTCCGGGCCTTCGCGGCCGGCCCCGCGGGCCCCGCACACCCGGTGCGGAGCCCGCTCTGACGGTGGGTCAGCCGTTGCCGAGCTTCAGCACGGCCGCCGCGGCGGGCCCGGCCGCGGCCGCGCCGTGGCCGCCGCCGCCGACCTCGGCGGCCACCGCGAGGTTGCCGCGGTAGGCGGTGAACCAGCTGTTGTCGTCCTTCTGGCCGTCCACCTGGGCGGTGCCGGTCTTGGCACCGGCGTTGGCGGTGATGCCGCGCATCACGTTCGCGGCGGTGCCCTGAGTGGCCGTCAGGTTCATCATCTGCCGCAGGCCCGCCAGGGTGGACGCGGAGAGGGTCTTGGCGGCGGGCTGCTGCTCGTAGCCGGGGACCAGGATGGGCTGCTTGAAGGTGCCGTTCTGGACGGTGGCGGAGACCGAGGCCATGGTCAGGGAGTTCATGGTGATCTTGCCCTGGCCGATCATCTGGGCGGCCCGCTCGGTGGCGCCGTTCGGCACCGGGGCGCTGGCCGGGGCGAGCGGCAGGCCGGTCTTCCAGGTCGGGCCGATCCCGAAGGCGTCCTTGGCCAGCTGCTCCATCTCGCCGTTCTTCAGGGCCTCCTGGCCCTTCTTGATCATGGCGGTGTTGCAGGACTGGGCGAAGTCCTGGGAGAGCTTGTAGTCCGAGTGGTCGCCGGTGAAGTCGTTCTTGAAGGTCCGGCCGGAGACGGAGAAGGTCTCCGGGCAGGCCACCACGTCGTCCGGCTTCACCCCGGCCTCCAGGAAGGCGGCCACCGAGACCACCTTCATGGTCGAGCCGGGCGCGATGGCGGCCAGGAAGGCGCGGTTCTGGCCGGTGGCCGGGGCGTTGGCGATGGCCAGGATGTTGCCGGTGCTGGGCTCGATCGCGACCAGCGAGGCCGGGAGCTTGCCGCCGTCGGAGGCGGTCTGCACGGCCTTCTCCGCCTCGGCCTGGAGGGCCGCGTCCAGGGTGACCTTGGTGGTCGGGCCGGCCTTCGGCTCGGCGATGGTGAACAGCGTCTCCTGGCTGCCGTTCGCCTTGGTGATCACAACGCCGCTGCCCGCGTCCGCGGGGTCGGCCGCGGCCGGCTTGATGCTGGACAGCAGACCGTTCAGGGTCGGCGAGTTGAGCTTCTTGCCGTTGCGGTCGACCACCTGGGTGACCTTGGCGGTGATCGGCTTGATGTCGGCGTACTCGCCGGTCTTGAGCTTCGGGTTGAGCACGCTCGACGCCCACTGCACGGCCGCCGTGCCGTCGCTCATCTTGACCAGGTTGAGCCGGCCCTCGTAGCTCCAGGCGGTGGCCACGCCGGCAAACTCCACCTTGGCCTTGAAGGTCAGCGGAACGGTGGTCCCGCCGCCCGCGGCGGGGGAGGCCGAGGCGGACGCGGAGGCCGCCGGGGACGGCGCCGCGGTCGGGGCCCCGCCCGGGGTCAGGGTGATCGCGCTCGGCTTGAGGCGGTCCTGGAAGTTGCGCAGCTCGGTGTTGGCGGCGTCCGGCTTGTCGGTGAGCTTCCCGGCGGCCTCGTAGTCGCCCTTGGCCCAGGCCTCCAGGAAGGCCTTCGCGCCGGTCGCGGCCACGTCGGCCGCCGGGGCCTCGGCGACCACCGTGCGCATCTTGGGCGCGGCCGCCTCCTTGCCGCCGTCCGAGAGCGAGTCGTAGATGTTGTACGCGCCGAGCCCGGCCACGCCGAGCATGCCGGCGCAGACGACGCCGATGCCGATCTTCACGCCCGTGTGCATGGTGCTGTTCCCCCGATGGTCATGACAGGTCCAGCCCACCATAAGCCGAGGGAGACCGTGCGTAGGCGATCGACCCGGTGTTGTTGCAGAGCTGGTACCGAGTCGGTCAGATCCAGCTGTTGAACCACATCCGGCCGCGCCAGTCGTCCATCGGGATGGTCCGCCCGGTGAAGATCGGCAGGAAGTAGGCGAAGTTCCACATCACCAGCAGCACGATCACCCCGGCCGCGGTCCCCCCGATCAGCCGCCGGTCCCGGCCCGCGGAGGCCGGCCCGATCAGCCCGCCGATCATCATGGTCACCGCCAGCACCAGGAACGGGACGAAGACCACCGCGTAGAACAGGAAGATCGTCCGCTCCTGGTACCCGAACCAGGGCAGGTACCCCGCCGCCAGGCCGCACAGGATCGCGCCGGCCCGCCAGTCCCGCCGCGCCACCCAGCGGTACAGGCAGTAGAGCACCGCGGCGATCCCGGCCCACCAGAGCAGCGGCGTGCCGATCCCGAGCACTTCGGATGCGCACTCGCTGACCTTGCAGCCCGACTGGCCCATCTTCGGTGACTCGTAGAAGAAGGAGACCGGGCGGCCGACCAGCAGCCAGCTCCACGGGTTCGACTGGTAGGTGTGCGGGCTGATCAGGCTGACGTGGAAGTCGTACATGGTCGCGTGGTAGTGCCAGAGGCTGCGCAGCGACTCCGGCACCCAGCTCACGTCGAACTGGAACGGCATCTTCACGCCGAGCACGGCGTCCGGCGAGAGCCCCGCGCGGTGCGCGGCCCAGTCCCGCCCGTACCCCCGGTCGGAGAGGAACCAGCCGGTCCAGGAGGCGAGGTAGACGGCGGCGGCGACCAGCGGCATCACCAGACCGGCGAACGCCAGGTCCCAGAGGGCGAACCCCAGCGGGTTCCTGGAGCCGGCCGCCTTGCGGGCGCCGTAGTCCCAGCAGGCCCCGAGGAGCAGGAAGGCCACCGCGATGTAGAGGCCGCTCCACTTGGTCGCCGCGGTCAGCCCGATGCAGACCCAGGCAGCGGTCCGGTACGGCCGCGCCCCGACGAACAACCAGCCGGCCGGCGCCGAGCCCTGCTCGATCCGACGGGCGATCAGACCCCGGGTGCGGTCCCGGTCCAGCAGCAGGAAGCCGAAGGCCGCCAGGCACCAGAACATCACCACCAGGTCGAGCAGCGCCGACCGGCTCATCACGAAGTGCAGCCCGTCCACCGCGAGCAGCAGCCCGGCCACGCAGCCCAGCAGCGTGGAGCGGAACAGCCGCCGCCCGATCCGGGCGATCATCAGCACCGAGAGGGTGCCGAGCACGGCCACCACGAACCGCCAGCCGAAGGGGTTCATCCCGAAGATCTGCTCGCCCAGCCCGATCATCCACTTCCCGACCGGCGGGTGGACGATGTACGACGGGTCCTCGCGGAACGGGATGGACTGCTGCGGCGCCATGATCTTGGCGTTGGCGTCGTCCGGCCAGCTGGTCTCGTAGCCGCCCTGCCAGAGCGAGTAGGCGTCCTTGGCGTAGTAGGTCTCGTCGAAGATCAGCGAGTGCGGGCCGTTCAGCCCGGAGAACCGCAGCACCCCGGCGAAGACCGCCACCGCGACCGGGCCCAACCAGCCGGCCCACCGGCAGAGCCAGGACCAGAGCGCGTCCGGCAGCCGTAGGCCGAGCGAGAGCAGCAGCGGGGAGGGCGGCACCCGACGGGGCGTCACCTTCGGGCCGTCCGGCATCGGCGGCACCAGCCGCTCGGCCACCGGGGCGGGCTCCGCCGCCCGGTGCCCGAGCCGCTCCAGCGCCCGCCGCCAGCCCGACGTGCCCTCTTCACCGTCCCGGGGACCCGGTACCGCCACCGCCTCGTCCAGCAGCGCGACCGCGCCCGCCTCGGAGTGGTCTACGCCAACCGGTCCCTCGGGACCCTTCTCGCCGCTCACCAGCCACATCGTAGGGGCGCCCCCCACCAAGACAATGGCTCGCCGCAAAGCTGCCCGTTTCGTCACCAATTGCCGGTCCGTCCAGGGGGACGGCGGTCAGCCCCGCAGGGTGGCGACGGCCTTCTCGATCCGCCGCTGCCGCGTCTCGGGCTTCTTCGCGCCCTCGACCGCCCGGACGTGCTCGCGCTTGCGGCTGTCGGTGAGCAGGTCGTAGGCGGTGCGGGCGGCCGGCTCGGCGTCCAGCGCCGCGGCGAAGTCCTCGGGCTCGACGACCACCCGCGGCTCGGTGTCGAGCTCCACCTCCACCTCGACCTCCTCGCCGATCTCCACCCCCGCCGCCCGCCGGTTGGCGTTGCTGAGCCCGACCAGGTGACGGCCCCGCAGGATCGCCACCCGGCTCCGCCAGGAGTGCCCCTCGACCGTGATGACCACCGGCGGCCGGGCGCCCCCGCCGAGCGCCGCCACCACCTCGGGCGGCACCTCCAACCCCCGCATGGGCTCGGGCGGTTCGACCGTGGCGAGGAACTTCATGGTCCGCACTCCTGACGTGGTGTCGGTTCTGGCCGCTAGGTCCGGGCTGTTCTGCCGGACTACTCGGCGTACGGCTGGTCGGCGCCCTGGGCGCTGTAGCCGAGGCTCCAGACGTAGCCCTCCGGGTCGGCGAAGGTGCCGCCGTAGCCGCCCCAGGGCAGCGCGCCGGCCGGCTTCAGGACGGTGGCGCCGGCCTTCGCGGCCTCGGCCATGACCTCGTCCACCCGGGCCTCGCTGCGCACCACGTAGGTCAGCACCAGCCCGCTGAAGCCGCTGCCCTCCGCGCCGGTGCCGACCAGCTCGGCCAGGCCCTCGCGGCCGTAGAAGCCGACCGGCGAGGCGCCGTCCGACTCGAAGAACACCGAGATGCCGAAGTCGTTCTTGATCTTCCAGCCGAGGCCCTCGGTGTAGAACTCCTTGGCCCGGTCCAGGTCGCGGACACCGAGCAGGATCGAGCTGACGTGAGCCTTCATGACGTTTCTCCTTGGTGGGGCCCTGTGCTGCTTGCCGTGGTCATCACGCTACGGCTGACCCTGCCGCCGCTGCTTCTCCATTCCTGACCACTCCACCGGCGGTCTGGGAGGATGGCCGGGTGACTGGCGTACTGGTACTTGCAGGGACCCCCATCGGCGACGTCGCGGACGCTCCGCCCCGGCTGCTGACCGAGCTCGGCTCGGCCGACGTGATCGCGGCCGAGGACACCCGGCGGCTGCGCCGGCTGACCCAGGCGCTCGGCGTGGAGCCGGCCGGGCGGGTGGTGTCGTACTTCGAGGGCAACGAGATCGGCCGCACCCCCGAGCTGGTCGAGGCGCTCAAGGGCGGCGCCCGGGTGCTGCTGGTGACGGACGCCGGGATGCCCTCGGTCTCCGACCCCGGCTACCGCCTGGTGGACGCGGCCGTGGCGGCCGGCATCAAGGTCACCGCGGTGCCCGGCCCCTCGGCCGTGCTCACCGCGCTGGCCCTCTCCGGCCTGCCGGTGGACCGCTTCACCTTCGAGGGCTTCCTGCCCCGCAAGAACGGCGACCGGGCCCGCACCCTGGCCGAGCTCAAGGCCGAGCCCCGCACCATGGTCTTCTTCGAGGCCCCGCACCGGATCGCCGAGTCGCTGGCCGCGATGGCCGAGGCGTTCGGCGCGGACCGCCCGGCGGCGGTCTGCCGCGAGCTCACCAAGACCTACGAGGAGATCAAGCGCGGCCCCCTGGCCGAGCTGGCCGTCTGGGCGGCGGACGGCGTCCGCGGCGAGATCACCGTGGTGGTGGCGGGCGCCCCGCCGGCCGCGCCGCAGGAGCACACCCCGGCCGAGCTGGCCCGGCTGGTGGCGCTCCGCGAGGAGACCGCGGGGGAGCGCCGCAAGGAGGCGATCGCCGCGGTGGCAGCCGAACTCGGGCTCCCCAAGCGGGAGGTCTTCGACGCCCTGGTGGCCGCCAAACACGCCGGTTGAACTGCGCCCGGAGCGAGCGCCGGGGGGCGTGCGAAAGGCGCGCAAACGGTGGCTGAGCAGCGGTGTTCCCGAGCGCGTACCTTGGAGGGAGCACTGGGTAAAGCCAAGGCTCGTTGAAGCTTTGACCCGCTTGTCGTACAAGGCTCCCCAATTCGGCACCAAGGTTCGGCAAGCCGGTTGGCGGAGCGCGGGCCCCGGGCATTCCCTGGGATGGAAAGACCCGTGCCGGGCGAGCGCCCGGCGGGCGCTGGGAGACGGCCATGAGCGACACGATCGGCACCCCGACCACCCCGGCCAGCACGCTGTCCAGCAAGCACACCCCCGTGGAGACCGTCCACGAGGCGTACTCCTTCGCCTGCCTCAGCTGCGGTTACGGCTGGGAGCAGGGGTACCGGATCGAGCACCACATCGCCCGCGACGGCCACACCGTGATCGAGTACCACGCGAACGGCGTCCGGGTCCCGTCCCCGCTGCTCAAGCCCACCTGCCCCGGCTGCGGCGGCCACACCGTGCGGATCATGCGCGAGGGCCGGGTCTCCGCCGCCGAGCACAACTGGCACTCCTCGCCCGGCTACGCCTCGCACGCCGAGCCGGAGCGGACGGTGACCAGGCTGCCGCACCGTTCCTTCCGCACCTGGCTGCGCTCCCTCTTCGGCCGCGCCGCCTGATCCTTCCGGAGAGCCGTTCCCGGCGGAACCACCCCCGACACATAACGAGTCGAGGGTGGTTCCTTCGCGCCGCTAAGATTTCGGCCATGGCGGCCACTGCAGAGCACAGCACCACCGAGGCATCGAACTCGGCCTACTACGTCACCACCCCGATCTACTACGTGAACGATCGCCCGCACCTGGGCCACGCGTACACCACCGTCGCCGGGGACGTCCTCACCCGCTGGCACCGCCAGCGCGGCGAGAAGGTGTGGTACCTGACCGGTACCGACGAGCACGGCCAGAAGATCATGCGGACGGCGGACGCCAACGGCGTGACCCCGCAGGAGTGGTGCGACCGGCTGGTCGAGCAGGAGTGGAAGCCGCTCTGGCAGCACCTGGACATCGCCAACGACGACTTCATCCGCACCACCCAGAAGCGCCACACCGACCGGGTCCAGGAGTTCGTCCAGGACCTCTTCGACAAGGGCGAGATCTACAAGGGCGGCTACGAGGGCCCGTACTGCGTCGGCTGCGAGGAGTACAAGCTCCCCGGCGAGCTGTTGCCCGGCGCCACCGAGGACGAGAAGCTCTGCCCGGTGCACAAGCGTCCGGTCGAGTGGCTGGAGGAGGAGAACTACTTCTTCCGGCTCTCCGCCTACGGCCCGCAGCTGCTGGAGTTCTACGCGGCCAACCCGGACTTCATCCAGCCGGCCTCGGCCCGCAACGAGGTGCTGCGCTTCGTCGAGCAGGACCTCAAGGACCTCTCGATCTCCCGCTCCACCTTCAACTGGGGCGTCCCGCTGCCCTGGGACGAGAAGCACGTCCTCTACGTCTGGGTGGACGCGCTCCAGAACTACATCACCGCCGCCGGCTACGGCTCCGACCCGGAGCGCTTCGCTGAGCTCTGGCCCGCCTCGGTGCACCTGGTCGGCAAGGACATCCTGCGCTTCCACGCGGTGATCTGGCCGGCCATGCTGATGGCCGCCGGGCTGCCGCTGCCCAAGCGGGTCGTCGCCAACGGCTGGCTGATGGTCGGCGGCGAGAAGATGTCCAAGTCGAACCTGACCGGCATCTCCCCGCAGGACCTGACCTCGCACTTCGGCGTGGACGCGTACCGCTACTACTTCCTGCGGGCCATCCCGTTCGGCACCGACGGCTCGTTCTCCTGGGAGGACTTCTCCGCCCGGTACACCTCCGAGCTGGCCAACGACTTCGGCAACCTGGCCTCCCGGGTGGCGGCCATGGTCGGCAAGTACTACGAGGGCAAGCTGCCCGCCGCCACGGCGGCCGGCGATGCCGAAGCCGCCGTCGCCGAGGGCCTGGTGACGGCCACTCAGATCGCCGACCGCAAGATCGGCGAGGAGCTGGACTTCGCGGGCGGCATCGCGGCCGTCTTCGAGTTCATCAAGCAGGTCAACGGCTACCTCACCGAGCAGGAGCCGTGGAAGGTGGCCAAGGACGAGTCGGCCGAGGGCCAGGCGCGCCTCGCCACCATCCTCTACACCGCCGCCGAGGCGCTGCGGGCCACCGCCGTGCTGCTCAACCCGCTGATGCCGGCCACCGCCCAGAAGCTCTGGGACTCGCTCGGTGCGGAGGAGTCGCTCGGTGCGCTCGCCGCGCAGACCATCGCCACCGTCGCGGACTGGGGCCGGCTGCCCGCCGGTGCCACCGTGGTCAAGGGCGAGATCCTGTTCCCCCGCCTGGAAGAGAAGCCCGCAGCCTGAT
Source organism: Kitasatospora sp. NPDC088742 (assembly GCF_055584905.1). Taxonomy (NCBI): domain Bacteria; kingdom Bacillati; phylum Actinomycetota; class Actinomycetes; order Kitasatosporales; family Streptomycetaceae; genus Kitasatospora; species Kitasatospora sp. NPDC088742. Next base: position 46,291 of record NZ_JBVJLD010000009.1, on the reverse strand, counting down.
GGCCGACGACCGCTCGACCCCGCCGCCGCTGCCGGCACCGCTCGCGGTGCCGGTGGCCGACTCCCACACCCACCTGGACATGCAGTCCGGCACCCCCGCCGAGGGGCTGGCCAAGGCCGCCTCGGTCGGGGTGACCACGGTCGTGCAGGTCGGCTGCGACGTGCCCGGCTCCCGCTGGGCCGCCGAGCTGGCGGCGGAGTTCGAGCAGGTCCACGCGGCCGTCGCGCTGCATCCCAACGAGGCACCCCGCCTCGTCCTCGGCGACCCCGACGGGTGGTCCGGCCAGCGCCGGACCCCCGGCGGCTCGCCCGCCCTGGAGGCGGCCCTGGCCGAGATCGACGCGCTGGCCGCCCTCCCGCAGGTGCTCGCCGTCGGCGAGACCGGCCTGGACTACTTCCGCACCGGCCCCGAGGGCGTGGACATTCAGAAGGAGTCCTTCCGCCGCCACATCGAGATCGCCAAGCGGCACGGCAAGGCCCTGGTCATCCACGACCGCGACGCCCACGAGGACGTCATCTCCGTCCTCCTGGAGGAGGGCGCCCCCGAGCGCACCGTCTTCCACTGCTACTCCGGCGACGCCGCGATGGCCAAGACCTGTGCCGAGCACGGCTGGTACCTCTCCTTCGCCGGCCCCGTCACCTTCAAGGCCAACCAGCCGCTGCGCGACGCCCTCGCCGTCACCCCCCTCGACCGCATCCTGATCGAGACCGACGCCCCCTTCCTCACCCCCCACCCCTACCGCGGCCGCCCCAACGCCCCGTACCTCATCCCGGTCACCCTCCGCTCGATGGCCGCCACCCTCGACCTGCACGAGGACGACCTCGCCACCGCCATCGCCGCCAACACGGCCCGCGCCTTCGGCTACTGAGCCGGGACCGAACGAACTTCGGATTCGAGGGAAACGATTCGGCGCTCTCGCGCCACCCCATGCTGGCTAGCATGAGTGCAGTGAGGGAGGTGGCGATGACCGCCGAGCCGATCGACTGGATGAATCCGCCGTCCCAGGGCTGGACGTACGAGCAGGTCAAGCGCATTGACGTGCCGTTCGAGTGGGATCTGGTGGACGGAGGCCTCGTGGTCCGAGGGCAGACGAACTTCTGGCATGACCTGGTGCGGACACGGTTGGATCGTGCGTTGCACCGGGCGCTGGTGGCCCCCTACGAGGTCATGACCGGGCGCTGTGTGCTCATCGACGAGTACAACACCACCAAGCCGGACGTCGTGGTGTTCGACAAGGCTGACCTGGACATCTTCGAGTTGGACTGCCTCCCGGTCCGGTCCGTGGCGCTGATGGTCGAGGTCGTCTCGCCGGGCTCGCGTGCGGATGACCGCTTCCGCAAGCCTGGCCAGTACGCCGAGATGGGCGTTCCCAGCTACTGGCGGGTCGAGCGCGACGCCGACAACCTGCCGGTGGTGCACGAGTTCGGCCGCGATGGCGACAGCGGTGTGTACCTTCCGGTCGCCGTGCACGAGGGCCTGCTCCGGGTGGAGCTGCCGTTCCCCGTCGAGATCGATCTGAAGCAGGTCGTCGAGCTCTGACCCTTATCCTTGCCGGGTGAGCAGCACCGAAGAACCCACCGCCCCTGACAGCCACCTCCTCGGAGCCTCCGACATCCGGGAGCTGGCGGCCACGCTGGGTGTGAAGCCGACCAAGCAGCGCGGGCAGAACTTCGTCATCGACGGGAACACCGTGCGGCGGATCGTCCGGGCGGGCGGGGTGACGGCCGAGGACGCGGTGGTGGAGGTCGGGCCGGGGCTCGGCTCGCTGACGCTGGCGCTGTTGGAGGTGGCGGAGCACGTCACGGCGGTGGAGATCGACCCGCTGCTGGCGCGGCACCTGCCGACCACGATCGCGGCCCGGATGCCGGAGCGGGCGGACCGCTTCGACCTGGTGCTGAGCGACGCCATGGAGGTCACCGAGCTGCCGGGCCCGCCGCCCACCGCGCTGGTGGCGAACCTCCCCTACAACGTGGCCGTCCCGGTGCTGCTGCACATGCTGGCCACCTTCCCGAGCATCGAGCGCACCCTGGTGATGGTGCAGAGCGAGGTCGCCGACCGCCTGGCCGCCAAGCCGGGGAACAAGGTCTACGGCGTCCCGTCCGTGAAGGCCAACTGGTACGCGGACGTGAAGCGCTCCGGCGCCATCGGCCGCAACGTCTTCTGGCCCGCGCCGAACGTGGACTCCGGCCTGGTCTCGCTGATCCGCCGCGAGCCGCCGAAGACCACCGCCACCCGGCGGGAGGTCTTCGCCGTGGTCGACGCCGCCTTCGCGCAGCGCCGCAAGACGCTGCGGGCCGCGCTGGCCGGCTGGGCCGGTTCGCCGGCCGCCGCCGAGGAGGCGCTGCGCGGTGCGGGGATCGACCACACCCTGCGCGGCGAGATGCTGACGGTGGAGCAGTTCGCGGCGATCGCCGAGCACAAGCCGAAGGCGGAGGCCGCGGAATGATCACGGTCCGGGTCCCCGCCAAGGTCAACGTGCAGCTGGGCGTGGGCGGTCTGCGCCCGGACGGCTTCCACGACCTGGCCAACGTCTTCTTCGCGGTCGCCCTCGGCGACCTGGTGACGGCCCGTCAGGGCGAGGGCGTCACGCTGAGCTGCGAGGGCCCCGGCTCCGACCAGGTGCCGCTGGACGACAGCAACCTGGCCGCCCGGGCGGCGTACGCGCTGGCCGCCCACCACGGCATCGAGGCGAACGTCGCGCTGCACATCGAGAAGGCCATCCCGGTGGCCGGCGGCATGGCCGGCGGCAGCGCCGACGGGGCAGCCGCGCTGGTGGCCTGCGACGCGCTGTGGCAGCTGGACACCCCCGCCGAGGTGCTGCACGAGCTGGCCGCCGAGCTGGGCTCGGACGTGCCGTTCGCGCTGCTCGGCGGGGTGGCGCTGGGCCGGGGCCGGGGCGAGATCCTGACCCCGCTGCCGGTGGCGGGCACCTTCCACTGGGTCTTCGCGGTGGCCGACGGCGGTCTCTCCACCCCGGCCGTGTTCCGGGAGTGCGACCGCCTGCGGGCCGAGGCCGGGACGGGCTTCACCGAGGACGAGGTGACCACCCCCGACGCCGACCCGGCGCTGCTGGCCGCCCTGACAGCGGGGGACCCGGCCGCACTCGCCGAGGCGCTGGCCAACGACCTCCAGGCCGCCGCCGTCTCGCTGCGCCCCTCGCTGGCGGACACCCTGCGGGCGGGCACCGAGGCGGGCGCGCTGGCCGCGCTGGTCTCCGGCTCCGGCCCGACCACGGCCTTCCTGGCGAAGGACGCCGAGGCGGCCGAGGGCATCGCCCGCGCCCTGCGCGAGTCCGGCACCTGCCGGGCCGCGCACGTGACGTACGGCCCGGTGCCGGGAGCGTCGGTCACCGCTTGACCTGGAGCGCGCTCCAGCTCCCAGACTCGTGTGCACGGGCCCGCACCTGACGGGCCGTGAGCACGGGGAGAGCTCCACCATGCGCTACCGCACCATCGGCACCGACCCCCAGCACCGCCGCGAGGTCAGCGTCCTCAGCCTGGGCGCGATGCTGTTCGGCACCCGCACCGACGAGGCCACCGCCTTCGCGGTGCTGGACCGCTTCGTGGAGGCCGGCGGCACCTTCGTCGACACCGCCAACAACTACGCCTACTGGCTGGACGACAGCCGGGGCGGCGCCAGCGAGCAGGTGCTCGGCAACTGGCGGCGCAGCCGCGGCATCACCGACGAGGTGGTGATCGCCACCAAGCTGGGCGCCCGCCCGAAGGCGGCCGGCACCGGGTACGTGGAGAACCGGGAGGGCCTGTCGGCGGCGGCCATCCGGCAGGAGGCCGAGGAGAGCCGGCAGCGGCTCGGGGTGGAGAAGCTGGACCTGCTCTACGCCCACGTCCAGGACCCGACGGTGGAGCTCGCCGAGACGGTGGGCGCCTTCGGCGCGCTGGTGGCGGAGGGCACGGTCGGCCTGCTCGGCGTCAGCAACCACTGGTCCTGGCAGGTGGAGCGGGCCCGTCAGCTGGCGGCGAAGGAGGGGCTGGCCGGGTACGAGGTGCTCCAGTACAGCCACAGCTACTTCCGCCGCCGGGCCGACCGGCCCAGCCCGCTCTCGCCGGACGGCGACGCGGGCGTGGTGGTCGGCGACCTGCTCTCGTACGTACGGGCCGAGCCGGAGCTGGCCCTGGTCGCGTACTCGCCGCTGCTCGGCGGCAGTTACGGCAACGAGGCGGCCAAGCCGCTGGACCCGGCCTTCGACCACGCGGGCACCCGGGCCCGCAGCGCGGTGCTGGACCAGGTGGCCAAGGAGACCGGCGCCACCCACAACCAGGTGGTGCTGGCCTGGCTGCTCGGCGGCGAGGTCCCGGTGATCCCGCTGACCGGGGCCTCCTCGGTGGCCCAGCTGGACGAGAGCCTGGCCGCCCTCGACCTGGCGCTGACGGAGGATCAGCGGGCCCGGCTGGACGGCGCTCACTGAAACCCGCGTGCACCGCCCATTAGGCTGGAGGTTCCCGGGTACCCATTCTCGGGTCTTTCTAGTCCAGGAGCGCAGCTGCAGTGGCCGTCAACCTCGCCACCATCGAGTCCGTCAGCAAGGTCTACGGCACCCGGGCCCTGCTCGACGGGGTCACCCTCGGCGTCAGCGAGGGCGACCGGATCGGCGTCGTCGGCCGCAACGGTGACGGCAAGACCACCCTGATCCGGATGCTGGCCAAGCTGGAGGAGCCGGACACCGGCCGGATCACCCACTCCGGCGGCCTGCAGATGGCGGTCCTCACCCAGCACGACTCGCTGGACCCGAAGGCCACCATCCGGCACGAGGTGATCGCCGGCCGGGCCGACCACGAGTGGCTCGGCGACTCCCGCATCCGCGACATCATCCAGGGCCTGTTCGGCGGCCTGGACCTGCCCGGCTTCGCGGAGGGCCTGGACACCGTGATCGGCCCGCTCTCCGGTGGCGAGCGCCGCCGGATCGCGCTGGCCCAGCTGCTGCTCGGCGAGCACGACCTGATCGTCCTCGACGAGCCCACCAACCACCTCGACGTCGAGGGCATCGCCTGGCTCGCCCAGCACCTGCAGAACCGGCGCTCCGCGCTGGTCTGCGTCACCCACGACCGGTGGTTCCTGGACCAGGTCTGCACCCGGATGTGGGACGTCCAGCGCGGCGAGGTCCGCGAGTACGAGGGCGGCTACTCCGACTACGTCTTCGCCCGCGCCGAGCGCACCCGGGCCGAGGCCACCGAGGAGCAGAAGCGGCAGAACCTGGCCCGCAAGGAGCTGGCCTGGCTGCGCCGCGGTGCCCCCGCCCGGACCTCCAAGCCGCGCTACCGGATCGAGGCGGCCAACGCCCTGATCGCCGACGTGCCGGAGCCCCGGGACAAGAGCGAGCTGATGAAGTTCGCCAACGCGCGCCTGGGCCGCACCGTCTTCGAGCTGGAGAACGTGACGGTCAAGGCCGGCCCCAAGCTGCTGCTGGAGAACCTCACCTGGAACCTCGGCCCCGGCGAGCGGATCGGCCTGCTGGGCGTGAACGGCGCGGGCAAGACCTCGCTGCTGCGCGCCATGCAGGCCGCCTTCGCGACCGACGGCGACGTGCAGCCGGCCTCCGGCGTGATCAAGGTCGGCAAGACCGTCCGGCTGGCCTACCTCTCCCAGGAGATCGCCGAGCTGGACCCGGCCACCCGGGTGCTCCAGGCCGTCGAGCAGATCCGCGGCCGGGTCGACCTGGGCAAGGGCCGGGAGATGAGTGCCGGTCAGCTCTGCGAGCAGTTCGGCTTCGGCAAGGACAAGCAGTGGACCCCGGTCGGTGACCTCTCCGGTGGCGAGCGGCGCCGGCTCCAGCTGCTCCGGCTGCTGATGGACGAGCCCAACGTGCTCTTCCTCGACGAGCCCACCAACGACCTCGACATCGAGACCCTCAACCAGCTGGAGGACCTCCTCGACGGCTGGCCCGGCTCGATGGTCGTGATCTCCCACGACCGGTTCTTCATCGAGCGCACCACCGACACGGTGCACGCGCTGCTCGGCGACCAGCGGCTGCGGATGCTCCCCAACGGCGTGGACGAGTACCTGGAGCGCCGGGCCCGGATGGCCGAGCAGGCCGCCGCCGCCTCGGCCGTGCAGGCCCCGGCCGCCGCCGCCAAGCCGGCGGGGGACACCCGGGCGGCCAAGAAGGAGATGCAGAAGCTGGAGCGCCAGATCGTCAAGCTGGACCAGCAGGAGGCCAAGCTGCACGCCCAACTGGCCGAGCACGCGGCCGACTTCTCCAAGGTCGCCGAGCTGGACGCGCAGCTGCGCAAGGTCCGCGAGGACAAGGAAGAGCTCGAGACGTCCTGGATGGAGCTCGCCGAACTCGCCGAGTAGGCCGGGGCCCCGGCAGGGCAGCGCCTCGGGGGCCGAAGGCCCCCGAGGGCGCGAGGAACTGCGCGGGTTGGAAAGGCAGCACGTGCAACTGGCTGACGGTGGGTCAGTTGAAGGTGGGCCGCCTTCCGTACTCGCGCAGTTCCTCGCGCCCCCGGGGTAGCCACCAACCTCACGCGAGCAAGGCATCGAGTTCGCTGGCGGCGCGGGCCAGGGCGCTCAGGGCCGGGTCGTGCGGCTCGGTGGGGCGTTCGGCCAGGCCGGACGGGGGGCGGTGGTTGCGGGCGGCGGTGGTGAGGCGGTCGAGGGCCTCGAAGACGCGGGCGGCCTCGGCGGGGTCGGGGGCCCGGCCGCCGTAGCGGATCTGGGCGCCGTACGCGGCCACCGCGCCGGAGAGGCGTTCCAGCGCGGCGGTGGCGGGCAGCCACCGGGAGGCCAGGCGTCCGTTCGGCGGCGGTTCGGTGAGCCCGTGCCGCACCTCCTGGCGGGCGTCGGCCAGCGCCCGGTACGCGGTGCGCCGCAGCCAGACCTCGGCGACCGGCGGCCCGTCGTCCACCACCGAGGCGAGGTAGGCCCGGACGGCGGTGGCGGCCGCCACCAGCCGGGGTTCGATCCGGTGCTGCGGCCGTTCCGGCCAGAGCAGGTAGCCGAAGACCAGCACGATCGCGCTGGCCAGCGCGGTGTCCAGGACCCGTGGCCAGAGCTCCTCGGTGCCCGGCTCGCCGCCGAACTGCACCAGGATCAGCGCCATCGGTGTCATCACCGCGGCGTTCAGCCCGTAGTGCACGCCCAGCGAGTACGGCAGCAGGGCGACGCAGAGCGCGGCGATCGCCGCCAGCGCCCACTCGGAGGAGGTCAGCGAGAGCAGCCCGGCCGTGACCGCGACGCCCAGCACGGTGCCGACCGAGCGGCTGACGGCCCGTTGGAAGACCGATCCCAGGTCGGGCTTGAGGACGAAGGCCACCGTCATCGGCACCCAGTAGCCCCGGCTGAGCGGCACCCCGGCGGTGAGCAGCGAGGCGACCGCGATGCAGAGCGCCACCCGCAGCCCGTACCGGACCGAGGCGGGCGAGAGCAGCCCGGCCCGCAGCCGCCACGGGTCCGGGGGAGGGGCGGGCGCGGTGCCCAGTGCCACGGGCCGTCCGGCCACCGCCTCGGTGAGGTCGCGCAGGGCGGCGTCCAGCGCGCGCAGCGCCGGGGTGTCCGGCTCCCAGTCGGGGTAAGCGGGCGGCGGGCCGGCGCCGAGCACGGCGGCGGCCAGCCGCCCGGGCAGGCCGGCCACCTCGGCGGGCACCGGCCGCCAGGCCCAGAGCAGGGCGCTGGCGGTCTCGGTGACGGCGAGCGTCGCCTCGTACAGGGTGCGCAGGCGGCGTACCCGGTCCGGTTCCTGACGGCCCGTCCGGGCCGGCGGGAGGAGGTCCTGGAGCTGGTTGAGCCGGGCGGTGAGGACCTGGCGGGACGCGGCGCCGCGCGGGGTGCCGAGGTCGGCGAGCGTGCTGCCGAGGGCGGTGAAGGCGGCGGCCAGGGCGCGGCGGCGCGGGTCCGCGGCGGGGCGGGTGGGGTGGTGGAACGCTCCCAGCAGCACGACGTACGCGGCGCCCACCAGCATGGCCGGGGCGGCGGCCCACCACGGGGTGGGGCTCGGCATCCCGGCGCCGAGGGTGGCCGAGACCAGCAGCAGCATCCCGGCGCCCGAGCCGCGCGGGCCGGTGGCGCTCAGGGCGCCGGAGGCGAAGGCGAGCAGGGCCAGGACCACGGCGGCCAGTGGCGTGGAGGCGTCGAAGTGCCGAAGCGCGGCGCCGGTCAGCATCCCCAGCGCGGAGGCCCCCACCGCCCCGCCGATCCGGGGCACCCGCAGACCGGCCGGCTCGTCCCGGTCGTTCATGGTCGCGTGCATCGCCCCGAGCCCGGCGAACACCCCGAGGTCCAGCCGCCCCGTCACCAACCCGAGCGCCAACGGGGTGCCCATCCCGACCGCCCCGCGCACCATCAGCCCCCACGGCACGGGCGGCCGCCCCGCCCTGGCAGCCTGCGCCCACCACGAGGCTGACACTTGCTCACGCACGCCGCCAGCTTAGAACGTAAGTGGTCACACCTCGGGGGCGCGAGGCTCTGCTGACTTGCGGCTCCGCCGCGCGGGCGCGAGTACGGAAGGCGGGCCGGCGTCAGGTCGGGGCACGTGAGCCAGTTGCACGTGCTGCCGTACCCCCGCGCGCAGTTCCTCGCGCCCCCGGGGTAACCACCTTTCACCCGGTTGCCCGATGGTCCTCGATGTCAGGGCACCGCCAGGGTGGTGCCCATGACACCCACTCAGGCCCCCGCGCTGCGCCGGGTCGCCGCCGCCGCGTTGGTCGGCACCACGATCGAGTTCTACGACTTCTTCATCTACGGCACCGCCGCCGCCCTCGTCTTCGGCCAGGTCTTCTTCCCCGGTCTCGGCACCACCGGCGCCCTGCTCGCCGCCTTCTCCGTCTACGCCGTCGCCTTCCTGGCCCGTCCGATCGGGGCGGTGCTGTTCGGTCACTACGGCGACCGCCTCGGCCGGAAGACGACGCTGGTGGGTTCGCTCCTCCTGATGGGGGTCTCCACCGCCCTGGTGGGGCTGCTGCCCGGGTACGGGGTGTGGGGGACGTGGGCGCCGGTGCTGCTGGTGGTGCTGAGGTTCTGTCAGGGGATCGGCCTGGGCGGGGAGTGGGGCGGGGCCGCGCTGCTGCTGGCCGAGCACGCGCCGAGCGGGCGGCGCGGCCGGTACGGCGGGTACCTGCAACTCGGGCCCTGCGCCGGGTTCTTCCTGGCCAACTCGGTCTTCCTGCTGCTCTCCGAGGGGCTGAGCCGGGAGGCGTTCCTGGCCTGGGGCTGGCGGGTGCCGTTCCTGGCCTCGGCCGTCCTGGTGGCCTTCGGGCTGTTCGTCCGGCTGAAGGTGGCGGAGTCGCCGCTCTTCGCCGAGCAGCCGGAGCGCCCCCGGGTGCCGGTGGTGGAGCTGCTGCGCGGGCACGGGCGGGAGGTGGCGCTCGGCGGGCTGTCGATCATGGTGGGGTACACCGTCTTCTACCTGACCACCACCTACGCGCTGGCCCACGCCACCGTTGACCTCGGGATGTCCGGAGGGCTGGTCCTGGCGGCGCTGCTGGCCGGGTCGGCGGCGATGGCCGGCACGGTCTGGCTGAGCGCGGGCTGGGGCGACCGGTTCGGGCGGCGGCTCGTGCTGCTGGCCGCGACGGCGGTCACCTCGGGCTGGTCGCTGCTGCTCTTCCCGCTGCTGGAGACCGGGCGCCCGGCGGCGGCGGGGCTGGCGTTGGTCGGGGCGATGGCGGCACTCGGGCTGCTCTTCGGGCCGATCGCCTCGTACCTGCCGGAGCTGTTCCCGACCCGGCTGCGGTACACGGGGGTGGCGCTGAGCTACAACCTCGGCGGGGTGGTCGGCGGGGCCACCGCGCCGCTGGTCGCGACCAGGCTCACCGCGGAGTACGGGACCGCCGTACCGGTGGGGTGGTACGCCGCCGGGATGGGCGTGATCTCGCTGCTCGCGCTCCGGGCGCTGCCCGAGACCAGGGGGCGCGACCTGGCCGCCGTACGCCCCGGGAACCTTGCGGCGGAAGCCGGCTGAGCGGATTTCACAAGCGGGGCGATCACCGTGTAATGTCTTCCTCGTTCGACCGGCCCGGTCAGAAGGAAACGAAGACCGGCAAGCCCCTATAGCTCAGTCGGTAGAGCGTCTCCATGGTAAGGAGAAGGTCTGCGGTTCGATTCCGCATGGGGGCTCGGACAGAAGGCTCCCGCCATCACGGCGGGGGCCTTCTTTCGTTTTTCGGCACGGGAGTGCCGTCGGCGCTCTGGCGGGCCGGGGCCGGATGCGCTGTGATGGTGCGTCAATGGCCGCCTGCCGGGTACTGACGGGACGCGGAGGGGTGCGCCGGACGTGGACTGGGAGGGCGCCATGGGCGTTCGGCTCGTGGTGGTCGACGATCACCGGCTGCTCGCCGAGGCGCTGGCCTCGGCCTTGCAGCTGCGCGGGCACCGGGTGCTGGCGATCGGTTCGCCGGCCCGGTCGGTCTGCGAGCTGGTCACGGCCCGCCGCCCGGAGGTCTGTCTGGTCGGGGTGGCCGGCCCGGGTGGCCCGGACGCCTTCGAGCCGTTGCGGCGGCTGCGGCGGGACCGGCCGGAGATCGCGGTGGTGGTGCTCGGCCCGGTGGGTGAACCCGGGCGGGTGGCGGCGGCGTTCGCGGCGGGGGCGGCGGGGTACGTCCGCAGCGACGAGCGGATCGAGGTGGTCGAGCGGGCCATCGCCCGGGTGCGGGCGGGGGAGGCGGCGGTCGCGGTCGAGGTGCTCCAGGGGGCGTTCGAGCGGCTGCTGCGGCCGGTGGCGGAGCCGGACGACGACGCGGTGCGGCTGCTGCGGGCGCTGACGCGCCGTGAGGTCCAGGTGCTGCTGCGGATCGCCGAGGGCCAGGACACCGGCGCCATCGCGGACGGCATGGGCATCGCCCCCAGCACGGCCCGCACCCACGTCCAGCGCGTCCTGATGAAGCTCGGCGCCCGCACCCGCCTGGAGGCGACCGCCACGGCGGCCCGGACGGGACTGCTCGAACGGATCACCCCGGGCCCCGGAGCACGCGCGCCTTTCTGACGTGCCCTCAGTTCCGGAGGGGTTCCTCCGGCTCGCGCAGTTCCCCGCGCCCCCGGCATCACCATGCCCGCAACTGTTGACTCTTGTTGGAATCTGTTCGACCATGTTGCCGTGCAGAAGACCACCACCAAGCTTGCCGACGGCCGTGAGCTGATCTACTTCGACGCGGACGGCACCGTCGCCGACCGGAACTACAGCGACCTGCGTCCGCTGGAGCCCACCACCGCGCTGTCCGAGATCCGCCGCGACCCGGTCACCGGTGACCACGTGACGGTCGCCGCGCACCGCCAGGGCCGTACCTACCACCCCCCGGCCGACGAGTGCCCGCTCTGCCCGTCGAAGGACGGCCGGCTGAGCGAGGTGCCGGCGCCGGAGTACCAGGTCGCGGTGTTCGAGAACCGCTTCCCCTCCCTCGCGCTGGGAGCGGCCGAACACGTCGCCACCGACCGCACCCCGTTCCACGAGACCGTCCCCGGGGCGGGCCGCTGCGAGGTGGTCTGCTTCACCTCGGAGCACGACGCCTCCTTCGCGAGCCTCACCGAGGACAAGGCCCGGCTGGTGCTGGACGCCTGGACCGACCGGACGGCGGAGCTCTCCGCGCTGCCCGGGATCGAGCAGGTCTACTGCTTCGAGAACCGGGGCGTGGAGATCGGCGTGACCCTGGCCCACCCGCACGGGCAGGTGTACGCCTTCCCGTTCGTGACCCCGCGCTCCGTGAAGGCGGCCGCCGCCGCCACCGCGCACCGCGCCGCCACCGGCCGCAACCTCTTCGAGGACCTGATCGCCGATCAACTCGCCCACCCCGAACGGGTGGTGCTGGCGGGCGAGCACTGGACGGCCTTCGTCCCGTTCGCCGCCCGCTGGCCGTACGAGGTGCACCTCTACCCCAACCGCCGCACCCCCGACCTGACCGGCCTGAACGAGGCCGAGCGGGCCGAGTTCCCGGGGATCTACCTGGAACTGCTGCGCCGTTTCGACCGTCTCTTCGACATGGACGCGCCGACCCCGTACATCTCCGCCTGGCACCAGGCACCGGCCGGACACCGGGACGAGCTGGCACTGCATCTGGAGCTCTTCACGATCCGTCGTACGGTAGGCAAGCTCAAGTTCCTGGCCGGGACCGAATCCGGCATGGACGCTTTCATGAACGACGTGTCGCCCGAACAGGCGGCACACCGCCTGCGGGAGGTCGCAACACATGGGTAAGTACCTGGTCACCGGTGGCGCTGGATACGTCGGCAGCGTGGTCGGCGCGCACCTGCTGGAGGCCGGTCACCAGGTGACCGTCCTCGACGACCTCTCCACGGGTTTCCTGGAGGGCGTCCCGACGGGTGCCGAGTTCGTCCGCGGCCGGATCCAGGACGCGGCCGACGTGCTGGACTCCTCCTACGACGGCGTGCTGCACTTCGCCGCCGCCTCCCAGGTCGGCGAGTCGGTCGCGGACCCGGAGAAGTACTGGCGCAACAACGTGGCCGGCTCGCTGGAGCTGGTCAGCGCGATGCGCAAGGCCGGGGTCCGCAAGCTGGTCTTCTCCTCCACCGCCGCCACCTACGGCGAGCCGGAGGAGGTCCCGATCAAGGAGACCGCCCGCACCGCGCCGACCAACGCCTACGGCGCCACCAAGCTGGCGGTCGACCACCTGATCACCAGTGAGGCGATCGCCCACGGCCTGGCCGCGGTCTCGCTGCGCTACTTCAACGTGGCCGGCGCGTACGGCGCCTACGGCGAGCGGCACGACCCCGAGTCGCACCTGATCCCGCTGGTCTTCCAGGCCGCGCTGGGCCAGCGCCCGCACATCGCGGTGTTCGGTGAGGACTACCCGACCCCGGACGGCACCTGCATCCGCGACTACATCCACGTCGCGGACCTGGCCGAGGCCCACCTGCTGGCGCTCACCGCCGCCAAGCCCGGCGAGCACCTGATCTGCAACCTCGGCAACGGCAGCGGCTTCTCGGTCCGCGAGGTGATCGAGTCCGTCAAGCGCGTCACCGGCCGGGAGATCCCGGTCGTGGTCGCCGACCGCCGCCCCGGCGACCCGGCCGTCCTGGTCGCCTCCGCCACCCGCGCGCACGAGGCGCTCGGCTGGACCCCCCGCCGCCCGGAGCTGGACGAGATCGTCCGCGACGCCTGGCAGTTCACCCTGGAGAAGAAGCAGGCATGACCGATTTCCAGTCCGTCCACGGAGCCGCCCCGACCGGAGTCTGGGCGGCCCCCGGCCGCGTCAACCTGATCGGCGAGCACACCGACTACAACGACGGTTTCGTGCTTCCGATCGCCCTGCCGCACACCGCCAAGGCGGCCGTGCGGCTGCGCACCGACGGCCTGCTCCGGCTCTGGAGCGAGCAGGGCGACGGCCAGGTGACCGAGCTGGAGGTCGAGGGGCTCGCCCCCGGCTCCGTGGAGGGCTGGGCCAAGTACCCGGCCGGCGTGGTCTGGGCCCTGCGCGAGTCCGGCTACCTGGTCGGCGGCGCCGACCTCTGGTTCGACAGCGACGTGCCCGGCGGAGCGGGGCTCTCCTCCTCGGCCGCGCTGGAGTGCGTGGTCGCCACCGCCTACCGGGACCTGTACGACCTGCCGCTGAGCAACGCCGACCTGGCCCGGCTGGCCCAGTTCGCCGAGAACGCCTTCGTCGGCGTCCCGTGCGGGGTGATGGACCAGATGGCCTCGATGTGCTGCGCCGAGGGCAACGCCCTGGTGCTGGACACCCGCGACCTGACCCAGCGCCAGGTCCCGCTGGACCTGGCAGCCCGCGGGCTGCGCCTGCTGGTGATCGACACCCGGGTCAAGCACGACCTGGCCGACGGCGCCTACGCCGAGCTGCGGGCCGGGTGCGAGAAGGCCGCCGCCCTGCTCGGCCTGACCGCCCTGCGCGACCTGGAGCCGGAGGACCTGGCCGGGGCGCTGGAGCGGCTGCCGGACGAGCTGGCCCCGCTGGTCGCCCACGTGGTGACCGAGGACGCCCGGGTGCAGCAGGCCGTCGCCCTGCTGGACGCGGGCGAGTTCGCCGGGCTCGGCCCGGTGCTGACGGCGGGTCACGCCTCGCTGCGCGACGACTACCGGGTCTCCTGCCCGGAGACCGACCTGGCCGTCTCGGCCGCGGTCGAGGCCGGTGCGCTCGGCGCCCGGATGACCGGCGGCGGCTTCGGCGGCTCGGTCATCGCCCTGGTCGCCGAGGAACTCCTGACGGAGGTCGAGTCCGCCGTGACCGCCGCCTTCGCGGAGGCCGGCTACGCCGCACCCCGCACCTTCACCGCCACCGCTTCGGCCGGCGCCCGCCGCCTGTCCTGAGTCAGCGCTGGCATTGGCCACACCGGGGGCGCGAGGAACTGCGCGCAGGGGAACGGCAGCACGTGCAACTGAAGCTCCATCAGTCAGTTGCAGGTGCTGCCGTTCCCCTTTGCGCAGTTCCTCGCGCCCCCGGGTGGTCCACCGTCGCCGTGCCCTACGGAACTTCACGAAACCCCCACCGACCCGCCTCCCACTTCCGTACGCTGAGTCCGGTACCGGTGGGGGTCGGCACCTGAGCAGGGGGGTACGACGATGGGGCGGGTACGCGTCCTGGTGGTCGACGACCACCGCATCTTCGCCGAGGCACTGGCGGCCACCCTGGCCGCCGAGCCCGATGTCGAGGTAGGTGTGGCCGGAAGCGCGGCCGGGGCGGAGCGTGCCCTGGAGCGGGCGGCCACCGAGGGGCGTCCGTTCGACGTCGTGCTGGTCGACGCCGACCTCGGCGCCGCTGCCCGGCGGCCGGGCCGGCCGGTGGAGCTGGAGGCCCCACCGGGCCGTGCACCGGCGCCCCGGAGACCACCCGGGCCACTGCCCCCGGCCGCCGTGCCGCGTCCGGGCACCGGCCCCGCGCCGGACGGACTGCTGCTGCTGGCCCGGGCCGTCCGGAGCCATCCGGAGCTGCGGGCCGTGGTGCTGGCCACCGAGGACGACCCGCGCCGTGCGGTCCGCGCCCTCCAGGCCGGTGCCGGCGGCTGGGTCGCCAAGGACAGTTCGCTGCCGCGTCTGATGGCCGTGATCCGCGGCGTCCTGCGCGGCGAGACGCACCTCCCGCCGACCCTGCTCACCGGCGTGGTACGGGAGTTGACCGCCGCCCGGCGTGACCGGACGGAGAGCGAACGACTGGTGGAGACGCTGACCCCGCGCGAGGAGGAGGTGCTCCGCTGCATGGTCGCCGGTCTCGGCCGGCAGGCCGTCGCGGAGCGGCTGTACCTCTCCCCGCACACCGTCCGCACCCACATGCAGAACGTGCTCGGCAAGCTGGGGGTGCACTCCACCCTCGCCGCCGTTGCCGTGGCCCGGCGGGCGGGCGTCAGTCCGTCCGAACCGTCCGGGCCTTCCCAGCGCACCACCCCAACCACCCCAACCGTCGCCTCGACCGCAGGCCCCGGCGCCGGCTGACCGGCCCCCCATGCCCCAGGTACCGACTCCGTCAGGTCAGGGAATCCGGAGGACACCCATGTCGCCGTACAGCAATGCCGCACGCCTGAACCCGTTCGACCTCTCACCGGGGGAGGGCGGTCAGGGTCTGCGCACGATCGTGGTCGGGGCCGGTGCGGCCGGCTCCGCGCTGGTCCGCGACCTGGGCCGGACACCCGAGTTCGGGCTGGTCCCGGTCGGTCTGCTCGACGACGACCCGCTGAAGTCGGGTGAACTGGTGGGCGGCGTCCCGGTGTTGGGGACGCTCACCGAGCTCACCGAGCTGGCCGTGGAGAGCAAGGCGCAGGTCGTGGTGCTGGCCATCCCCGGGCTGGCCCACCAGAAGGTCCGCGCGCTGGCCACCGCCGCCGCGGCGGCCGGAGCGGCCGTCCGCTACCTGCCGTCCTTCCTCGCGGCGCTGCGCCGCGAGGTGGTCGGCTCCGACCTGCGCAGCCTGGACGTGAACCGGCTGATCGGCCGTCACGAGGTGCACGTGGTCTCCTCCGACATCCGTGCGCTGATCGAGGGCAAGCGGGTGCTGGTGACCGGCGCCGGCGGGTCGATCGGCAGCGAACTCTGCCGTCAGGTGCACGCGTTCGGCCCGGCCGAGCTCTACATGCTGGACCACGACGAGTCCAACCTGCACCGGCTCCAGCTGGAGATCTGGGGCGAGGCGCTGCTCACCGACGACTCGCTGGTGATCGCCGACATCCGGGACCGGCCGCGGATCCAGCAGATCTTCCGCGACCTGCGCCCCGAGGTGGTCTTCCACGCCGCCGCGCACAAGCACCTGCCGCTGCTGGAGCGCCACCCCAGCGAGGCGGTGAAGTCCAACGTGCTCGGCACCGACAACCTGGTGGAGGCCGCGCTGGCCACCGGCGTGGAGCGGTTCGTGCTGATCTCCACCGACAAGGCGGCCGACCCGACCTCGGTGCTGGGCGCCTCCAAGCGGCTGGCCGAGCTGATCGTCCAGGCCAACGCCCGGGACGCCCGCAACCTCGGCACCGGCGTCTTCTCCGCCGTCCGCTTCGGGAACGTGCTGGGCTCGCGCGGCTCGCTCCTGTCGGTGCTGGCCGAACAGCTGCGCAGCGGCGGCCCGGTGACCATCACCCACCCCGACGTGACCCGCTTCTTCATGACCATCGAGGAGGCCGTCGGCCTGGTCCTGGAGGCCGGCCGGATGGCGCACGGCGGCGAGGTCTTCGTGCTCGACATGGGCGAGCCGGTCCGGATCGTCGACCTGGTGCACAACTTCGCCCGCCAGGTGCAGCTGGAGGCGGGGGAGGTGGAGATCCGCTACACCGGCCTGCGGGCCGGCGAGAAGCTCAACGAGGCGCTGTTCTCCGAGGGCGAGGAGCGGCTGCCCACCGCGCACGCCCGGATCTACGCCACGGTGGCCGACGACCTGGCCGGCCCGGAGGACCTGGCGGGCTCCCTGACGGCCCTGTACGGGGCCGCTGCGGGGAACTCCGACGCGGAGGTCCGCCGGCTGCTGGGGACCATCCTGCCGGGCTACACCACCCCGGAGCCCAAGCCCGTCCCGGCGCTCAGCACGCCCTACCCGGACGGTTTCTAGCGGTCCGTCACCGTCGGGGGCCCGCACCGGGCCCCCGACGGTGCGTCAGGGGCGTGGGCGGCCCGGTGTCAGGGCGGGCTCAGGCCTGGTCGAAGGGGGCGATCAGCAGCCGCAGCAGGGTGGCCAGCTCGGACCGCTGAGGCCCGGTCAGCTCGGCCAGCAGCGCCCGCTCGTGGGCCAGCAGCCCGGCCAGCGCCTGGTCCGCCCGGTCCTGCCCGTCCTCGGTGAGCCGCACCAGCACGCCGCGCCGGTCGTCCGGGTCGGGCAGCCGGACGACGAGGCCCTTGCCGGTCAGCCGGTCGATCCGGTTGGTCATCGTCCCGGAGGTCACCAGGGTCTGGGTGAGCAGCTGCCCGGGGGAGAGCTGGTACGGCGCACCGGCCCGGCGCAGCGCGGTGAGGACGTCGAACTCCCAGGGCTCCAGACCGTGCTCGGCGAAGGCCGCGCGGCGGGCCCGGTCCAGGTGCCGGGCGAGCCGGCTGACCCGGCTGAGCACCTCGAGCGGTTCCACGTCGAGGTCGGGGCGCTCTCGGCGCCATGCAGCGACCAGCCGGTCGACCTCGTCCTCCATGTGGATCAGTGTATCCACGGGTGTGTCGATATAAAGCCTCTTGACGTCAAGACTTCGGACACCCTCAAGTCAGCGCGCGGTCACAACTGCCGGTCGCCCACCAGTTTGGGGTGCCGCTCCAGGCCCTCCAGCCCGTGCCAGGCCAGGTTCACCAGGTGCGCCGCGACCTCGGCCTTGCCGGGCTTGCGCACCTCCAGCCACCACTGGCCGGTGAGGGCCACCATGCCGACCAGCATCTGCGAGTACATCGGGGCCAGCCGGGCGTCGAACCCCCGGGACTTGAACTCCAGGCCCAGGATGTCCTCCACCTGGGTGGCGATGTCGCTGATCAGCGAGGCGAAGGAGCCGGTCGACTGGGCCACCGGGGAGTCCCGGACCAGGATCTTGAAGCCGTCGGTCGAGGTGTCGATGTAGTCCATCAGCGCGAACGCGGCCTGCTCCAGCAGCTCCCGGGAGTGCCCCCCGGTCAGCGCGCCGGTGACCATGTCCAGCAGCAGCTGCATCTCGCGGTCGACCACCACCGCGTAGAGCCCCTCCTTGCCGCCGAAGTGCTCGTACACCACCGGCTTGGAGACCCCGGCCCGCTCGGCGATCTCCTCCACCGAGGTGCCGTCGTAGCCGCGCTCGGCGAAGACCGTGCGGCCGATGTCCAGCAGTTGCTCGCGGCGCTGCTTGCCGGTCATCCGGACCCGGCCGCCCTTGCCCGTGCGGGCGGGGGCCGGCCGGGCCGGTGCGGTGCGGGCCGTGGTGGTGCGGGCGGCGGGAGCAGCGGCCCGGGCGCGCGCGGCGGGCGCGCCCGGGGCGGCCTCCGCTCGGTCGGTCCGGCCGGCTGCGCTGTCTCCGTTGCTCCCGTTCACCCTTACATCATGCTGTAGACGTCGGGTCATGCGGCGCGGCGGGCGGCGATCCGGGCCTCGTCGGGCCAGCGGACGTCCCGGGCCCAGCCGAGCTGCTCGAACCAGCGGATCAGCCGGGCGGAGGAGTCCACCTGGCCGCGGAGCACCCCGTGCCGGGCCGAGGTCGGGTCGGCGTGGTGCAGGTTGTGCCAGGACTCGCCGCAGGAGAGCACGGCCAGCCACCAGACGTTCCCGGAGCGGTCCCGGGACTTGAACGGGCGCTCGCCGATCGCGTGGCAGATCGAGTTGATCGACCAGGTGACGTGGTGCAGCAGCCCGACCCGGACCAGCGAGCCCCAGAAGAAGGCGGTCAGCGCGCCCTGCCAGCTCATCGAGACCAGGCCGCCGATCACCGGCGGGATCAGCATCGAGATCAGCGTCCAGAGCCAGAACAGCCGGGAGATCGCCCTTATCACCGGGTCGTTCACCAGGTCGGGGGCGTACTTCATCTGCGGCGTCTGCTCCTCGTCGAAGAGCCAGCCCAGGTGGGCCCACCAGAGGCCCTTCATCAGCGCGGGCACCGACTCGCCGTAGCGCCAGGGGGAGTGCGGGTCCCCCTCCTTGTCGCTGAACTGGTGGTGCTTGCGGTGGTCGGCCACCCAGCGCACCAGCGGACCCTCGATGGCCAGGCTGCCGGCGATCGCCATGGCGATCACCAGCGGGCGCTTGGCCTTGAACGAGCCGTGGGTGAAGTAGCGGTGGAAGCCGACCGTGATGCCGTGGCAGGCCACGAAGTACATCACCGTCATGATCGCCAGGTCGGTCCAGCCGAGGCCCCAGCCCCAGGCCACCGGCACGGCGGCCAGCAGGGTCAGGAACGGCACCCCGATGAAGAGGCCGAGCGTGATCCGCTCGGCGAGGCCCTGTTGCTCGCCGCCCCGGGTGGCGGACAGCTGGGTGGCGGCGACGGCGGCGGCTCCGGGGGGCGCTTCGCTGGCCTGGATCGTCATGAGGGTCCTCGAGGGAAGGGGCTACCTACGTAGCCGTAACCTACGGCATCGTAAGTAATGCCGCCCCGGATGGGAAGACGTGTCGGGAGCGGCCCGGGGGCTGCGAAGGGGCGGGGCAGAGGCGGCGAAGGTGGTGGATGTGCGGCGCCGCACCCCGTAGGCTGTGGACCGCGCGCCGGGACACCGGCGCGGTGACCGCCCTTCCCGGATCGTCTAAGGGCAGGA
>NZ_JBVJLD010000009.1:24709-26613 GCF_055584905.1 Kitasatospora sp. NPDC088742 | reverse complement strand
GGTGGTGGATGTGCGGCGCCGCACCCCGTAGGCTGTGGACCGCGCGCCGGGACACCGGCGCGGTGACCGCCCTTCCCGGATCGTCTAAGGGCAGGACAGCTGGTTTTGGTCCAGCTTATGGGGGTTCGAATCCTCCTCCGGGAGCCGTTCAGTCAGCCTTCGGCCGGTGCCCCGGCCGGAGGCTGACGGGTTTTCAGCCAGGATGTCCCGATAGTCTCTGAGCAGCCCGGGTGCGGCCGTGCGGAGTGCCGCGGCTCGGGGCGATCCCCTCCCTGCCGACCCGAGGAGCCTCCCGCGTGAGCGCCAACACCCCTGCAGCCGTGATCGTGCTCGCCGCCGGCGGCGGGACGCGGATGAAGTCCAGGACGCTGCCCAAGGTGCTGCACCCGATCTGCGGCCGGACCCTGGTCGGCCACGCGGTCGCCGCCGCCCAGGAGTTGACGCCCCGGCAGCTGGTCGTGGTGGTCGGCCACCAGCGCGAGCTGGTCCTGGCGCACCTGGCCGAGCGGTACCCGGACGTCTCCACCGCCGTGCAGCTGGAGCAGAACGGCACCGGCCACGCCGTGCGCACCGCGCTCGCCGAGCTGGCCGCCCGCAGCGAGCGCCCGAGCGGCACCGTGGTGATCACCACCGGCGACGCCCCGCTGCTCACCGGCGCCACCCTGGCCGCCCTGGTCGCCGCCCACGCGGAGCAGGGCAACGCGGCCACCGTCCTCACCGCCGAGGTCCCCGACTCCACCGGCTACGGCCGGATCCTGCGGGACGCCTCCGACGCGGTGGCGGCCATCGTCGAGGAGAAGGACGCCACCGAGGCCCAGCGGGCCGTCCGCGAGATCAACTCCGGGGTGTTCGCCTTCGACGCCGAGCTGCTCGGCGAGGCCCTGGCCAAGGTCACCACCGACAACTCGCAGGGCGAGGAGTACCTCACCGACACCTTGGAGATCCTCCGCACGGCCGGCCACCGGGTCGGCGCCGTGGTCGCCGCCGACCACCGCGACGTGCTCGGCATCAACGACCGGGTCCAGCTGGCCGAGGCCCGCCGGATCCTGAACGCCCGTCTGGTCGAGCGCGCGATGCGCGAAGGGGTCACCGTGGTCGACCCGGCCACCACCTGGTTCGACGTCCAGGTGACGTACGAGCCGGACGCGGTGGTGCTGCCCGGCACCCAGCTGCACGGCGCCACCCACCTGGGCGAGGGCTGCGAGGTCGGCCCGAACTCCACCCTGACCGACACCACCGTCGGCGCCGGCGCCACGGTGAGCAACACCACCTCGGTCGGCGCCGAGATCGGCGAGCTGGCCCAGGTCGGCCCGTACGCCTACCTGCGCCCCGGCGCCAGGCTGGCCCGCAAGGCCAAGGCCGGCACCTACGTGGAGATCAAGAACTCCGAGCTCGGCGAGGGCGCCAAGGTGCCGCACCTCTCCTACATCGGCGACGCCACCATCGGCGCCCACAGCAACATCGGCGCGGCCTCCGTCACGGTCAACTACGACGGCGTGAACAAGCACCGGACCACCATCGGCGCCCACTGCCGCACCGGGTCCGACAACATGTTCATCGCCCCGGTGACGGTCGGTGACGGCGCCTACACCGCCGCCGGCTCGGTCATCACCAACGACGTGCCCGCCGGCGCACTCGGCGTCTCGCGCGCCCAGCAGCGCAACATCGCGGGCTGGGTGGCCCGCAAGCGCCCGGGTACGGATTCGGCCAAGGCCGCCGAGGCGGCCGGGACGCAGGAGTCCTGAGGGACCCGAACGGCCCACCGGGGATCTTGCAGGGTGGTCCCGGGGCGGACGCTTCGCGGGCCAGCGCGTAACCTGGAGTACATACGTGCGCCACTGGGCTCCCTGGCCCGTGTTCTGGGCGTACCCCCATCCACTCGTCGACCACCGCGCCCGGGCCTG
>NZ_JBVJLD010000009.1:5700-24611 GCF_055584905.1 Kitasatospora sp. NPDC088742 | reverse complement strand
GGGCGCGGTGCGGCGAGGCCATGCGGCAGCAACGCGAGGAGACGGTTCAGTGAGCGGGATCACGACGTCGGGTGAGAAGAAGCTTCGGCTCTTCTCCGGCCGTGCCCACACCCAGCTGGCGGAGGAGGTGGCCCAGGAGCTCGGTACCGAACTGGTCCCCACCAAGGCCCTCGACTTCGCCAACGGTGAGATCTACGTCCGCTTCCTGGATTCCGCCCGGGGGGCGGACTGCTTCGTGATGCAGAGCCACACGGCTCCGATCAACCAGTGGATCATGGAGCAGCTGATCATGATCGACGCGCTGAAGCGGGCCTCGGCCCGCTCCATCACGGCGATCCTCCCGTTCTACGGCTACGCCCGTCAGGACAAGAAGCACCTCGGCCGCGAGCCCATCTCGGCCCGGCTGGTCGCCGACCTGCTGCGCACCGCCGGTGCCGACCGCCTGATGGCGGTGGACCTGCACACCGCGCAGATCCAGGGCTTCTTCGACGGCCCGGTGGACCACCTGTTCGCCCTGCCGATGCTGGCCGACTACGTCGGCGACCGGGTCAGCGACCGCTCCAAGCTGACCATCGTCTCCCCGGACGCCGGCCGCGTGAAGGTCGCCGACCAGTGGTGCGACCGGCTGGGCGCCCCGCTGGCCGTCATCCACAAGCGCCGTGACCTGACCCAGGCCAACACCATCCTGTCGGCCCAGGTCGTCGGTGACGTCAAGGACCGGATCTGCGTCCTGGTCGACGACATGATCGACACGGCCGGCACCATCTGCGCCGCCGCCGACGCGCTCTTCGACAACGGCGCCGCCGACGTCATCGTGGCCGCCACCCACGGCGTGCTCTCCGGCCCGGCCGCCGACCGCCTGAAGAACTCCCGGGTGAGCGAGTTCGTCTTCACCAACACCCTGCCCACCCCGCAGGAGCTCCAGATGGACAAGGTGACCACCCTCTCGATCGCCCCCTCGATCGCCGCCGCGATCAAGGAGGTCTTCGAGGACGGTTCGGTCACCAGCCTGTTCGAGGGCGTCCACTGATCCCGGAGAAACGTCCCTGCTGACGACTCGTCAGCGACAATCGGCCCCCCACCGTTCACGGTGGGGGGCCGATTTCACGGTTGACGAGCTGTCCGGTTAGACTCATGAGAACTGCTCGGCGAGGGATGCTGTGCGCCAAAACGGTGCCGCGTCCGTGATCGACGCGCTGACCTCACGGTCCGTCGTCTCCGCCGCCGAGCGAACCCCCAGCGTATTTGTGGGTGTGGCTTCGGCGGTTTTCGCTTGTCTGCACCCGGACCTTCATGAGGAGCAGACGTGTCCGAGATCCGCCTTGCCGCCGAGTCCCGCACCGAGTTCGGCAAGGGTGCCGCCCGTCGCGCCCGTCGCGCCGGCTTCGTCCCCGGTGTCGTCTACGGCCACGGCCTCGCCCCGGTTCACCTGAACCTGCCCGGCCACGACCTGATGATGGCCCTCAAGACCCCGAACGCCCTGCTGGTCGTCCCGATCGACGGCAAGGACGAGTACGTCCTGCCGAAGGCCGTCCAGCGCGAGGCCATCAAGCGCTCGATCGAGCACGTCGACCTGCTGCTGGTGAAGCGCGGCGAGACCGTCACCGTCGAGATCCCGGTCCACACCGAGGGTGAGCTGGCCGCCGGTGGCAACCTGCTCGAGCACGTGCTGAACTCCCTCCCGGTCGAGGCCGAGGCCACCCACCTGCCCGAGTCGGTCACCGTCTCGATCGCGGGCCTGGAGGCCGGTGCCTCGATCACCGCCGGTGAGATCGAGCTGCCCAAGGGCACCAAGCTCGCCGTCGACGCCGACACCGTCGTGCTCCAGGTCATCGGCGCCCAGGCCTCGCAGGCCGACGCCGACGCCGAGGCCGCCGCCGAGGCGTCCGCCTGAGTCGCACCCCGCGTCTGACCGCTGCCCCGGTCACTCCGTTCGGAGTGACCGGGGCAGCGGTGTGTCCGGGATGATGGCCGAAGCGAATCAGGAGGAGCGGTACATGAACGACTACGACGGTCCGTGGCTGGTCGTGGGCCTCGGCAACCCGGGGGAGCAGTACGCCCGGAACCGGCACAACATCGGCTTCATGGTGGCCGACCTGCTGGCCCAGCGGATGGGTGCCCGGTTCAAGGCGCACAAGAGCCGGGCACAGACCGCCGAGGGGCGGATCGGCGGCCGGCGGGTGGTGCTGGCCAAGCCGATGACCTTCATGAACCTCTCCGGCGGGCCGGTCACCGCGCTGCGGGACTTCTACAAGGTGCCCACCGGTGCGGTGGTGGCGGTCCACGACGAGCTGGACATCGACTACGCCACCCTGCGGCTCAAGCTCGGCGGCGGCGACAACGGGCACAACGGCCTGAAGTCCATCACCAAGTCGCTCGGTCCGGACTACCACCGGATCCGCTGCGGCATCGGCCGGCCGCCGGGCCGGATGGAGGTGGCGGACTTCGTGCTCAAGGACTTCTCGTCCACCGAGCGCAAGGAGCTGGACTGGTTCGTGGACCGTTCCGCCGACGCGGTGGAGGCGCTGCTGACGGAGGGTCTGGAGCGCGCCCAGTCCACCTACAACTCCTGACGGTCCGTCAAGAGGCGGGCCTGGTTTGCGCAACGGTCGTACAACGCTTGCTTGATCGTTCCGAAAACGGTGTGGGAACGACCCGTCCGATCCGATAGCGTCGACCTGTGCACAGGGTTGAGGGGTCGGTACAGGGGGTAAGGGTCGTGGTTCGGTCGAAGCGGGTCCGGGTCGGTCGACTGGTCGGCGGGACGGCACTGCTGGTCACCGCGCTGAGCGCGCCGCTGGCGCAGGCGGCCGAGCCGGCCGGGAGCCCGGTGGCGACGCCCGAGCCCGCCGCGGCCCAGTTCCCCGGGCCGAACGACGTCGACCTGGAGGGCAGCTCCGGGCTGTACGCGGTTGGCGGCGGCCTGGTGGTCGCGGCCGGCGGTGCCGCGATGTGGCTGCGGCGCCGCAGGGCCGGGCAGCCGACCGTCCACTGAGCCGGCGGTCCACCGAAACGCCGCGAGGGCGGCCCGGGAAGTCCCGGGCCGCCCTCGCGTTCTGACCCTCCGTCAGCCGGTGTTGCGCAGGCCGGCGGCGATGCCGTTGACGGTCAGCAGCAGCGCGCGGGCGCGCAGCGGGTCCTCGTCGCGGCCCTGGGCGACCAGCTCGCGCTGGCGGCGGAGCAGGGCGACCTGGAGGTAGGAGATCGGGTCGAGGTAGGCGTCGCGGACCTGGAAGGTCTGCTTCAACACCTCGTTGTGCTCCAGGAGTTCGCCCTCACCGGTGAGGCGGAGCACCTCCCGCAGGGTCAGCTCGTGCTCGGCCACGATCTGGTCGAACACGTGGCGCAGCTCGGCCGGGACGAGCTGCTCGACGTAGTGCCGGGCGATCCGCAGGTCGGTCTTGGCCAGCGTCATGGCGACGTTGGACAGGAAGTTGCGGAAGAAGTGCCACTGGCCGTGCATCTCGTCCAGCACGTCGCCCAGGCCCGCCTCGCGGGCGGCGGCCAGGCCGGAGCCGACGCCGTACCAGCCGGGCACGATCTGCCGGGACTGGGTCCAGCCGAACACCCACGGGATGGCCCGCAGGCCGTCCAGGCCGGCGCCGGAGTCGGGGCGGCGGGACGGGCGGGAGCCCAGGTGCAGGGAGGCCAGCTGGTCGACCGGGGTGGCCGCGAAGAAGTACTTCGGCAGGTCCTCCTGCTCGACCAGGGCGCGGTACGCGGTGTGCGCGGCCTCGGAGACCTGGTCCATCGCGGCGTCCCAGCGGGCCAGCTCCTCGGGGGCCTGGCGCGGGGAGGTGTGCAGGGCGGAGGCGGCCAGGGTGGCCGAGATGGTCAGCTCCAGGTTCTCCCGGGCGAGGGAGGGGAGCAGGTACTTGTCGGAGATGACCTCGCCCTGCTCGGTCACCTTGATCTCGCCCTCCAGGGTGCCCCAGGGCTGGGCCAGGATGGCCTCGTGCGAGGGGCCGCCGCCGCGGCCGACGGTGCCGCCGCGGCCGTGAAAGAGGCGCAGCCGGATGCCGTAGCGGTGGGCCACGTCGCGCAGCCGGCGCTGGGCGCGGTGGATCTCCCACTGGGAGGTGGTGATGCCGCCGAACTTGGAGGAGTCCGAGTACCCGAGCATGACCTCCTGGACGTCGCCGCGGAGCGAGACCAGCAGGCGGTAGGAGGGGTCGGAGAGCATCTCGTCGAGGATTCGGTCGGCCTGCTGGAGCTCGTCGGTGGTCTCCAGCAGCGGCACGATGCCGATGGTGGCGATCCCGGCGTGCAGGTCGATCAGACCGGCCTCGCGGGCCAGCACGGTGGCGGCGAAGACGTCGTCGGCGCCCTGGCACATGGAGATGATGTAGCTCTCCACGATCTCGTCGCCGAAGCGCTCGAAGCCCTCGCGGATGGTGTTGAAGACGCCCAGGGTCTTGGTCCCGGCCGGGTCCAGCGGGGCCGGGGTGGGGGCCAGCGGGCGGCGGGAGCGGAGCTCCTTGGCGAGCAGCTTCTGGCGGTACTCGCGCGGCATGTCGGCGTAGCGCCAGGCCTCCTCGCCGAGCCGGTCGAAGAGCTGGCCGAGGGCGTGGTGGTGGGCCTCGGCGTGCTCGCGGACGTCCATGGTGGCGAGCTGGAGACCGAAGGCCTCGACGGTGCGGATGGCGCGGGCCAGCCGGCCGTCGGCGATCAGGCCGCCGCGGTGGGCGCGCAGCGAGTCTTGGATGAGCTTGAGGTCGGCGACCAGCTCGCGGGTGCCGAGGTAGTCGCGGCCCGGGACGTGCGGGGTGCCGGCGGCCAGGCGCTCGCGGGTGTTCTCCAGCTTGAGCCGGACGCAGGTGGCCTTGAGCCGGTACGGCTCCTCGGCGTTCATCCGCTTGTAGCGGGGGCTCAGCTCGGGCAGCACCCGCAGGTCGGCGTCGAGCGAGGCGAGCAGCTCCTCCGAGGCGCCGGCGAGCCGGACCGAGGTGGAGAGCGAGCTGCGCAGGTCGTCGACGGCGGCCAGGGCGTCCTTGATGCCGTACTCGTGCTGGAGGTTGAGCACGTCCCAGGTGACGGCCGGGGTGACGTTCGGGTTGCCGTCGCGGTCGCCGCCGATCCAGGTGCCGAAGGTCAGCGGGCGGACGCCCTCGGGGAGGGAGAGGCCGACCCGGGCCAGCTCCTCGTGCAGCTCCTCCAGCACCTCGGGGACGGCCTCGCGGTAGAGCTCGTCCAGGTAGTAGACGGCGTTGCGGGCCTCGTCGGTGGGCTCGGGGCGGGCGATCCGGAGCTCGTCGGTCTGCCAGAGCAGGTCGATCACCTCGGCCAGCCGGCGGTCGGCCTGGCGCTTGGCCGAGCTCTGCCGGACCGGGTCGGTGCCGGAGGCGGCCCGCTCGGCGTGGATGCGCTCCAGCAGCTCGCCGATCCGGCGCAGCTTGTTGAGCACCGAGCGGCGGGCGGCCTCGGTCGGGTGCGCGGTGAAGACCGGGCGGACCGCCAGGTTGGCCAGGGTGTCCGCCAGGTGCTTGGGGTCCGCCTCGGCCAGCTGGTCGGCGGTCTGCGCCAGCAGCGAGCCCTCCTTGGCCCGGCGGGTGGCGAACTCGCGGCCTCGGTGCACCTGCTCGGTGACGTTGGCCAGATGGAAGTAGGTGGAGAAGGCCCGGACCAGCTTGGCGGCGGTCTCCAGGTCGATCCCGGAGAGCAGCTCGGCGGTGGCCTCGCCGTCGGTGCGGCTGAGCAGGCGTACCTGTTCGACCAGACCGAGCAGTTCGGGGCCCTCCTGGCGGACCAGGGTCTCGCCCAGCAGGTCGCCCAGGCGACGGATGTCCGCGCGCAGGGCGGCGTTGTCGGCGATCGGATTCGGGTTCTCCGCCGAGGTGGGGACCGGAGCGGTCACGGCTGGCTCCCTGTGGTGGTGGGGGGTTCGGCAACGGCTCGCGCGGACCTCGCTGTCCGACGCGACCAGCATAGGTGGCACCCGGTGCCGTCTCACCCGGGTAACCGAATGCCGGACACTGCGGGTCCTGGGACGGGTTGCCTCCGGCCGGGTCCGGCCGTTGTCCCGAGGGGATGGTTGGTGTCCGCACGTGCCCCGACCGTACGGAGCGGGTCCGACCTTGTCAGGTCGCCCCGCTGGCGGGCCGTTACTCGGGTGCCCGGCGTCTGGGCGCTGCCATAGGCTGAGCGGCATGAGCAACTCGCCGGACGGGGGCGGGCCGGGCCGATCACTCTGGTGGTGGGGGCGGCGCCGCAGCGTGGTGCTGGATGTCGGGCTGGCCGTGTTGGCCGCCCTGGAGTGTGCCGCCGGGGCCTTCACCACGGCGGAGCAGAAGTTCGGCTGGTCCACGCCGCTGGCGGTGGCCACCGCGGTGGTGGGCGCGCTCTGCGGGGCCTCGCTGGTGGTGCGGCGGCGCTGGCCGGCCGTGCCGGTGGTGCTGGCGCTGCTGTTCGTGCCGGGGTCCTTCGGCGTGGTGCTGCTGGTGGTGTCGCTGTACACCCTGGCGGCCACCTGGGAGTGGCCGTCCAGACGGGGGCGGGTGATATCCCTGTCCGCGCTGGCCTTCGCGGAGACCGTCGCGGTGGTGCTGTTCGGCATGTTCGAGCCGGCGCCGCCGGACGAGACGACCCCGCCGGTCTGGGTGCTGGTGCTGATCGCGGTGCTGGTCTCGGTCGGCGTGACGGTGCCGCCGGTGGTGACCGGCCTCTACCTGGGGGCCCGGCGGCGGCTGGTGGAGAGCCTCAAGGACCGGGCGCACGGCCTGGAGACCGAGCTCGACCTGCTGGCCGAGCAGGCCCAGGAGCGCGCCCGCCGGGCCCGGCTGGAGGAGCGCACCCGGATCGCCCGGGAGATGCACGACGTGGTGGCGCACCGGGTCTCCCTGATGGTGGTGCACGCCGGGGCGCTGGAGCGGATCGTCGCCAAGGACCCGGAGAAGGCGCAGCAGAGCGCCAAGCTGATGGGCGAGGTCGGGCGGCAGGCGCTGAACGAGCTGCGCGAGATCCTCGGGGTGCTGCGGATGTCCGAGGAGCGCGTCGGCGCGGGGGACGACCTGGCCGGGCTGCCCGGGCTGGTCGAGCAGTCGGAGGCGGCCGGGATGCTGGTCACCCTGACGGTGAGCGGCAGCCGGCTGCCGTACGGCACCGAGGCGGAGCGGACCGCGTACCGGGTGGTGCAGGAGGGGCTCACCAACGCCCACAAGCACGCCGGCGGGGCCAGGGTCACGGTGCTGCTGGCGTACGTGCCCAACGGGGTGCGGGTCGTGGTGCTGAACGAGTGCCCGGGCGGGGCGGCCAAGCGGGCCGGGCTGCCCAGCGGGGGGAACGGGCTGGTCGGGATGGAGGAGCGGGTGCTGGCCCTGGGCGGCACCTTCGCCGCCGGGCCGGAGGCGGACGGCGGCTTCCGGGTCGAGGCGCTGCTCCCGTCACGCCTCGCGGTGCAGGACAGCAGACTGGCGTAGCAGCCGCTCGACCGGCGGCCGCACCAGCGGGCGCAGCAGCCGGACGGTGACCGGCAGGGCGAGCAGGACGGCGAGGCCGAGCGCGAAGGCGCCGTACAGCGGCAGCGCCGTCCAGGCGTGCCGCAGCACCCGGGCGTGGTAGACCCCGCTCGCCTGGAGGGCCTTCAGCGGCAGTCCGTGCAGCAGGTAGACGTAGAGCGAGGCGGCGCCCAGCGAGGTCCAGCGCAGCCGCCGGGCCGGGACCACGGCCAGGAACGAGGCGGCGGCCAGCAGCGAGAGCAGCCCCAGGCCGATCCTGACGGCCAGCCAGACCGGGTAGCCGACCCGGAGCTGGGCGGCGGTGCCGGTGTACTCCAGCCAGCCGCTGTCCAGCAGGTACGGGTGGGCCGCCCAGACCACCGCGAAGGTGAGCAGCAGGCCGAACGGGGCCAGCCGGCGGACCGCCTGACGGTGCAGCAGCTCGAAGTGGCCGGGCCGCAGCACCAGGCCGAGCACGAACCAGGGCAGGAAGCCCAGGGTGCGCCCGAGCGCCAGCTCGGCCGGGAAGGCGTGCAGCGCGCCGGAGCCGAGGGCGATCAGTACCGCCACCGGCAGCGGGTGGCGCAGCGCCGTCCAGAGCGGGACGCTGAGCCGCCAGAGCAGCAGCGAGAGCAGGAACCAGGTGAGCCAGCGCGGCTCCAGCAGGGGTATCGGCTCGAGCTTCCGCTCCAGCACCATGCCGACCACGTTGTAGAGCACCTGGAAGACCAGGTACGGCACCACCAGCTGGGCGATCAGCCGGGCGCCGTCCACCTGGGGGCGGCCGGGGCGGGGCCGCGCGAAGTAGCCGCACAGGGTGATGAAGACCGGCATGGCGAAGGCGGCGACGGTGAGCACCACGGCGCCGACCGTCCGGTCGGCGGCCAGCAGCGGCATCCAGGTGTGGGCGCAGACCACCAGCGCGACCGCCGCGAACTTGGCGTTGTCGAAGAGTGGCTGACGTTCCACCGGGCCCCCTGGTGCAGATGTGTGGGGAAAGTGTGGTGGCTGCGGTGCACTCGTGGGAAGGGATCGGCGGAAGTGGCACGTGCCGACGGATGGTGTCGGACCGTCAGGGGAGCAGCCGCTCGGGCCGCAGGCCGAGCACCAGGGCGCCGACCGCCTGGTCCACCGAGCGGCCCAGGTACCACTCGCCGGCGTGGTCCAGGCTGTACACCCGGCCGTCCTCGTCCAGGGCCAGCAGCGCCTGCCCGTACGACTCCTCGCCCAGCGGGGCGACCCGGCGGCCGAGCGCCCGGCCCAGGTCGGCCAGGGTGCGCGGCTGGTGCAGACCGCAGCGCGGGTCGAGCAGGAAGGGGGTCCGGGCGATCTCCCGCCCGGCCCCGGAGAGGTCGAAGGCCAGGCCGCCGAACTCGGCCCAGGCCTCGATCGCGGCCGGGAAGACCGAGTGCTGCACACCCTGCGGATCGCCGTGCGCGACCAGCGCGTCGGCCCACTCCTCGGCCTGCCGGATCTGCCAGCGGCCGGGGTGCCAGCCGGCCTGCTTGAGCTCGGCGGCCACGTCGGCGGGGAAGCGGGGCTGGGTGCGGACGGCGGAGTTCAGTGCGGGCTCCAGACTGACGGGACGTGGGGACTCACGGGGCGGTCGGGCCGACGGCCACGCTGGCCACCTGGAAGTGGGCCAGCAGCGGCTCGCAGGACCGGCAGGGCGGCGCGTGCGTGCCGTGCGCCGGATCGCCCTCCTCGCGGATCCGGACGGTGGTGAGCCGGGAGCCCTTGAGTGCCTTGCGGGCCTCGGGCAGGCCGAGCGGCTTGCGCGCGGACCGCTTGGAGCGGTTGGCGTCCACCTCGGTCAGGTACCGGGAGAGCAGCACCGCCTCCGGGCAGCGCCCGAGGAAGCGCTCGCGCTGGTCCAGCGGCAGCCCGTCCAGGAACTCCCCGACCAGCGGGTGCAGTTCGGGCAGTTCGTCCGGCTTGTGCCCGGCCAGGGTGTGCACGGTGCCGTTCTTCAGCGAGAGCGCGGCGGCCACCGCGGGCAGCAGGCTGTCACGGTGGTGGCGCAGCGTCGGGGCCTGATCGGACTGCTCCATGACTGCTCCTCACCTGGCCGTCCGCCCCTCGGCGGGTGGCGCCCCGGTGCGCCACACAGCCCCCAAGACTGCCAAATGCCGCCGACAGAGCGGACGCCGGGGGGTGCGCGCCCCGCCACGCTTCACCATTCCCACACGGTTTCCCGATTCGGCCCCCGAGCGCCGATGGCAGCCGATAGCGTTCCGCACCAGGGCCGGGCCGCCGTCCGCAGGGTGATCGGTGAGCGGCCACGACGAGTGCCCTCGGACTGTCGGGCAAGGGGGGTCTTGCGATGACGAACTCAGCAGGCCAGGAGGCGCACGAGGCGCCGGGCGAGCATGTGGAGACGCCGGGCGTTCCCGGACCTCGGACGGCCGAGCGGATCGGCATGGCCGTGATCGGCGCGGGGTACTGGGGGCCGAACCTGGTCCGCAACGCCCAGCAGACCGCCGCCATGCGGCTGCACTGGCTGTGCGACCTGGACGGGGCCAAGTCCCGCCGGGTCCTGGGCGACTACAGCACGGTGCGGCCCACCACCTCCTTCGAGGAGGTGCTGGAGGACGAGCGGGTGCACGCGGTGGCCATCGCCACCCCGGCCGCCGGCCACTACAAGCTGGTGCGGGCCGCCCTGGAGGCGGGCAAGCACGTGCTGGTGGAGAAGCCGATCACCACCTCGGTCGAGGAGGCCGCCGAGCTCTGCGAGCTGGCCGAGGCCCGCGGCCTGGTGCTGATGACCGATCACACCTTCTGCTACACCCCGGTGGTGCGCCGGATCCGTGAGCTGGTGCACGGCGGCGAGATCGGGGACGTGCAGTTCTTCGACTCGGTGCGGATCAACCTCGGGCTGGTCCAGCCGGACGTGGACGTGCTCTGGGACCTCGCCCCGCACGACCTCTCCATCCTCGACTTCGTGCTGCCCCCGGGCGTCGAGCCGGTCGGCGTGAGCGCCCAGGGCGCCGACCCGATCGGCGCGGGCCGGGCCTGCGTCGCCTACCTGACGGTGCGTCTGTCCAACGGCGCGCTGGCCCACTGCCACGTCAACTGGCTCTCGCCGACCAAGGTCCGCACCACCATGATCGGCGGCTCCCGCCGCACCCTGGTCTGGGACGACCTCAACCCGCAGGCCCGCCTCGCCGTGCACGACCGCGGCGTGGACCTCACCCCGCCGGACGAGCTCACCGACGCCATCCGGCACCAGGCGCAGATCTCCTACCGGGTCGGCGAGATGGTCGCGCCCGCGCTGGTCGAGCAGGAGGCCCTGCGCAACGTGATGGCCGAGTTCGCGGCCGCCATCACCGAGGGCCGGGCCCCGCTCACCGACGGCCGCTCCGGCCTGCGGGTCCTCAGACTGCTGCACGCCGCCTCGCGCAGCCTGGAACTCGGCGGCGCCACCGTGCCGGTGAACGCCTCCTCCGACGACGTAGAACTGATCACCGCACAGGAGAGGGCCACCGCCCGATGAACGCCGTACCGATCGAGGGTTCCCGCTGCCTGGTCACCGGAGGTGCCGGCACCATCGGCTCCACCGTGGTCGACCAGCTGATCGCCGCCGGGGCCCGCGAGGTCGTGGTCCTGGACAACTTCGTCCGCGGCCGGATGGCCAACCTGGCGGACGCCGAGGCCGCCGCCGCCCCGGGCCAACTGCGGGTGGTGGACGGCGACATCCGGGACCGGGCGCTGCTGCGGGAGCTGCTGGGTGACGACACCGACCTGCTGTTCCACCTGGCCGCGATCCGGATCACCCAGTGCGCGACCGAGCCGCGGCTGGCGCTGGAGATCATGGTGGACGGGACCTTCGACGTGGTCGAGGCCGCGGCGGAGTGCGGCGTGAAGAAGGTCGTGGCCTCGTCGACCGCCTCGGTGTACGGGCTCGCGGACGTCTTCCCGACGCCGGAGACCCAGCACCCCTACAACAACGACACCCTGTACGGGGCGGCCAAGGTCTTCAACGAGGGCCTGCTGCGGTCCTTCCACGCGATGTACGGGCTGGACTACGTCGCGCTCCGGTACTTCAACGTGTACGGCCCCCGGATGGACGTGCACGGCAAGTACACCGAGGTCTTCATCCGCTGGATGGAGCGGATCACCGCCGGGCAGCCCCCGCTGATCTTCGGCGACGGCGCCCAGACCATGGACTTCGTCTACACCGAGGACATCGCCCGGGCCAACCTGCTCGCGGCGGCGGCCCCGGTGACGGACCGGGTCTACAACATCGCCTCGGCCTCGGAGGTCTCGCTGCGCGGGCTGGCGGACGCGCTGTTGGCGGCGATGGACTCGGAGTTGGACGTCGAGCACGGGCCGGAGCGGGAGACCGCGGGCGGTGTGACGCGGCGTCTGGCGGACATCTCGGCGGCCGAGCGCGACCTGGGCTGGAAGCCGGAGCTCGGCCTGGAGGACGGCCTCCGCAAGCTCGTCACCTGGTGGACCGCGGCCCGATAGGGGCGCGAGGAACTGCGCGCCCAGCCGTCTTCCCGCCGTCAGACCGCGGCACCTGCAACTGAACCACTTCGAAGCGACCGAACGCGCGTGGCCTTCCGATTCGCGCAGTTCCTCGCGCCCCTGAGGGAGCTAACGTCCGTGTCCAGCATTCCCGTGATGATCCCCTGGCTCGGCGAAGAAGAAGCCCTGGCCGCCGCCGAAGCGGTGCGCTCGGGCTGGGTGGCCCAAGGGCCGAGGGTGGCCGAGTTCGAGCGGGCGTTCGCCGAGTACCTCGGCGTGCCGCACGCGGTCGCCGTCTCGTCCTGCACGACCGCCCTCCAACTGGCCCTGATCGGGGCCGGGGTGGGCCCGGGCGACGAGGTGGTGGTGCCGTCGTTCTCCTTCATCGCCACCGCCAACGCCGTCACCTACCTCGGTGCCACCCCGGTCTTCGCCGATGTGGAGATCTCCTCCGGGAACCTCATCCCGGAGACGGTCGAGCCGCTGCTCACCGACCGCACCAAGGCCGTGATCGTGGTGGACCAGGGCGGCGTCCCGGTGGACCTGCCCGCGATCGAGGCGCTGGTCGCGGGCCGCGGCATCACCGTGGTGGAGGACGCCGCCTGCGGCGCCGGCTCGCTGCTGAACGGCCGTCCGGTGGGCGGCGGCGCCGCCATCGCCGCGTACTCGTTCCACCCGCGCAAGCTGCTGACCACCGGCGAGGGCGGCATGGTGACCTGCCAGGACGGCGAACTCGCCGCCCGGCTGCGGCGGTTGCGCGAGCACGGGATGAGCGTCTCGGCGGCCGACCGGCACGCGGCCAGTGGCGGGGCCAGTGTGGTGGAGACGTACGACGAGGTCGGCTACAACTTCCGGATGACCGACATCCAGGCCGCGATCGGCCTGGTGCAGCTCGGCAAGCTGCCGGCGATGGTCGCCCGGCGCCGTGAACTGGCGGCCCGTTACCGGGAGTCGCTCGGACCGCTGGGGGAGCGGCTGGTGGCGGACCCGCCGCACGGCACGTCCAACTTCCAGGCGTGCTGGCTGCTGCTCCCCGAGGACGCCCCGGACCGCACCGAGGTGCTGGCCCGGCTGGCGGAGAAGGGGATCTCGGCCCGGCGCGGGATCATGGCGGCCCACCTGGAGCTCCCGTACAAGGGGGCGGCCCGGGTGGAGCTGCCCAACACCGAGCTGCTGACCAGCCGTTCGCTGATCCTGCCGCTCTACCACTCGCTGACCGAGGAGCAGCAGGACACCGTCGTCGCGGCCCTGCGGGAGATCGTCGGGTGACGGTGATCAGGCACCTCGGCCACGCGGGCTTCGTGGTCGAGCACGCCGGGCTGCGGATCCTGATCGACCCGTGGTTCCACCCGGCGTTCCTGGACGCCTGGTTCCCGTACCCCGACAACCGGCCGCTGCTGCCCGAGGTGGCCGGCGGCCGGTACGACTACCTGTACGTCTCGCACACCCACGAGGACCACTTCGACGAGCGGCTGCTGGCACAGCTCTCCCGCGAGGTCACGGTGCTGGTGCCCCGGTACCGTTCGCAGTCGCTGCGGCGCCGGCTGGCCCGGATGGGGTTCGGGGACCAGGTGCTGCTCGGCCACCGGGAGTCGCACCGGCTGGGGCCGGACGCGGTGGCCACCGTGTACCTGGACACCAGTCACAAGGAGGACAGCGGCCTGCTGCTGGACCTCGGCGGGTACCGCTTCCTGGACCTGAACGACTGCAACACCCCGATGTCCGAACTCCCCACCGGCATAGACCTGTTGGCGGCCCAGTACTCGGGGGCCATGTGGTACCCGAACGCCTACCGCTACCCGCCCGAGGAGATGGCCCGCAAGACCGCGGCCGTCCGGGCCGACCTGCTGGACACCCTGGTCCGCAAGGTCCGGCTGACCGGCGCCCGGGCCTATCTGCCCTCGGCCGGGCCGGCCTGCTTCCTCGACCCGGAGCTGGACCGGTTCAACGACCGGGGGGCGACCATCTTCCCGCACTGGGAGGACGTGGCCGGGGAGTTCGCCGCCGCCTGCCCCGGGGTCGAGGTGGTCCGCACCGCCCCCGGTGACACCGTCGAAGCCCCCTCCGGGCCCGGGAGTTGGGACACCGACCCGTCCGGCTACCTGGCCGCTTACCGGGAGCGCCGCCGGGACGAGTGGGAGGCGTACCACCGGGGCCCGGAGCCGGAGATCGGCGCGGCCGAGGTGGCCGGGCACTTCGACCGGCTGCAGCGGCTCAACCGCCCGCTGCTGGACGGCTACCGGCAGAGCATGCGGCTGGAGGCCGACGGCGCCGCCTGGGGCGTGGGCCTGGGCGAACTCGCCGAACGGGCCGAGCTGGAGGACGAGCCGGTCGACCCCGGCTACACCATCCTGGTCCCGCCCCGGGTGCTGCGGGCGGTGCTGGACGGCCGGGCCGGCTGGGAGGAGGCGCTGCTCTCCATGCGGCTCACCCTGCACCGCGATCCGGACGTCTTCGACCTCACCCTGCTCAGCCTGCTCCGCTACGGCCACCAACCGTCCCAGACACGGCAGTTGATCCGGGAGCGGGACGGGGCCGGGGGTGCCGTGGTGGAGCGGGACGGGCTGCGCTTCCAGCGGTACTGCCCGCACGCCGGGGAGGACCTGGCATACGCCGAGGTCGCCGGCGGCGTGATCGAATGCCCCCGCCACCACTGGCGGTGGGACGCCCGCACCGGCCGCTGCCTCTCCGGCGGGACCCTCCCGCTGCGCGTCGAGACCACCGAAGACCCTCTGCTCGAACCGACCCTGGAAGGGCCCGTCCGATGAACCCGATCCCGCTCGTGGACCTGCAAGCCGCCCACGCCGAGGTAGCCGAGGAGGTCCGGGAGGGCATCGACCGGGTGCTCGCCTCCGGCGCCTACGTGAAGGGGCCGGACGTGGCCGCCTTCGAGGCCGAGTACGCGGCCTACTCGGGCGTCGCCCACGCGATCGGCACCGCCAACGGCACCGACGCCATCGAGATCGCCCTGCGGGCGCTCGAACTCCCGCCCGGCGCCCGGGTGGTGATCCCCGCCAACACCTTCGTGGCCAGCGCCGAGGCGGTGGTCCGGGCCGGGCTGCGGCCGGTGCTGGTCGACGCCGACCCGGAGCACCTGCTGATCGACCCGGAGCGGGCGGCGCAGGTCGGGGCCGAGGCCTACCTGCCGGTCCACCTGAACGGACAGCTGGCGCCGGTCGAGCACGTCCTGGAGATCGCCGACGGCCGCCCGGTGGTGGAGGACGGCGCCCAGTCCCAGGGCGCCACCCGGCACGGCCGGGTCTCCGGCTCCTGGGGCGTGCTCGCCGCCACCAGCTTCTACCCCGGCAAGAATCTCGGCGCCTACGGCGACGCCGGCGCCGTGGTCACCGACTCGGCCGAACTCGCCGCCGCGGTACGGGAGATCGGCGACCACGGGTCCAGTCGCAAGTACGTCCACGAGCGGTTCGGCTTCACCTCGCGGCTGGACACCATCCAGGCCGTGGTGCTGCGGGCCAAGCTGCGGCGGCTCCCGGCCTGGAACGAGGCCCGGCGTGCCGCCGCCGCCCGCTACGACGCGCTGCTCGGCGAGCTGGCCGGGGTGACCCTGCCGAAGACCCTCCCGGGCAACGAGCACGTCTGGCACCTGTACGCCGTCCGGATCGCCGGGGGCCGCCGGGACGAGGTCCTCGCCACCCTCAACGCGGCCGGCATCGGCGCGGGCATCCACTACCCCGTCCCGGTCCACCTCCAGCCCGCCTTCCGCGACCTCGGCCACCGCGAGGGCGACTTCCCGGTCGCCGAGCAGGCCGCCCGCGAACTCCTCAGCCTCCCGCTCCACCCTCACCTGACGGAGGACCAGCAGACCCACGTCGCCGAGACCTTGGCCAAGGCCCTCTGACCCTGCGGGGCGCACCGGGCTGCGCCCCGCGGGGGCGCGAGGCTCTGCTGATGTGCGGCTCCGCCGCGGGGCGCGCAGGGGAACGGCAGCACGTGCGACTGGCTGATGTGCCCTCAGTCGCAGGTGAGCCGCCTTCCGACTCGCGCAGTTCCTCGCGCCCCTGGTGGCGCAGCCACGTGCGCCCCCTGGGGGTGTTAGTCGGGCAGCCTGATGTCCAGGCCCGCGAGGACCGCCGGGTCGGCGATGACCTCGATGCCGTCGACGGTGCCGTCCGGTGCGAAGGCGAACCGCAGGACGACGGTGAGGCGGCCGAACGGCGCCATCACCAGGCCGAGCGTGCCGTCCACCAGCGCCACCTCGGTCGCGCGGGCCCGCGCCATCGCGGCCATCGCGCCCTGTGCCACCGGAAGAGCCCCGGAGACGGTGACCGGCTCGGGCGTCGGGATGACCATGCGGTCGGCCCGGAGCACCACGTCCGGGTGGAGGAGGGCGAGCAGGGCGTCGAAGTCCCCGCCCCGGGTGGCGGCCAGGAAGGCGTCCACCATCTGCCGACGCCGCGTCAGGTCCGGGTCGGGGGCCGGGGCGGCGCCCCGCACGCGGCGCCTGGCCCGGCTGGCGAGCTGCCGCACCGCCGCCGGGGTCTTCTCCAGCATCGGGGCGATCTCGTCGAACGGGACCGCGAACATGTCGTGCAGCACGAAGGCCAGCCGCTCCGCGGGCGTCAGCGCGTCGAGCACCACCAGCAGGGCCAGGCCGACCGAGTCGGCGAGCAGCGCCTCCTCCTCCGGGTCGGCCCCGGAGCCGCGCTCCAGCGCCTGGTCGGGGCCTTCGGGCCCGTACTCCAGCGGGTCCTCGCGGCGGGTCCGCCGGGTGCGCAGCAGGTTGAGGCAGACCCGGCCGACCACGGTGGTGAGCCAGGCGGCGAGGTTCTGCACCTCGGAGATGTCGGCGGCGGCGGCCCGTAGCCAGGCCTCCTGCAGGGCGTCGTCGGCCTCGCTCAGCGAGCCGAGCATCCGGTAGGCGACCGCGCGCAGGTGCTCGCGTTCCTCCTCGAAGCACCGTACGAGGTCAAGTTGCCGGTCCATGGGTGTCGCGTCCCCCGTTCGCTCATGGGCATGTGGTCGCCGCGAACCTACCGGGCGCGGGTGGACGGCCGCCGTGACGGGGGACCTGTCGACGGTCCGTCAAGTCCGCTCGGACCCGGTTGATCGGGCCGGGAGTACCCATAGGCTGTGGGCAGCAATCCGTCGCAGCAGCCAGTGGGGGCACCCAGATGACGACAGGCCGGCCCGGAACCGCCGCGCCCAACGGGGCGTACGCGGGGCAGGTGGTGCAGTTTCCCGACCCGTTGAGGGCGGGGAAGTACCCGGCCGGGGTGCGGGTGGACGAGGACGGCCTGCCGGACTTCTCCCCGTACGCCGTGGCCGCCGCCGAGGTGGCCGACCCGCCGGATGGCTTCGGCGTGGACGAGATGCGGCTCACCGACTACGTCTCGGCCAACGCCGCCCTCTACACCCACGGCCACCAGCTCTGGGCCGACCTCCCCACCGCCGTGGCTACCCCGGCCGGCTGGACCTGGCACCACGTCAGGGGCGGCGCGCAGCCCGGCTGGCGGCGGATGGAGCTGGTGCCCGTCGAGGTGAAGGCGCTGCTGCGCCACCACGGCGGGCTGGCGCACTCCGGCGCGGACCACCACCGCCGGGGCACCCGCCCGCTCCAGGAACAGCGCCCGGCGCACTTCCCGCTCGCCCTGGACGGCGGCGACCCGCTGGCCGTCACCGAGGACCTGGCCCAGCGCGCCGAGCAGCGCCTCGGCCACCCGCTGCCGGACGCCTACCGCGACTTCCTCAAGCTGGCCGGCGGCCGCGCCCCGGTCGGCGTCGCGCTGGACGTGGGCCTCGGGCTGCTGGTGGACCAGCCGTTCCTGACCCTCAGTGAGGAGTACGGGGTCCAGGACCTGGTGTACGCCAACAAGTGCCTGCGCGACCACCTCACCAAGGACTACCTGGGCATCGCCTACCTCCAGGGCGGCCTGCTGGCCCTCAAGGTGCGCGGCGAGTCGGTCGGCACGGTCTGGTTCTGCCCGTACGACGACGCCCGGGACGCGGGCGATCCGGAGGAGACACCCGAGCAGCGGGTGGCCCGGCTGCTGCTGCCCTGCGGCGCGGACTTCGACGAGTTCCTGCTCCGGCTGGCGGGCAGCCCCCAGGAGTTGGAGACGGTGGCGGCGATGATGGTCGACGGCGGCTTCGCGCGCGCCGTCCCGGTGAGTACGGAAGGGGTGCGGCAGGCGTGGTGACGTACGCGCAGGCCCGCGAGACGGCCGAGGACTGGATCAACGCGGGGGTGCCGCGCTCGCGGCAACGCGAGGTCCGGGTGAGGGAGTTCGACCTGGGCTACGTCTGCTGGGCGGAGGAGGCCGCCGACACCCCGTCGGCCGACCCCGGTGCGGCCCCCGGCCCCCGGCTGGTGATCGCCCGCGAGAGCGGTGCCAGCACCCTGTGGCCCGCCCTCCCGGTCAACGAGGTGGTCGCCCGCTACGAGGCCGTCTACGGCACCCCGAGCGAGCCCAACCCGGCCGGTGCCGCCAAGCCCGCCCCGGGCCGGGTGGAGGCCACCTCCTTCCTGCTGAGCCCCCCGCAGTGGCTCCAGGAGGCGGGGGACGCGGCCATCGCCGCCGAACGTGCCCGCCTCGGCGGCGAGCCGGACACGGCGGGCACGGCTGCGGTTGCTGCGGCCGAGCCGGCGGAGGGTGCGACGCCGCCGGGGCCCGGTGCCCTGGCCGCCGACGCGGGCGTGGGCGCGGCGCTGCCCGAGCCCGGCGCGGCTGACGGACCGTCGGCTGATGGCGCTCGTGGTGGCGGTGGCGGCCTGGCGGAGCCGGACGGCGTGGACGCCGCGCCGGCCTTCGCCCTCGGCGCCCCGGAGCCGGACGCAGGACCGACCTTGTCGAAGCCCGCCGGCCAGGTCGCCGGCCAGGTCCCGGGCCCGGCGACGCCTCCGGCGGGTGTCCGGCCGGACGCCTTCCCGCCGCAGGGTGGGCCGGGTCCGTTCCCGCCGCCGCCCGGTGGTCCGTTCCCTGGTGGTCCGTCAGCGGGGATGCCGCCGCAGGCCCCCGGTGGCTTCCCGCCGCCGTACGGTGCCGCGCC
>NZ_JBVJLD010000009.1:0-5601 GCF_055584905.1 Kitasatospora sp. NPDC088742 | reverse complement strand
CGGTGGTCCGTCAGCGGGGATGCCGCCGCAGGCCCCCGGTGGCTTCCCGCCGCCGTACGGTGCCGCGCCCGGTCCGTTCCCTGGTGGTCCGTCAGCAGGCATGCCGCCGCAGGCTCCTGGGGGCTTCCCGCCGCCGGTGTTCGCGACGCCGCCGGACTCCGGCCGTCCGGCCGGGGACGCGCCGACCATGCTCGCGCCCCCGCCCGGCGGGCCCGGCGCGGGCCCGATGGCCGACCCCTCGCAGGCGCCGACCCTGCTCGCCTCCGAGGTCCCCGGGCTGAACGGCCTGCCGGGCGCCCCCGGCCGGGGCGGCCCGACCGCTCCTCCGCCCCCGCCGCCCGCCGACCTGCGCGGTCCGTCCGCCGCTCCGCCCGTACCTCCGGGCCACGCGGCGTTCCAGGCCCCGGGCCGGACGCCGACCGCCCCGCCCCCGCCGCCCCCGGCCGACCTGCGCGGCGACGTCACCGGCGGAGCCCCCGGTGCCGGCCCGCTCCAGGGCGCGGCCCCGGTCGGCTACGGCTACCCGGACGCGGCCTCGGCCGGCGCCCCGGCTCCGGCCGCCCCCGCCGAACCGGCCGTCGCCGCCCCGGCCCCGGCCCCGCAGGGCCCGGGCGCTCCCGGCCAGCCCTCGGTCGGCCCGGGCAGCAGCGCCGTGGTCCGCTACCGGGGCCCGGACGGCTCCGAGCAGACGGTCATGCAGCGCAGCGAACCCGGCACCCCGCACCCCGAGGTGAAGGTGCTCGCCGAGCTGCGCCGCCTCAACGTGCCCCCGGACCAGGTGCTCGAACTCCACACCGACCTGGAGCCCTGCGACCTCCCCGGCGGCTACTGCCTGCGGATGGTCCGCACGGCCTGGCCGAACGTCCGGATCAGCCACACCGCCGCGTACGGCCGCGACCACCAGGCCCGCCAGGCCGGCATGGCCGTGCTGCTGGACCACCTCGACCAGCTCCACCAGCTGGCCGCCGGCCCGCAGCGCCCGCGCACCGTCCGCGTCCCGCTGCCCCCGGCGGGTTCGCCGCCGGCCGGTGCGGTGCCGCTGCCGCCCACCGACCCGCAGCAGCTGGGCGGTGAGCTCGCCCAGGTCTTCGGGCCGTCGGTGTTCCGCTTCGAGCCGCGCGCGGTGTCCCGCCAGGGCGTGCCGGAGCAGGTCGCCCAGATGCTGATCTGGGCCGGGCTGCCGCGCGACTTCGCACCGTTCTTCTGGGCCCGGGCCCAGGAGGGCCGGCCGATCCCGACCCTCGCCGAGCTGGCCGCCGAACGCGGACTGCCGGGCGGCCCGGACTTCGGCGGCTACCTGGTGCTGGGCAACGACCACGGGCGCCAGCTGTGCGTGCAGTACGGCACGGCGGCGGTGGTCGCGGTCGACCTGGAGCGGCCGGGGGCGGAGGCCCCGCGCTTCGTCAACAGCGGCGTACCGGAGTTCGTCCGCTCGCTGGCCCTGCTCGGACGGATGTGGCGCCTGCGCTACGGGCTGACGCCCGATCAGGCGGGCCGTTGGACGGTCGACTTCCAGGCCCAGCTCCAGGCCGTCGACCCCGCCGCCCTCAACGGCCCCGAGACCTGGTGGTCGGTCCTGCTGGAGCAGTTCTGGGACGGCCTGATGTAAACAACCGCTCAACAAGGAGGGGCACGTCACACCGTGACGTGCCCCTCCGGCACCTTCACGGCAACGGGAGATCCAGCAGGCCGCGTCGGGCGCAGGGGTACGGCGCCGTTTCATGGGGTGCGGGGCAGCGCTCGGACCGTCAGGCGGGCGCATACCGCCGCGAGCGGAAGTTCTGCGAACAACGCCATGGCCAGCGCCGCGCGCAGTTCGCTCCCGCCGGCCGCGGTCATCGTGTCGAACCAGGCGTCGACGGTGAGCAGGGCGGCCGTCGCGGCGGCGGCCGGTGCCAGTCGCCGATCCCCGCGGGTGGCCAGCAGCCCTGTGGTGATCAGGCCGACCGCCTCCAGCGCGTCCAGACCCACCCAGGCGGCGGACCAGTGGGTGGTATGGAAGGTGGTCGGCAAGCTGGTGGCCAACACGACGAGCCACGGGAGCAGCGCCACCCCGCAGCCGGCCAGGACGAGACCCAGCCGTCGGCCTGGAAGGCGGTCCGGACGACGGCGCTGCCGGCTGGGGAGCGATCCCGTGCGCGGGCCGTGCGGCCTGCGCATGCCGCGCTCGGCGTCCGGCCCCGGGAACAGTTCGGTGATTTCCTGCATGCCCTTCAGCCTGGGCCGCACAGCGATCACAGTCAGTGGTGCCGGGTGCCGTTCTCAGGGTGGTGCCAGCTTCAGCATCGATCCGGATGCAGGGTGCATGGCCGGGCTCTCAACTGGCGCTCTACCGTCGAGCCATGACGATTCCCCGGTCGCTGCGGCGCAGAGTTGCTCGGGTCCGGCGGGATACCGGTTTCCTGGCGGCCGGGATACCGGTGCACCTTGCGCTGGTCCCGCTGTGGAGCTGGATGGCGAGCGCCGTGAAGTCGAAGGCGTGGCCGGTGCTCCCGCTCCCGTTCGTGCTGATCCTGCTCGGTGTACTCGTGCTCACCGCTGTGCAGCGACGCCGTTACCGGGCGGTGCTGGGAGTGGAGATCCGCCGGCCGCCGGCCGCGCGCGAGCAAGGACGGCTGAGGCGCGCTCTGCGGTGGCCGACCGCGGCCCAGACCTGGCGGCAGGCCGGATACCACCTGCTTGTCGGTCCGCTCCTGGCCGTGGTGGAGCTGGGGGTGCTCGCCGCGTGGGTCGCGGGCCTTGCCGGCGTCACCGTCAGCGGGTGGGCCTGGATGCTGCCGGTCCAGGTCCGCCTGGACCATGTCGACCACGCGACCC
The DNA here is from genome assembly GCF_055584905.1 of Kitasatospora sp. NPDC088742. NCBI lineage: Bacteria > Bacillati > Actinomycetota > Actinomycetes > Kitasatosporales > Streptomycetaceae > Kitasatospora > Kitasatospora sp. NPDC088742. The sequence goes on along the minus strand of NZ_JBVJLD010000009.1, from coordinate 2,784 downwards.
AAGCGGTGTACTACACCGCGGCCGGTGTGCTGCTGCTGTGCGCCGCACCCTGGCTGACCGGGCCGGTGACCCGCGCCGAGACCCGGATCGCGCTCGCGCTGCTCGGGACCAGCCGCTCCCGGCAGCTTCAGCAGCGTGTCGAGCACCTGTCCGAGAGCCGCACCGACCTGATCGACGCGGTCGATGCCGAACGCCGCCGCATCGAACGTGACCTGCACGACGGCACCCAGCAGCGCCTGGTCTCCCTCGCGGTCAACCTGGGCCTGGCCAAGGCCACCCTCACCGACCTGCCGGACGAGGCCCGCGCCGTGATCGACGAGGCGCACCGCGAGGCGAAGGAGGCCATCGCCGAACTCAACGACCTGGTGCGCGGTCTGCACCCGGCCGTCCTCGAAGACCGCGGGCTGGACGCCGCGATGTCCGGGCTGGCCGCCCGGGTACCGATCCCGGTACGGCTGCGAGTCGACCTCGAGGAGCGAGCGGCGCCCACGGTGGAGTCGGTCGCCTACTTCGTGGTCTCCGAGGCGCTCACCAACGTCACCAAGCACGCCCGCGCCACCCGGGTTGACGTGACTGTCCAACAGATCGGGAGAATGTTGCGCGTGAACATCACCGACGACGGGATCGGCGGCGCCGACACCTCCACCGGCAGCGGACTGAGCGGGCTGGCCAAACGGGTCGGTTCGGTCGACGGCACCTTGCACATCAGCAGCCCGGTCGGGGGCCCGACCACCATCGCCGTGGAGTTGCCGTGCGGGCGGTGATCGCCGAGGACTCGCTGCTGCTGCGCGTCGGGCTCGTCAAGGTCCTGGAGATGGCCGGCTTCGAGATCGCCGCCGAGGTCGGCGACGCCGAAGCCCTGCTCGCGGCCGTCGAGGAACACCGGCCCGGGATGGCGCTGATCGATGTCCGCATGCCACCCGGGTTCACCGACGAAGGCGTGCGCGCCGCGCTGGTGATCCGTGAGCGATGGCCGCAGACCGCGGTGGTGCTGCTCTCGCAGTACGTCGAGGAGCGGTATGCGGTCGACCTGCTGACGGCCAACACCAGCGGCGTCGGCTACCTGCTCAAGCAACGCGTGGCCGACGTGGAGGAGTTCGTGGCTTCCGTCCGGCGGGTTGCGGCCGGGGGAACTGCACTGGATCCACAGGTGGTCGCCCAGTTGCTCGTGCGCCGCCGCAGTGACCCGCTCGATCGGCTGACGCCACGCGAACGGGAGGTGCTCGCCCTGATGGCCGAGGGGCGCTCCAACAATGGGATCGCCGAGGCCCTGGTCGTCAGCGACAGCGCGGTGGCCAAGCACATCAACAGCATCCTCGCCAAACTCGACCTGCCCGCGGCCGACGCCGATCACCGGCGCGTTCTCGCCGTCCTGAGGTTCCTCGGCACTTCCCCGACCTGACCGATCCGCCGCCCGCCCCCTACCGGGCAGGACCCCCGGCAGGGGGTCCTCACCCACCTGCCTCGGCACGCCCTTGTTTGGGTTTCGATCCCACTTGCGCAAAATAGGTCAAGAGGACGGTCCTATCCGCGCCTGCCTCCACCGGCACCGACAGGGGAAGAGACCATGAGCGACGCAGTCTCCCAGCACGGCTTCATCGTCACCCGCCGGGGCTACGCCCCCGAGCAGGTCGACCACGCGATGGCCGCGCTGACGGCCGAGCGCGACAGCGCGTGGGAGCAGCTCAGCGTGCTGGGCTCCGGCGTCCGGGAGATGGAGCGCCGGCTGGCCGAGATCCGGCAGGCCGCCGACGACGCCCCGGAGCCGGACTACTCGGTGCTGAGCGAGCAGGCCGTGAAGCTGATGGGCATCGCGGACTCCGAGGCGACCGCCGTCCGGGAGGCCGCGCAGCGCGCCGCCGAGGACGCCCGGGACGAGGCGTACGAGAACGGCCAGAAGGCCGCCGGCGCCGCGCGCGACTACTCCGTGGCGACCCGGACCGAGGCCGACGCCTCCGCCCGCCGCACCGACGAGCGGACCAGGGCCGAGGCCGAGCAGCTGCGGGCGGCGGCGGACCGGGAGTCGCGGGCGATCCGGGACTCGGCGACCGCCGACGCGGCCAAGACCCGGGTGGCCGCCGCGGAGGCGCAGGAGCGGGCGGAGGCCAAGCTGGCCGAGCTGCGCCGCAAGGCGGACGAGACCTTCGCGGCCGTCGAGGCCAAGGCGGACGTGGAGGACGGCAAGATCTCCTCCACCGCCGAGCGCAAGGTGCGCGAGGCCGAACTGCACCGGGAGTCGGTGCTGGCCCAGATCAAGCAGGCCGAGGCGGAGGCCCGTTCGGAGGCGGACGCGCTGGTGGAGGCGGCCCGCCGGGAGGCGGAGAAGATCCAGGCGGTCAGCGAGCGCGAGCAGCGCGAGTTCACGGCGAACTACGAGCAGGTGCAGCAGCACCTGGACCACATCAAGCAGACCCTGGCCGCCCTCACCGGCGCCGCGGTAGGCCAGATCGAGGCCGCAACTCCCGCTCCCGTCCCCGCCACTGACGCCCCGTCGGTCGCAGCTCCCAAGGCGCTCCCTGTGGCCGAGGAGCCCCCGACCGAGCTGCTGCCGAGCATCCCGCCGGCCGCGCCCCTCCCGCCCAAGCCCCCGGCCCCGCCGACTGCCACCCCGGCCCCGGCCCCGGCGCCGGCTCCCGCTCCCGCCACGCCCCCGGTCCCCGAGGCGGAGACCCGGATCATCCCGAAGATCGTGATCGTGGACGACGGCCACGAGTACCCGAGCGAGGTCATCCGCCGCAGCTGACGGCCGCGCGCGAACGCCGGGCCCCGTCCACAGCCTGTGGA
>NZ_JBVJLD010000008.1:86549-184206 GCF_055584905.1 Kitasatospora sp. NPDC088742 | reverse complement strand
GGGGCGCGGGGAACTGCGCGCTGGGGAACGGCACCACGTGCAACTGGCTCGCCTGCCCCGATCTGGCGCTGGTCCGCCTTCCGTACTCGCGCAGTTCCCCGCGCCCCTGGGGCGCTGCAACTGAACGTCCCGCCCGTCCTCAAGGGAGTTGGTGGCGGCGGGCGAGGTCGGTGAGGACGGGGCCGGTGGCGGCGGTGAGGGTGAGGGGGCCGCGGGTGGTGGTGGCGCAGTCGCCGTCGGGGGTCCGTAGGACGGTGGGCGGGCTCCAGGGGCCGGGGAGGGCGCTGCCGGCGGTGAGGAGGGCGCCAAGGACGTCCGCGGTGTCGAGCCAGGTGGGCCGGACCAGGGCGGTGGCCCGGTGCGGGGTGCGGCCGGGGGTGACGGTGGCGTCGGGGGCGAGGGCGTCGGCCAGGTCGCGGGCGGTCCGCGCGGCCAGGGCGGAGGCCGACGGGTCGTCGGGGTCCGGGCTCTCGACGGTGACCAGGAGCCAGAGCGAGAGGTACTCGATCAGTTCCCGCACGGCGTCCGCGTCCTCGGCGAGAGCCTGGCTGCGGAGGGCGGCGGGAAGCCTGCGGGGCTCGGGGGAGTTGGTCCGGATGCCGGACTCGGTGGGCTGGATTTCCACGTTCGGCACTCTGGCGCACCTCGCCCGCCTGGGGCAATGCCCTGATCGCTCAGAGCGAACAAGCCCCGGGGAACATTCGAGGCTCACCGAACCTTAGTCAGGTCAACTCAACTTCACTGACTGGGGAGAGATCATGGCATCGACGTCCACTCCGCTCACCCTGCCCGTGCTCCCCCTCGACGACGAGGTCGTGCTCCCCGGCATGGTGGTCCCGCTGGACCTGAAGGACTCCGAGGTCCGCGCCGTCGTGGACGCCGCTCGTGCCGCCGTCTCCGGCGGGGCCAAGCCGCAGGTGCTGCTGGTGCCCCGGCTGGACGGCACGTACGCCTCGGTCGGCACGCTGGCCACCGTCGAGCAGGTCGGCCGGCTCTCGGACGGTGACCCGGCCGCGCTGGTCCGCGCCGTGCGGCGGGTCCGGATCGGCGCCGGGACGACCGGGCCCGGGGCGGCGCTCTGGGTCGAGACCAGCACCTTCCACGAGTCGGACGCCGGGCTGCCGGTGGCCGGCCGGGCCGCCGAGCTGGTGAAGGAGTACAAGGCGCTCTCCACCCACTGGCTGCGCAAGCGCGGCGCCTGGCAGGTGGTCGACCGGGTCTCGCAGATCGACAAGGTCGGCGAGCTGGCGGACAACATCGGGTACGCCCCCTTCGTCACCGCCGAGCAGAAGCTCAAGGTGCTGCTGGAGTCCGACCAGCTGGCCCGGCTGGAGTACGCGCTGGTCCTGCTCCGCGAGCACCTCGCGGAGGAGGAGGTCAACGACACCATCCGCAAGGACGTCGAGGAGGGCGTGGCCAAGCAGCAGAAGGAGTTCCTGCTGCGCCGTCAGCTGGAGGCGGTCCGCAAGGAGCTCGCCGAGCTGAACGGGGACCCGGCCGACGAGGAGGGCGACTACCGGGCCCGGGTCGAGGCGGCCGAGCTGCCCGAGAAGGTCCGGGAGGCCGCGCTCAAGGAGGTCGACAAGCTGGAGCGCTCCTCCGACCAGTCGCCCGAGGGCTCCTGGATCCGCACCTGGCTGGACACGGTGCTCGAACTGCCGTGGAACGTGCGGACGGAGGACTCCTACGACATCAACGGCGCCCGCGCGGTGCTGGACGCGGACCACGCCGGCCTGTCCGACGTGAAGGACCGGATCGTCGAGTACCTGGCGGTGCGCAAGCGCCGCGAGGAGCAGGGCCTGGGCCAGGTCGGCGGCCGCCGCGGCGGCGCGGTGCTCGCCCTGGTCGGCCCGCCCGGCGTCGGCAAGACCTCGCTCGGCGAGTCGGTCGCCCGGGCCATGGGCCGCGAGTTCGTCCGGGTGGCGCTCGGCGGCGTGCGGGACGAGGCGGAGATCCGCGGCCACCGGCGCACCTACGTCGGTGCGCTCCCCGGCCGGATCGTCCGCGCCGTCAAGGAGGCCGGTTCGATGAACCCGGTGGTCCTGCTGGACGAGATCGACAAGGTCGGCTCCGACTACCGGGGAGACCCGGCGGCCGCCCTGCTCGAGGTGCTCGACCCGGCGCAGAACCACACCTTCCGCGACCACTACCTGGAGGTCGAGCTCGACCTCTCCGACGTGGTCTTCCTGGCCACCGCCAACGTGCTGGAGGCCATCCCCGAGCCGCTGCTCGACCGGATGGAGCTGGTCCGCCTGGACGGCTACACCGAGGACGAGAAGGTCACCATCGCCCGTGACCACCTGCTGCCCCGTCAGCTGGAGCGGGCCGGCCTCAAGCCCGAGGACGTGACCGTCGGCGAGGACGCGCTGCGCAAGCTGGCGGGGGAGTACACCCGCGAGGCGGGCGTGCGCACCCTGGAGCGCTCGGTCGCCCGGATCCTGCGGAAAGTCGCCGCCGAAGCCGAGCTTGGGACGCGTGAGCTCCCCGTCGCCATCGGAGCCGAGGACCTGCGGGCGCTGATCGGGCGGCCGCACCACACCCCGGAGGCGGCCCAGGAGCCGGCCGAGCGGCGCACCGCCGTCCCCGGCGTCTCCACCGGCCTCGCGGTCACCGGCGCGGGCGGCGACGTCCTCTACATCGAGGCCTCGCTGGCCGACCCGGAGACCGGCTCCACCGGCCTCACCCTGACCGGCCAGCTGGGCGACGTGATGAAGGAGTCCGCGCACATCGCGCTCTCCTACCTGCGCTCGCGCGGCGCCGAGCTGGAGCTGCCGGTCACCGGGCTGCGGGAGCGCGGCATCCACCTGCACGTCCCGGCCGGAGCCGTCCCCAAGGACGGCCCGAGCGCCGGCATCACCATGACCACCGCGCTGGCCTCGCTGCTCTCCGGCCGCAGGGTCCGCCCGGAGGTGGCGATGACCGGTGAGGTCTCGCTGACCGGCCGGGTGCTGCCGGTCGGCGGCATCAAGCAGAAGCTGCTCGCGGCCGACCGGGCCGGGATCACCACCGTGATCATCTCCAAGCGGAACGAGCCCGACCTGGACGACCTGCCCGCCGAGGTGCTGGAGCGCCTCACCGTGCACACCGTCTCCGACGTCCGCGAGGTGCTGGAGCTGGCCCTGGAGTCCGCCGTGGTGCCGGTCGCGGCCTGAGGTGGCGTCAGGGCCCCGGCGGGGTGCGGCTCTCGAAGTCGCTCCGCCGGGGCCCGCGCACGTGCGGGCGGCGGTCCTGCTCTCGGTGCGGGACGGTCTCCTTCCGCTCCGCGCGGTTCCCCGCGCCCCTGGGCGCGCGACGCGACGGAGTGTGCCCGTACCGTGAGACGCCCTTGTGTGACGGTCCGTCAGCACGACAGGATCCCCGCATGGACCGCCACACGCACCTGAGCCGTCGACTCGCCGTCGACCTGGCCCGTGCGTCCTCGGCCATCTGTCACCGCGCGTCCTGACTCGCGCGGTGCCCTCCCGCCCGGCCGATCGCCGGGCTCCACTCACGTCCCACCGGGCGGAGCGCACCCCCGTCGTGCCCCTCCTCCCGGAAACGGACCCCCATGCGCCTGCGCACCCGCACCGCGGTGCTCGCCACCGCCGCCCTGCTGCTCTCCTCCTACGCCCCGGCCCACGCGGCCGGGCCGTCCGCCCCGTTGCCGCCCGCCAACCCCTACGCGGGCCCGCCCGGCACCGCGACCATGCACGGCGACACCGGCTCCTCCGACGCCACCCCGCTGCCCGGCCCCGGCTCGGGCGCCGTCCGCTCGCACCGGACGGCGCTGGCCTCGGCCTGCCCGACCGTGCTGGTCGGCGCCGACGGCTACCCGGTGGCGCTCTGCACCGAGATCTTCGGCCGGACGCCCACGGTCCACCTGCTCGACCCGGCCGACGGCAGCTCGCTGGCCGAGCTCGGCCTGACCAAGGGCTCGCTGCTCGGCGGCGTGTACGCCTACCTGGACCACCGGGACCGGCTGGTCGTGGTGGACGGCAACCGCGACCTGCTGCGGATCGGCCACCGTCGCACCGCCGGCGGGGGCTGGCAGCTCACCGTGGACTCCCGCCTCCCGATGGCCGGGGCCGTTCCGGACGGCGACGCAGTGACCGGCCTGTCGCCGGACTGGCAGGGCCGGGTCTGGTTCGCCACCGGGAACGGCGTGGTCGGCACGGCGGCCGACGAGACCACCGGCGAGGTCCGCACCCTGGCCCTCCCGGCCGGCGAGCGGATCGCCAACTCCATCTCCACCGCCCCCGAGGGCACCGCCGTCACCACCACCCACGCCACCTACCTGCTGACCGCCCGCCCGGACGGCACCCCCGAGGTGAGCTGGCGTCAGGCGTACGACCGGGGCACGGGCCGCAAGCCCGGCCAGCTCAGCTGGGGCAGTGGCTCCACCCCGACCTTCTTCGGCCCGCGCACCGGCACCGACTACCTGACCGTGGTGGACAACGCCGCCCCCACCGTCAACCTGCTGGTCTACCGGACCGGTGACGGAGCTCCGGTCTGCTCGGTCCCGGTGCTGAAGGCCGGCGGCAGCGGCAGCGAGAACTCCCCGGTGGCGGTGGGCAACGCGGTCTTCGTCGCCAGCACCTACGGCTACCCGTACCCGGCCCTGCCGGACGGCGCCGGGCCCAGCGTGCCGGACTCGGCCGCCTTCCGCGGCGGCCTCAGCCGGGTGGACGTCCGGGCCGACGGCAGCGGCTGCGACCTGCGCTGGGACAACCGCACCCGGTCGGCCGCGGTGCCCCGGCTCTCCACCGCCGACGGGCTGCTGCGGACCGTGCTGCGCGAGCCGGTGATCCCGGGCACCGACTCCACCTCGGCGGTCGACCCGTACCGCTACGCGGAGATCGACCCGGAGTCCGGCCGGACCGTGCGGACGGCGTACCTCGGGGCGGGCTTCATCTTCGACACCTTGCAGATGGTCGGCTCGATCGCCCCCGGCCGGGTGGTGCTCCAGGGCACCACCACGGGCGTGCTGCGGATCACGGCGGGATAGCCGCTCCCCACCGGGCGTCCCGAGTACCCGAGGCCCGGGCGGCCGTGCGAAACTGCCGAAATGCCGTCACCCACGCAACGGGCTCTGTCCCGAGTCCCGCACCGGGCTCGACCGTTCCTGGTCAAGCACCGCAAGCTGGTGAAGTTCCTGCTCGTGGGCGGGACTTGCTTCCTGCTCACCCTGGTGATCAACCTGGGCCTCAAGTTCACCGTGCTCGAGGCCAAACCGGTGGTCGCGCTGACCATCGCGACCCTGATCGCCACCCTGGTGTCGTACGTGCTGAACCGGCAGTGGTCGTTCCGCGCCTACGGGCACAAGCGGGAGGCCGTGCTGTTCTTCGTGGTCAGCGCGCTGGCCATCCTGGTGAACAACATCCCGCTGGTGATCTCCCGGTACGTGCTGGACCTGCACAAGCCACACGTCTCCTCGTTCACCCAGGAGCTGGCCGACTTCGTCAGCGGCCTGATCATCGGCACCCTGCTGGCGATGGTCTTCCGCTACTGGGCGATGGCGAAGTTCGTCTTCACCGACCGCCTGGACACCCAGGCACTGGAGCAGCCCGAGCCCGAGCGGGTCTGACCGGAGGCACCGGCCCCGGTCAGATCCAGCCCTTCTCCTTGGCCAGCAGCCCGGCCTGGAAGCGGTTGGCCGCGCCCAGACGCTGCATCAGATCGGCGATGTAGCGCCGGAAGGTGCGCAGCGAGACACCCATCTCGCGGGCGGCCGCCTCGTCCTTGTCGGTCCGCGCGAGCACGTCCAGCACGCGCCGCTCCAGCGGGCCGAGCGGGGACGGGGCGGGAGCTTCGGCGGTGGCGGCGGGGAGCTCCCGGCCGCTCGACCAGACCTGCTCGAACCAGGCCACCGTGTTCGCCACCACGCCGCCCTGACGGATCACCAGGGTGGCCTGGAGGTAGTCGTCCGGATCCACCGGGACCATCGCGGTGGTGCGGTCCCAGACCACCATCCGCCGGATCGCCTGGTCGGTGACGCGGACCTCGGCGCCGAGCGTCACCAGTTCGCGCAGGTAGGCCAGGGTGCCCGGGTCGGCGACCGCCTCGGGGCCGGCCACGGTGCGCCAGCGGATGCCCCGGCGCAGCATCCGCAGGTCGGACTCGCGGGCCTGCGCGATGCTCTCCGGCTGCCAGCGGCCCGGCAGCAGGGCCATCAGTTCGCGGAAGGTGAAGAAGCCGAGCTCGGTGAGCCGTTCGCGGATCGCGTCCACGCCGTCCACCCGTTCGATGTCGCCGACCGGCGTCTCGGCCAGGCCGTGCTTGTGCTCCTCGGCCAGCGCCGGGATCGCCTTGCGGGCGGCGGCCACCTGGTCGCCGGCCAGCTTGAGCGCGCCGAGCTCCTGCTCCACCAGCCACTCCACGGCCACCGCCGGATCGGAGACCTGCACCGTGTGCCGGTCGGAGACCCGGAGCAGGCCCTTGGCCTGAAGCTCCGTCAGGGCCGCGTCGAACACGGCCCGTTCCAGCCCGAAGGCGGCGGACGCCTGATCGGTGTCGTGTCCCGGATGTCTCAGGAAGTATCTGTAAAGCCGTAGTTGGTCATCGGACACGCCAAGTGCGGTCAGACCCGACATTGTTCCCCGTCCCCCGTCGAGCGTGGCAACAAGTTGTCACCCCTTGCCATTTCTGACACTAGATCATCTTCCGTGCCCCCAGCAGGCTGGGGGCATGCCCAAGATCCTCACCCCCTCACCCACCACCACGACCGAAGCCGTCCGGCTGGCCTCCGTCACCAAGGTGTACGGCCGCGGTGCCGCCGCGGTGCACGCCCTGCGCGGGGTCACCGTCGACATCCCGCGCGGCAGCTTCACGGCGGTGATGGGGCCCTCCGGCTCCGGCAAGAGCACCTTCCTGCACTGCGCGGCCGGGCTGGACCGGCCCACCGGGGGCACCGTGACGCTGGGCGGCACCGAGCTGGCCGGGCTGGACGAGACGGCGCTGACCCACCTGCGCCGGGACCGGATCGGCTTCGTCTTCCAGGCCTTCAACCTGCTGCCCTCGCTGACGGTCCTGCAGAACATCACGCTGCCGCTGCTGTTGGCGGGCCGCAAGCCCGACCGGGAGTGGCTGGAGCGGATCGTCGAGCGGGTCGGCCTGTCGGGCCGCACCGGGCACCGCCCGGCCGAGCTGTCCGGCGGGCAGCAGCAGCGGGTGGCGATCGCCCGGGCGCTGGTGACCAGGCCGGAGGTGGTCTTCGGGGACGAGCCGACCGGCGCGCTGGACACCATGACCGCCAAGGAGGTGCTCGGCCTGCTCCGCCAGACCGTGGACGAGCTGGGCCAGACGGTGGTCATGGTGACCCACGACCCGGTGGCCGCCGGGTACGCCGACTCCGTGCTGTTCCTGGCCGACGGCGACGTGGTGGACGCGATGCAGGCGCCCACCGCCGAGCGGGTGGCCGAGCGGATGAGCCGGCTGGGGGCGTGGGCCTGATGTTCACCCTCGCGCTCTCCACCCTGCGCGCCCGCAAGGGCGCCTTCGTCGGGGCCTTCGTCGCCCTGTTCTGCGCCGCCGCGCTGGTCACCGCCTGCGCCGCGCTGCTGGAGACCGGCCTGCGCGGCCGCATCCCGACCGAGCGCTACGCCGGCACCCCGGTGCTGGTGACGGCCGATCAGGAGGTGCACTGGAGCTCGGAGAAGAAGGGCAAGACCAAGGAGAAGGCCAAGCCGCTGACCGAGCGGGCCTGGCTGGACGCCGGGCTCACCGGGCGGCTGGCCGCCGTCCCCGGGGTGCGCGCCGTCGTCCCCGAACTCACCTTCCCCGCCCACCTGGTGGCCCCCGACGGCCGGGTCCGGCCGGGCGCCTCCTGGGGCCACGCCTGGGACTCCGCCGCGCTGACCCCGTACGCCCTGCGGGAGGGCCGGGCGCCGGCCGCCGACGGCGAGGTGGTGGTGGACGCCGCCGCCGGGCAGGCCGTGGGCGCCACCGTCACCGTGCAGTCCACCGGCGCGCCCGCCGCGTACCGGGTGGTCGGCGTGGCGGTGCCGCAGGGCGCGGTGCAGCGGCAGTCCTCGCTGTTCTTCGCCGCCGCCGAGGCCCGCAGCCTGGCGGGGCACCAGGGGCAGGTGGCCGCCGTCGGCCTGCTGACCGCCCCGGGCGCCGACCCGGCCGCGGTGCGCCGCGGCGCCGAGGCGGCCCTGGCGGGCACCACCGCCAAGGTGCGCACCGGGGACGAGCGCGGCCCGGTGGAGTTCCTGGACGCGGGCAAGGCCCGGGTCGGCCTGGTCAGCCTGGGGGCGGCGATGGGCGGCACCTCGCTGCTGGTCGCGCTGCTGGTGGTCACCGGCACCTTCGCGCTCTCGGTGCAGCAGCGGGCCCGCGAGCTGGCGCTGCTGCGGGCGGTCGGGGCGACACCCCGTCAGCTCCGCCGGATGGTCGGCCGGGAGGCGCTGGTGGTCGGCCTGCTGGCCGGGGTGCCCGGGGCGCTGGCCGGGCTGCTGCTGGCGGGCTGGATGCACGGCCGTTTCGTCGCGGTCGGCGCGCTGCCGGACACCCTGGAGCTGACGCTCAGTGCCTTCCCGCCGCTGCTGGCCGTCCCGGCCACCCTGCTGGCGGCCTGGGGCGCCGCCCGGGTCTCGGCCCGCCGCCCGGCCCGGGTGCACCCGACCGAGGGGCTGGCCGAGGCCGCGCAGCCGAAGCCGGGGATCGGCGCGGGCCGGCTGACCGCCGGGCTGCTGCTGACGGCCGGGTACGGGGCGCTGGTGTACGTGCTGAGCGGTCTGCGGACCGAGGCGGCGGCCACCCCGGTGACCTTCCTGAGCGTGATCCTGGCCGCCGCCGCGATCGCCCTGCTGGGCCCGCTGGTGACCACGGTGGCCACCTTCCTGCTGGGCGGGGTGGCCCGGCTGGCGGCCCCGGCCGCGGGCTTCCTGGCCGAGCAGAACACCCGGGCCAACGCCCGGCGGCTGGCCGCCGTGGTCACCCCGCTCTCGCTGGCGGTGGCGATGGCCTCCGCCATCCTGTTCACCCAGACCACGGCCGGGCACGCGGCCCGGGAGCAGGCCGTGGCCGGGACCACCGCGCCGTACGTGCTGGCCGCGGCGGGGCCGGGCGTGCCGGGGGCGGCCGCCGAGGCGGCCGGCCGGGTGCCGGGCGTGCGGGCCGTGACCGAGGCGCTGCGCGCCTCGGTGCGGGCCGGGCAGGACAAGTTCCCGGCCCAGGGCGTCACCCCGCGGGGCCTCGCCGCCGCCCTGGACCCGCAGGTGACCGCCGGCTCGCTGGACAAGATGGCCGAGGACACCGTGGCGGTCAGCGAGTTGGCCGCCGAGACCAAGGGCGTCACGGTGGGGGACCGGCTGGAGGTGACCCTCGGGGACGGCGCCGTGGCGCCGCTGCGGGTGGTCGCGGTCTACCACCGGGGCCTCGGCTTCGGGGACCTGCTGCTGCCGAAGGGCCTGGTCGCCGCGCACGTGGACGTCCCGCTGGCCTCCGCGGTCCTGGTGGCGGGCACCGCCGACCGGGCCGCGCTGGCCGCCGCCGTCCGCCCGTTCCCGGCGGTGCGGGTGCTGGACCGGGCCCAGCTGGACGCCGCCCGCGAGGCCCAGGCGGGCACCCAGGCCCAGGTCAACTACGTGGCGATGGGCCTGATCATCGCCTTCACCGGCATCGCGGTGGTGAACACCCTGGTGATGGCCACGGCCGCCCGGCGCCGCGAGTTCGCGATGCTGCGGCTGATCGGTACGACGGCCCGTCAGGTCCGGGCGATGCTGCGCTGGGAGACCCTGACGGTGGTGCTGCTCGCGGTCGCGCTCGGCACGGCGGTGGCGGCCCTGACGCTGGGCGCGTACAGCGCGGGCATGACCGGCTCGGGCACCCCGTACGCCCCGCCGCTGACCTGGCTCGGCGTGGTCGGCGCGGCCGCCGCGCTGGCCTTCGCGGCCACCGCGCTGCCCGCCCGGGCCGCGCTGCGGGCCCACCCGGCGGACGCGATCGGCGCCCGGGAGTGAGCGCGCGGGGGTGAGCGCGCGGGGGTGAGAGCACGGCGGCGGGGCCGCACCGGAGACCACCGGTGCGGCCCCGCCGCCGTGCTGACGCCCGCTCAGGCGGTGGACTGCTCCGGGAGCTGCTCCCGGCCGATCCGCGGGCGGCGGATCACCGCGACCATGGTGACGGCCACGCCGACCAGGGCCCAGGCCACCAGGACCAGCAGCGGGACCAGCACGTTGGTGGAGCCGAGGTAGGCGATCGAGCGGGCCACGTCGGTGCCGGCGCCGTTGGGGATCCAGGCGCCGATGGCCCGCCAGAACGGTGGCATCAGCGGCGGCGGGAAGACGCCGCCCGCGCTCGGGTTGCCGAGCACCACGAAGATCAGCACCGCGACGCCGATGCCGACGATGTCGAACAGGCACTGGAGCGCCATGGTGATCGCCCCGACCGCGAAGACCACCAGGCTGCCCAGGCCGATCAGCGCCCAGCTGGAGCCCGGCAGCGCGTTCAGCACCGGGCCGATGATGACGGCGCCGCCGATGCCGGCCGCCACCGAGTAGAGCGCCAGGGTGCCGAGCCGGATGGCCGCCCGCTTGGTGTTGGCGGGCCGCGAACCGGCCGAGATGCCGAGGATCGAGGCGACCAGGTAGCCGCCGACGCACCAGCCGATCACCAGGTAGAAGGAGGAGAGCCCCTCCGCGTCGCCCTTGGCCAGCGGGATGACGTCGTCCACCTTCACGGTGCGGCCCTGGGTCTGGTCGACGGCGGCGACGATCTTCTCGGCGGCCGTGGCGGCGGCCGGGCCGCGAGCCTCGGCGACCAGCAGGGTGTCCTGGGTGGAGGTGGGGTCGAAGATCCAGGCGGCGTAGACCTTCTGATCCCGGATCAGCTCCTCGGCTGCGGCCCGGTCGGCGGCGGTGGTGGCGCGTACGGCGTCGTCGGGCACCTGCTCCAGCGCGCCGACCAGCTTCGGGCTCACCTGAGGCGGGGCGACCACGGCGATCGAGAGCTCGTGCGGGGTGGGGTGGTGCAGGGCACCGACGTACGAGGTGATGAATCCGAGCTGGAGCAGTAGCACCCCGAGGACGAGCAGGAAGGCGCGCGGGGTGACCGCGTCCCTGAGCTCGGTCGCGAAGCCGCGGCGGGCCTGGTCGGCCATCGAACCTCTCCTATCGCAAAGACGGGCAAAACGGATACTTCATATCATGAAACAGTTGCCGGTCGGGGGAAGGCGCGACTGCGGGATACTGCTGCCATGGGAGCGAGTACGGCTGACGGAGTGGCGGCGGAGGCGGCGTTGGTCGCGGTGGAGCGCGAGATCGCCGTGCTGTTCCGGCGCGGCCGGGCCCGGGCGGCGGAGATGTCCCGCCAGGTGCACCCGGCACTGGAGGGCGTGGCGTACAGCATGCTCGGCTTCGTGCTGGAGTCCGGACAGGTCCGGCTGACCGACATCGGGCTGCACTTCGGGGTCGGCAAGCCCACCATCAGCCGCCAGGTGAAGGTGCTGGAGGAGCTCGGTCTGGTCACCCGCGAGACCGACCCGCTGGACCGGCGCTCCTCGCTGGTCTCGCTCACCGAGGACGGCGCGGCCCGCTACCTGGCCGCGCGCAGCGGCCGGCTGGACCGCTTCCGGCTGATCCTGGACGGCTGGGAGCCGGGGGACCTGGCCCAGCTCGGCACCCTGCTGGGCCGCCTGAACGACGCCCTGGGCGAGCCCAAGCTCGGCTGACCCCGCGGAGGCCGACCGGCGGTGGCCGGGAATCGCCCCTGTTGGTTGCCTGGCACAACCATCTCGTCCTATGGTTGCCCGAGGCAACGATTCTCAGGCCTAAGGACCCCCATGAGCACAGCTTCCGACCCTGCCCCCATGAGTCACCGACAGGTACTGGAAGCCCTCTCCGGGCTCCTGCTCGGCCTGTTCGTCGCGGTGCTCTCCTCCACCGTGGTGGCCAACGCCCTGCCGCACGTCCTGCACGACCTGCACGGCGGCCAGACCGCCTACACCTGGGTGGTCACCGGCGCGCTGCTCTCGCTGACCGCCGCCACCCCGATCTGGGGCAAGCTCTCCGACCTGGTCAGCCCCAAGAAGCTGGTGCAGGCCGCGCTGGTGATCTACATCGTCTCCTCGGCGCTGGCCGGCCTCTCACAGAACACCGGCCAGCTGATCGCCTGCCGGGTGCTCCAGGGCGTCGGCGCCGGCGGCGTCACCGCGCTGGCCCAGATCTGCCTGGCCGCCATGGTGCCGCCGCGCGAACGCGGCCGCTACAGCGGCTACTTCGGCGCCGTCTTCGCGCTGGCCACCATCGGCGGCCCGCTGATCGGCGGCGTCGTGGTGGACACCGACTGGCTCGGCTGGCGCTGGTGCTTCTACCTCGGCATCCCGTTCTCGCTGGTCGCCATCGTGGTGCTGCAGCGCACGCTGCGGCTGCCGGTGGTGAAGCGCAAGGCGAAGATCGACTACCTCGGCGCGGTGCTGATCACCGGCGCGGTCAGCCTGCTGATGATCTGGATCACGCTGGCCGGGGACAGCTACCCCTGGCTCTCCTGGCAGACCGCCGCGATGGTCGGCGGCGGGCTGGCGCTGGCCGGGCTGTTCGTGTGGGCGGAGAGCCGGGCGGCCGAGCCGATCGTCCCGCTGGACCTCTTCCGGCACCGCACCGTCACCCTGGCCTCGATCGCCAGCGTGCTGGTCGGCATCGGGATGTACGGCGCCACCACCTTCCTCAGCCAGTACTTCCAGCTGGCCCGGAAGGAGTCCCCGACCATGGCCGGGCTGCTCACCCTGCCGATGATCATCGGCCTGGCCCTGTCCTCCACCGTGGCGGGCAAGCTGATCACCCGTTACGGCCGTTGGAAGGCCTACCTGGTGGCCGGGGCGGGCCTGCTCACCGTCGGCTTCGCGCTGCTCGGCACCGTCCGGGACGACAGCTCGTACGGGCTGCTGGCCGCCGCGATGGCCGTCACCGGCGTCGGCCTCGGCCTGACGATGCAGAACCTGGTGCTGGCGGTGCAGAACACCGTGCCCCGGCACGAGCTCGGCACCGCCAGCTCCACCGTCACCTTCTTCCGCACCATGGGCGGCGCGATGGGCGTCTCCGCGCTCGGCGCCCTGCTCTCGCACCAGGTGGGCAAGCACCTGAACGAGAGCCTGGCCGCCGCCCACCTCCCGGCCGGGGCCACCGGTGGCGGCATCCCGGACCTCAAGGCGCTGCCCGCCCAGGTGGTCCCGATGGTCACCGACGCCTTCGGCCGCGGCGTGGCCACCGTCTTCCTGATCGCCGCCCCGTTCGCCCTGCTGGCCTTCCTGGTGGTGCTGATGATCCGTGAGGTCCCGCTGCGCACCACCCAGCAGGACGCGCCCGCCGAGACCGGGGCCCGCGAGCCCGCCCGGAGCTGACGGACCGTACGACGAAGCCCCCGGGTCCGTTGGCGGACGGACCCGGGGGCTTCGTACTGCTCGGAACTAACCCGCGATCAGGTAGAGGCCGTAGCCGACCACCGAGGCGCAGGCCGCGAAGCAGAGGCCGGCGGCGCCCAGCGCCACGGTGCCCTTGGCGGAGCCGGCGGGGCCGGACTCCAGGGCGGCCTCGCGGCGGGAGAGCGCCATGATGCCCAGCGAGAAGACCACCACGGTGGCCACGGTCACGACGAAGCTGACACCGGCGGTCTCGGCCAGGGCGGCCCACTTGATGCTCATGCTCATGGTTGGGTCCCTTCCGGACTCAGGCGGCGACGGTGGTCGCGGCGGGGGTGGCGGGCTGGGTCACCGGGACCTCGACCGGGGTGACCTCGTTGACGTTGCCGGCGTGCACCGGCTGGCGGCGGGAGATCAGGTACATCGAGCCGGAGCCGATCACCAGCGCGACGCCGACCAGCAGGACGCCCCAGGTGCCCTGGTCCGCGAGGAAGGCGGCCACGCCGCCGACCGCGGCGGCGGCCGGCAGGGTCAGGCCCCAGGTGTAGACCATGCGGCGGGCCATGCCCCAGTTGACCTCGGCCTTCGGGCCGCCGAGGCCGGCGCCCATGATGCCGCCGGAGCAGACCTGGGTGGTGGAGAGGCCGTAGCCCATGTGGGAGGAGGTCAGGATGACCGTGGTGGCGGCCGTCTCGGCGGCGAAGCCCTGCGGCGCCTGGATGTCCGTCAGGCCCTTGCCCATCGAGCGGATGATCCGCCAGCCGCCCATGTAGGTGCCGAGCGCGATGGCCGCGCCGGCCGAGACGATGACCCAGGTGGGGGGCAGCGCGCCCTTGGGCAGGGCGTTCACGGAGACCAGGGTCAGGGTGATGATGCCCATGGTCTTCTGCGCGTCGTTGGTGCCGTGGGCCAGCGAGACCAGCGAGGCGGAGGCGATCTGGCCGGCCTTGAAGCCCTTCTCGGTGCTCTTGGCCTTGCCGCCGCGGGTGATCCGGTAGGCCAGCTTGGTGGCGCCCCAGGCGGCCAGGCCGGCCACGATCGGGGAGGCCACGGCCGGGATCAGGATCTTGGAGAGCACGGTGCCGAAGTTGACGCCGTTCAGGCCGACTCCGACCACGGTGGCGCCGATCAGGCCGCCGTAGAGCGCGTGCGAGGAACTGGACGGCAGGCCCTTGAGCCAGGTCAGCAGGTTCCACAGGATCGCGCCGACCAGGGCCGCGAAGATGATCGACGGTTGGAGGCCCGCCTTCTCGTTCACGATGCCACCGGAGATGGTGGTGGCGACCTTCACCGAGAGGAACGCCCCGGCGAAGTTGAGGACGGCCGCGATGGTGACGGCGACCTTCGGGCGGAGGGCTCCCGTGGCGATGGAGGTGGCCATCGCGTTGGCGGTGTCGTGGAAGCCGTTGGTGAAGTCGAAGGCGAGCGCCGTGATGATCACAACGGCCACCAGGAACGTGATGTGTTCCATAACCCAAACAATCGTCGTAGTTGTCGTACTGACGTTGGTGCCACGGGCGACCGTAGGGATGGATGGTGAACGGAAGGTGAACTGGACGCGGAGTCGTGGTTCCGAAGGTGTCCGGTGGATTGCGCTCGCGCCGTGGAAGGGTGGAGATCAAGCCACTGAGCAGTGGTTCTGTCCGGAGTCGTCCGGTTTGGTCAGGGTTTGTTGAGAGGTGTCTCACATCCTGGGTGAGATCGTCCTGAGAATTCACCGAACCGTCCGGTAACCCCCTGTCAGGCCCGGCGGGGGGCATGGCAGGATCGGGGGCGAATTGCCAGGCCGAGGGGACCGGCCGACGGCTGGGACTACGGGGAGGGCGGGCCGATGCACGCTGGGGTGCGGACCACGGACAACGGCGTGCGGCCATGGGTGCGCGCCGCCCTTCGCTGCGGCGCGGTACTGGCGGTCGCCGCCCTCGCGCTGACCTCGGCCGGAACGGCCTTCGCCGAGCCCACCCCGCCGCCCGCGGCGCCGGCCCCCACGTTCACCGTCTCCCCGGGCCAGGACCCGCTGGCCGCCGCCAAGGCCACCCTGGGCCCGATGCTGGACCGGCTGCACGAGCTCTACCGGGAGGCCGAGGCGGCCACCGAGCAGTACAACGGCGCGGTCGCCAGGCTGGCCGACCAGCAGGCCGTGGTGGCCGACCTGAAGACCCGTCAGACTGCCCAGGAAGCGGCCGTGGACGCCGGCGGCGACCTGGCCTCGCTGCTCGCCGCCGCCCAGTACCGCAACGGCAACGCCTCGGAGATGGCCGAGCTGCTGCTCGCCAAGGACCCGTACGAGGCCGTCGTGCTGGCCGAGCTGCTGGCCGCGGCCGGGCGCTCGCAGAGCGAGTTCCTGGACAAGCTGAAGGCCGACCGGGCCTCGCTGACCGTGCTCCAGCAGCTGGCCGAGGCCTCGCTGGCCCAGGCCCAGGCGCTGCTGGCCCAGCAGGAGACGGCCAAGGCCGACGTCGCCAAGCGCCTGGCCGAGGTCGAGCAGATGGTCAGCTCGCTGACGGGTGCCCAGCGCACCGAGCTGGAGCAGCTGGAGAAGACCCGGGCCGACGAGGCCCAGCTGTCCTTCCTGGCCTCCGGCGCGCTCGGCAAGGGCGAGCGCACCCCCTCCCAGGCCGGGCGCAAGGCCGTCGCCTTCGCGCTGGCCCAGCTGGGCAAGGACTACCTCTGGGGCGGCACCGGCCCGGACAAGTTCGACTGCTCCGGCCTGACCTCGCAGGCCTGGCTGGCCGCCGGGGTGCGGATCCCCCGGGTCAGCCAGGACCAGTGGGCCGAGCTGGCCAAGGTGCCGCTCAACGAGATGCGGCCGGGCGACCTGGTGGTCTACTACGCCGGCGCCACCCACATCGGGATGTACATCGGCGGCGGCCTGATCGTGCAGGCCCCGCGCACCGGCGCCGTCATCAAGGTCTCGCCGGTCGGCGCGATGCCGATCCTCGGCGCCGTCCGCCCCGACCCGGAGTCCGCCCCGGACGACCAGGGCGGTGCCTGGAAGGTGCCCGAGCTGCCCAAGGGTGCCGAGGGCGTGACGCCGATCCAGCCGACCAAGCAGGAGAACCTGCCGCCCGTCCCGGTCACCCCGCAGCTGCCCGGCACCGGCCCGGCCACCACCCCGCCGCCAATCACCGGCACGCCCTCGGGCTCCGGTTCGCCCTCGGGCTCGGGCACGCCGTCCGGCTCGCCCACCGGCACCCCGTCCGGTTCCGGTTCGCCCTCGGGCTCGGGGACGCCGTCGGGCTCGCCCACGGGCACCCCGTCGGGCTCGGGCACGCCGTCCGGTTCGGGTACCCCGTCCGGTTCGGGTACCCCGTCCGGTTCGGGCTCCGCCAGCCCGTCGGCGGACGCCTCCGCCCCGGGCACCCCGTCCGGTTCGGGCTCCGCCAGCCCGTCGGCGGACGCCTCCGAGGCGGGCCGGTCGGCCTCGGCCTCCGCCTCCGGCTCGGAGGGCACCGCTACGCCGTGACCGGCCGCTCCTCCGGGAGCTGCATCTCGGGGCGGCCGGTGACCAGCAGCCAGGCCGGCAGGGCGGCGACGCAGAGCATCGGCAGCAGGGCGGTGTCCGGCACCAGCACCGCCGCCGTGAACAGGCTCATCCAGCCCTGCCGGGTGATCGCCATCAGCACCCCGAGCACCACGCAGGTCACCGAGAGCGCGGGCGGCGCGGAGTCGAAGAGCGCGCTGAAGGCGAAGCCGAGCGCCACGGCGGCGAACACGGCGGGGAAGATCCGGCCGCCCCGGAAGCCGCAGGAGGCGGCGATCACCAGGGCGACCAGCTTGACCACCGCCATGCCCAGCAGTGCCCCGAAGCTGTAGTCGGCGTACTCCAGCGTCAGCTCCTTCGCCTCGTCCAGGCCCTTGAACAGGGTGAGGTGCCCGCCGAGCGCGCCCAGTGCGCCGAGCACCAGGCCACCGGCCGTCAGCATCGCCACCGGGTGCGGGATCTGACGGAAGGTCCGGTGGACCAGCGGGAAGGCGTACACGGCGGCCAGGCCGAAGCCCGCGCCCAGGGCGCCGAGCACCAGGGCCCAGCCGACGTCGGCCATCCGGGCGCCAGGGTAGCCGGGGATCTGGAGGACGAACTCCTGACCCACGATCAGCAGGGTGGTCATCGAGCCGGTGACGGCGGCGATCAGCGGGGCGAACAGGCGGTCCCAGAGCGCGCCCGGGCCGGGCAGCTCGGAGAGGATCAACGCCGCCGCCAGCGGGGTGCCGAACAGTGCCCCGATGGTCCCGGCGGCGGCCAGCGCGACCCAGAGCGCGGGGCCGGTGGCGGGCAGGAAGCGGCGGCCGATCCAGTAGGCCAGCGCGATGTTGATCATCGTGATGGGGTTCTCGGGCCCGAGGCTCACCCCGCCGGCCAGGGCCAGGATGGTGGCCACCGTGAGCCCGGGCAGGATCAGCGGGGAGACCGGGGGGTCCACCAGGCCGGTGGTGGCCGGGTCGGGCCCGGCGTGGCCGGGGGCCTTCCAGACCACCAGGCCGACGGCGGCGCCGGTCACCGTGAGCACCACGATGATCCACCAGGGGGTGAAGTCGGCGATGCCGAGCCCGCCCGGGATGACGTCCCAGAGCAGCTGGTCCAGGCGCTCCGCGACCTTGCTGATCGCCAGCAGGGTGAGCGAGGAGCCGATGCCGGTCAGGATCGCCGGGCCGATCAGCGGGATCAGTTTGGCGGCCGGGGTGGGCGGACCCTCGGTCAGCTCCCGGCCGTCGGCGCTCTCGGGCTGGTCGGTGTCGGGCACGGGTGGACCTCCGGATCAGGTGACCTGGTGTCAGATTAGGTGCAAATCCGACATATTGGCCCACTGTTCCGGAGGTGTCGCTCCCTCAGGGGTGAATGCTCAGAGCCCGCTGTCCGGTTCGAAGCGGATCACCACGGCCTTCGAGGTCGGCGTGTTGCTGATCTCGGCGGTGGAGTCCAGCGGCACCAGCACGTTGGTCTCCGGGTAGTACGCCGCCGCCCCGCCCCGGGCCACCGGGTAGTGCACCACCTGGAAGTGCGGGGCCCGCCGCTCGGAGCCGTCCCGCCACTCGCTCACCAGGTCGGTGTACGAGCCCTCGGCCAGGCCGAGCTCCGCCGCGTCCTCCGGGTTCACCAGGACCACCCGGCGCCCGCCGGAGATGCCCCGGTAGCGGTCGTCCAGGCCGTAGATCGTGGTGTTGTACTGGTCGTGCGAGCGCAGGGTCTGGAGCAGCAGCCGGCCCTCGGGGACCACCGGGGCGGTCAGCGGGTTGACGGTGAAGTTCGCCTTCCCGGTGTGGGTGGGGAAGGTACGGCTGTCCCGGGGGCCGTGCGGCAGGGCGAAGCCGCCGGGCGCGCGGACCTTGGTGTTGTAGTCGTCGAAGCCGGGGACGACCCGGGAGATCCGGTCCCGGACGGTGTCGTAGTCCTCGGCGAACCGCTCCCAGGGCAGCTCGTCCTGCTCGCCGAAGACCGCCCGGGCCAGCCGGCAGACGATGGCGGGTTCGGAGAGCAGGGTGTCGGACGGCGGGCGCAGGCCGCCGCGCGAGGAGTGCACGATGCCCATCGAGTCCTCGACGCTGACGAACTGGGCGCCGTCCGCCGTCCAGTCCCGGTCGGTGCGGCCCAGGGTGGGCAGGATCAGCGCGCGGGCGCCGGTCACCACGTGCGAGCGGTTGAGCTTGGTGGAGACGTGCACGGTGAGCGTGCAGCGGCGCATCGCCGCCTCGGTCACCTCGGTGTCCGGGGTGGCCGCGACGAAGTTGCCGCCCATCGCGAAGAAGACCTTCACCTTGCCGTCCCGCATGCCCCGGATGGTGTCCACCGAGTCCAGCCCGTGCTCGCGCGGCGGCGCGAAGCCGAACTCCTTCTCCAGCGCGTCCAGGAAGGCCGGGGCGGGCCGCTCGAAGATGCCCATGGTGCGGTCGCCCTGCACGTTGCTGTGCCCGCGGACCGGGCAGACGCCCGCGCCGGGCTTCCCGACGTTGCCGCGCAGGAGCAGGAAGTTGACGACCTCTCGGATGGTCGGCACCGCGTGCCGGTGCTGGGTCAGGCCCATCGCCCAGCAGACGATCACCTTGCGGGAGGAGAGGGTCAGCTCGGCCAGCTGCCGGATCTGCTCCCAGGGCAGCCCGGTGGCGGCCAGCACCTCCTCGCGGGTGGTGGCGGCGGCCTCGGCGGCGAACTCCTCGAAGCCGTGGCAGTGCTCCTCGACGAACGCGCGGTCCACGCCGTCCGGGGCGGCCAGGATCAGCTGGTTCAGCGCCCGGAACAGGGCGAGGTCGCCGCCGAGCCGGATCTGCAGGAAGAGGTCGGTGAGCTTGGTGCCGTTGCCGGCCAGGCCGCGGGCGTTCTGCGGGTTCTTGAACCGCTCCAGGCCCGCCTCGGGGAGCGGGTTGACGCTGACGATGGTGGCACCCGCGCGCTTGGCCCGCTCCAGGGCGGAGAGCATCCGGGGGTGGTTGGTGCCCGGGTTCTGCCCCGCCACGATGATCAGGTCCGCCTGGTAGAGGTCCTTCAGGCTGACGCTGCCCTTGCCGACGCCGAGCGTCTCCACCAGCGCCGAGCCGGAGGACTCGTGGCACATGTTGGAGCAGTCGGGCAGGTTGTTGGTGCCGAGGCGGCGGGCGAACAGCTGGTAGAGGAACGCGGCCTCGTTGCTGGTCCGGCCGGAGGTGTAGAAGGCGGCCTCGTCGGGGGAGGCGAGCTGCTTCAACTCCTCGGCGACGATGGCGAAGGCGCGCTCCCAGGAGACGGGCGTGTAGTGGCTCGCACCCTCATCGAGCAGCATCGGCTCGGTGAGGCGGCCCTGCTGGCCGAGCCAGTAGCCGGAGCGCTCGGCCAGCTCCGGGACGGAGTGCCCGGCGAAGAACGCGGCGGTGATCCGGCGCTCGGTGGCCTCCTCGGCGACGGCCTTGGCGCCGTTCTCGCAGAACTCGGCGCTGTGCGTCTTGCCGGGCTCCGGCCAGGCGCAGCCGGGGCAGTCGAAGCCGTCCGGCTGGTTCACCTTGGACAGGGTGGCCAGCACGCGCTTGGGGCTCATCTGCTCGGCCGCCATCCGCAGGCTGTGGCCGACGGCGGTGAGGCCGGCGGCCGCGTGCTTCGGATCGGTGACCTTGGCCCGGTCCTGCGCGGGGTCGACCTGCGGCGGCTGCTTCGCCATGACGTCCTACTTCCTCGTACGGACCAATCCGCCTCCATCGTAGGTGCGGGCTCAGGGAGTGGGCCCGGTAGGGCAGCGATCCAGGGGCGCGAGGAACTGCGCGAATCGGAAGGCGGCTCACCTGCAACTGAACCGCCGTCAGCCAGTTGCACGTGCTGCCGTTCCCCCGCGCGCAGTTCCTCGCGCCCCTAGGTCGCCGCAACTGGACGTCGCGTCTCCAGGGGAGCCGTCTCCAGCAGCAGCCGGCGGGCGACCGCGTCGTTCTGGCGGAAGCCCGGTGCGTTGGTGCGGGGCCGGGCGAAGGCGGTGTGGGTGCGGGCGGTGGTGAACGGGCCGAGGGCGGTGCGGCGGGGGTGGGGGGTGCCGTCGGGGGAGAGGATGCGGGCGTCGGGGGCGATGGCGAGCAGGCCGGTGGAGTGGAGGCCGCGCAGGACGGGGTCGGTGGTGCGGTCCAGGGTGTGTTCGGGGAGGTAGGCCTCGACCAGGGCGGTGCCGTGCACCACGTGCCCGGGTACCTGCGGGCTGGTGGCGGTGAAGGTGCCGGTCCGCTCGTCGGTGCCGACGGACAGCTCTCCGCCGAGGAACCGCACCACCCCCGCCTCCGCCAGTGCCACCAGCTCCCGCAGCCGGAACCCCGGCGGTCCGGAGGCGAGGAAGCTGAAGAACCCGGGCCACCACCCGTCCGGCTCCTCGGCCACCGAACGGTCCGTCAGCCGGGGCAGTTGGCCGAAGAGCGAGAGCAGGGCGAGGAAGGCGCCGAGGTCGGCGCTGTACGCGGGGTCGGCCCGCCGTTCGGCGTCCGCCTCGACGTACGCGACCAGGTGGGTCTGGAACTCCTCGGGGGTGAACTCCCGTCCGGCCAGCGGCCGGTCGAGCCGTTCGAAGTCCAGCCGATCCGCCGGGTCCGGCACGGCCTTGGCCACCAGCTCCGCCAACTCGGCGTCGTACCAGCCCAGTCGGTCGTACTCGGCGAGGAACTCGGCCCACCCCAGGGCGACTCGGGACGGGTGGGCGTGGAAGAGCTCGTGGTAGTACCCGAAGCCGATCTCCTTGGCCATCGACGGCCAGACGTCCCGCCGCAGTTCGAGCTTCCCGGGACGGTCGAGCAGCCCGTCCACCGCCGCCTGGTCGAAGTAGCGGGGGAGCGGGGCGGGCGGCCCCTGGAGCCGGTAGCCGGTCTTGGAGTGGTAGGGCACGCCGCGCCGCGAGCCGACGTGCAGCACGGGCTCGGCGCCGGAGGGCAGGTAGCGCAGCCGCCCGTCCGGGCCCTCCTCGTAGCGGCCGCCGCGGCCCTCGGTGAGCAGGACCAGCAGGTCGACGAAGGCCAGGCCGAAGCCCCGGACCAGGGTGTGCTCGCCGGGGGCGAGGCCGCTGAGGTCGGTGTCGGCGGTGAAGGCGGGCGGTAGGTGGAAGAGGCCGTGGCGGTCGGCGAAGGCGGTGAACCGGGCGTGCCGGGGGTCGGGTTCGGCGGCCAGGTGGCCGAGGGTGAGTACCACCCGGTCGGCGGTCAGCACCCGGTCGGAGAGCTCGACCAGCTGCGGGCCGTCGGCCGGGCCGGTGACGGAGAGCGCGGTGTCCCGGTGCACGGTGACGGTGACCTGCGGGGGCAGGTCCGCGACCGCCCGGCGGAACACCCAGTCCAGGTAGGCGCTCTGGGCCCGGCGGGTCGGGAAGTCGGTGGGCGCCAGGGCGCGCAGCTCGGCCTCGACCGCCGCCGAGGCCACCGGCTGGTACGGCGCGAACTCCTCCGGCCGGCACGCCCATTCGGCCAGTGAGGGCCCGGGGCGGACCGGTCCGTCGATCACCGAGCGCTCGTCGGTGAACATGGTGACGTCCTCGGCCATCGAGTTCATCCGCAGCAGGGCGGACTGCTCGTGCCGCCAGATCCGGCCCGGGCCGGCCGGGTGCGGGTCCACCAGGTGGATGTCCAAGGGGCGGTCCGGGGGCAGGAGTTGGTCCGCGTTGGCGGCGATCCGCTCCAGCAGGCCGGTGGCCCGGGGGCCTGCGCCGACGATCACCAGGGTGCTCATGCCCGCGCCCCCGTCCGGGCGGAGGGCCGGGTGGTGAGCGCCCGCAGCCGCTGCCACGGGGTGGGTGGCAGCCCGCCCCGGCTGCTGCCGCGCGCGTAGTAGCGCTCCAGGTAGTACTGGCCGGCCGAGAGCAGGCTGGTCACCGCGATGTACCAGAGGGTGGCGACCAGCAGCAGCGGGATCACCTGGTAGGTCTGGTTGTAGATCAACTGGGCGGAGTAGAGCAGGTCCTGGACCGCCAGCACCGAGACGATGCTGGTCCCCTTGAGGGTGCCGATCAGCATGTTCCCGGCGGTCGGCACGATCGAGCGCATGGCCTGCGGGACGACGATCCGGCGCAGTACCCGGGTGCGGCCGAGGCCGAGCGCCTGGGCGGCCTCCAGCTGGCCGTGGTCCACCGAGAGGATGCCGCCGCGGACCACCT
The DNA here is from genome assembly GCF_055584905.1 of Kitasatospora sp. NPDC088742. Classification (NCBI taxonomy): domain Bacteria; kingdom Bacillati; phylum Actinomycetota; class Actinomycetes; order Kitasatosporales; family Streptomycetaceae; genus Kitasatospora; species Kitasatospora sp. NPDC088742. The sequence goes on along the minus strand of NZ_JBVJLD010000008.1, from coordinate 161,289 downwards.
CGGCGGCGTAGGCGGCCTCGTGCAGGGTCAGGCCGATCACGGCGGTCAGGGTCGGGCCGAACAGGTTGACCGTCTTCACGGTGAGGAACTCCGGGCCGAACGGGAGGCCCAGGCCCACCGTCGGGTAGAGCGCGCCGATGTTGAACCAGAACAGCAGCTGGACCAGCAGCGGGGTGGACCGGAAGATCCAGACGAAGCCCCAACTCAGGCTGCGCAGCAGCGGGTTGTCGGTCAGCCGGAGCACCGCCAGCAGGGTGCCGAGGGCGAAGCCGAGCACCATCACGGCGGCCGTCAGCCAGAGGGTGAGCAGCAGCCCCTGGGTGACCGCGGTGGTGGTGAAGTACTGCGCTACCACGTCCCACTGGAAGGCGGGGTTGCGTACCACCGAGTTCAGCACCAGGGCGAGCACCAGCAGGGCGAGGGCCGAGGCGGCCCACCGGCCCGGGCGGCGCCGGGGCACGATCGGCGGGTCGTCGGGGAGGGTGGAGGTCTCGGGCGCGGGGGTGAGGACAACGGCCATGGGGCGGCTCCGGATCGGCGGGCCGTCGCGCCGGCCGCGCCCCTCAACGCGTCCGGTTCCCGATCGTAGGCAGCCCACCCGCGCCGCTGTCAAGGCCGCTCCGAGCGGGCCGACGTTGCCTGCTGTGACCCGACTGATAACAGAACATGAAGGAATCCCAGGGCAGTTGACGCCCCGTGAGGCCCGCTGTTCCACTCGATCCACCGGAGCCGCCCCTGAGGCCGTCTCCGAAGCCTCCACTCCCGCCGCCGCGCGCACCCCTTCCCCTCGCACCGCCATGTCCGCACGTCCGAAAGGCCCGCCATGCCCGTCGAGTTCCTCGGTATCGCCGCCACCAACGACGGCTCGGAGACCAACCCCCGCAGCGGCGGCGCCTTCGACCGCGACTACACGCTGCGGCTGGCCCGCGCCCACGAGGACAACGGCTGGGACCGGGTGCTGTTCGCCTACGCGGCCGGTTCGCCGGACCCGGCGCCGGCCGCCGCGTACATCGCGTCCAGGCTGGACACCCTGCAGATCCTGCTGGCCCACCGGCCGAACGTCTCCTACCCGACCTTCGCGGCCAAGACCTTCGCCACCCTGGACCAGATCAGCGGCGGCCGCCTGACGGTGCACTTCATCACCGGCGGCACCGACCAGGACCAGCGCCGCGAGGGCGACTACGTCACCAAGGACCAGCGGTACGACCGCACCCGGGAGTACATCGCCCTGGTGAAGAAGATCTGGACCACCACCAGCCGCTTCGACCACCACGGCGAGTACTACCGGTTCGAGGACTTCGTCGCTGACGTCTTCCCGGTCCAGCAGCCGCGCCCGCAGGTCTCCTTCGGCGGCTCCTCGGACGCCGCCTACGCGGCCGGCGGGGCCGAGGCCGACGTCTTCTGCCTCTGGGGCGAGCCGCTGGCCCGCACCGCCGAGCAGATCGAGCGGGTGCGGCAGGCGGCGAAGGAGGCCGGACGCACCGACACCCCGCGCATCCAGGTGGCCTTCCGCCCGATCATCGCGCCGACCGAGGAGCTGGCCTGGGAGAAGGCGCACCGGACGGTGGAGCGGATCCGCACCCGGGTCTCCGGCGGTGGCCTGCTGCTCCGCCCGAAGGGCGCGGAGGGCGAGTGGGCGCCGGAGAACACCGGCTCCCAGCGGCTGCTGGAGATCGCCGCCGCCGGCGAGCGCTACGACCGCGCGCTGTGGACCCCGACCGCCGCCGCGACCGGCGGCGCCGGCAACTCCAACGCCCTGGTGGGCACCCCGGAGACGGTGGCCCAGGCGCTGCTCGACTACTACGACCTGGGCGTGGACATCCTCTCGGCCCGCGGCTACGACCTGCTGGACGACGCCGTCGACTTCGGCCGGTACGTCATCCCGATCGTCCGCGAGGAGGTCGCCAAGCGGGACGCGGCCAAGGCCGCGGTGGCCCCCGCCGCATGACCGGCCTGCTGGAGGTCCGCCGGGTCCGCTTGGACGACGCCCTCGCCGAACCGCTGGTCCGCGAGCTCACCCACGAGTACGTGACCCGCTACGGCCCGCAGGGCGCCGAGGAGATGACCCGCTACCCGGCGGCCGAGTTCGCCCCGCCGGACGGCACCCTGCTGCTCCTGCTGACGGACGGCCAGCCGGTGGCCGGCGGTGCCTACCGCCGCCACGAGTCCGGCGCGGCCGAGGTCAAGCGGATGTGGACGCACTCGGCCCACCGCCGCCGGGGCCTGGCCCGCCGGGTGCTGGCCGAGCTGGAGGCCGAGGCCGCCCGCACCGGCTACCGGCGGATGTACCTCACCACCGGCCCGCGCCAGCCCGAGGCCAAGGCGCTCTACCTGGCGTCCGGCTGGACCCCGCTGTTCGACCCGGCGGCCCCCGGCACCGGACCGCTCCCCTTCGAGAAGCACCTGCACCGAAAGGCCCAGACCCCGTGAGACGCACCTCCGCCCTGACCGCCGCCGCCCTGCTGCCACTGGCGCTGGCCACCGCCTGCGGCTCCGGCCCGGCCAACGCCCCGTCCCAGGCCGGGAGTTCGGCGGTGGCGGCGGCGAGCCAGGACGTGGTCTCGGCGGTCGCCAAGGTCGACTCGGTGGCGGCCCTGCTGCCCGAGGAGGTCCGCAAGGCCGGCACGCTCAAGCTGGGCGGCTCCTCCGGCACCCCGCCGGCCGCCTTCTACCCGGACCCGGCGGTGAAGAAGGCGGCCGGGATCGACGTGGACTTCACCGACGCGGTGGCCAAGGTGCTGGGGATCCGCATCCAGCGCGAGGAGGCCGCCTTCGAGACCATCCTGCCCGCGCTGGACAGCGGCAAGTTCGACCTGGGCACCGGCAACTTCGGTGTCACCACCGCCCGGTTGAAGACCATCGACTTCGTCACCTACATCAACGACGGCCAGGGCTTCGCGGTGAAGAAGGACGACACCGCCCGGCAGCCGGTCAAGGAGATCACCGACCTCTGCGGCCTGACCATCGGCACCGGTGTCGGCACCACCTTCGAGACCACCCTGAACGCCAAGAAGAACCTCTGCACCGACGCCGGCCGGAAGGCCTACGAGGTGCGCGCCTACTCCGACTCGGGCGCCACCCTGACCAGCCTCCAGCAGGGCAAGGTCGACCTGGTGATGTCCACCATCAACGGCCTGCGCCACCAGGCCGCCCAGCCCGCCTCCGGCACCCGCTTCCTCAGCGAGTTCCGCCGCCTGGACGTCGGCTTCGCCTTCAAGAAGGGCTCCCCGCTCACCCCGGCCTTCCAGGGCGCCGTCAACCAGCTGATCCAGAACGGCACCTACGCGAAGATCCTGGCCAAGTGGGGCACCGCCGAGTCGGCCATCCCGAAGTCCGAGATCAGCCCGCCCGAGAGGCCCTGACCATGACCGCGACCGTGACCGAGCGGCCGCCGGTGGCCGAGGAGGACCTCTCGGCCCTGCCGGTGGTCCCGGCCCGCCACCCGTGGCGGCTGGTGGCCGGGGTGCTGGCCCTGGTGGTGGTGGCCCAGTTCGTCCATGGGCTGGCCACCAACCCCGGCTGGGACTGGCCCACCTTCCGGGCCTTCGTGACCGCCGACACCATCCTGCGCTCCGTCGGGGTGACCCTCCAACTCACCCTCTACGGAACGGTCCTGGGCTTCGCCCTGGGTGCGGTGGTGGCCCTGCTGCGGCTCTCCCCGAGCCGGATCCTGCAGACCATCGCCTGGGCCTACGTCTGGGCCTTCCGCTCCATCCCGCTGATCGTCCAGCTGGTCTTCTGGTTCAACCTCTCCTACCTCTACAAGGAGTTCGGCTTCGGCATCCCGTTCGGCCCCACCGTGGCGAGCTTCGAGACCATGGACCTGCTCGGCGCGCTCGGCGCCGCCGTCCTCGGCCTGGCGCTCCATCAGGCCGCCTACGCCGCCGAGATCATCCGGGCCGGGGTGATCTCGGTGGAGGCCGGACAGCTGGAGGCCGCCGCCGCCCTCGGCATCCCCCGGCTGCGCCAACTGCGCCGGATCGTACTGCCGCAGGCCATGCGCGCCATCCTGCCGAACGCGGGCAACGAGGTGATCTCGCTCTTCAAGGGCTCCTCGATCGTCTACGTGATGGCGATCGGCGAACTCTTCTACCAGGTCCAGGTGGTCTACGGCCGGACCGGCCGGGTGGTGCCGCTGCTGATGGTGGCCACCGTCTGGTACGTGGTGCTGACCACCCTGCTCTCCATCGGCCAGTACTACCTGGAGCGCCACTTCGCCCGGGGCGCCGACCGCACCCCGCCGCCCACCCCGTGGCAGCAGCTGCGGTCGAGGCTCCGTCAGATCCCCGTCGCCGCAGGAGGCCGGGCATGACCAGTACCGCGATGGTGGACGTCCGCGGCGTCCGCAAGTCCTTCGGCCGGCTGGAGGTGCTGCGCGGGGTCGACCTCCAGGTCGCCGCCGGGTCGGTCACCGTGGTGCTCGGCCCCTCCGGCTCCGGCAAGTCCACCCTGCTGCGGGCCATCAACCACCTGGAGAAGCTCGACCGGGGCCACGTCACCATCGACGGCGAGCTGATCGGCTACCGCCGCTCGGGCGGCAAGCTGTACGAGCTGAAGGAGCGTGAGGTGCTGCGCCAGCGCACCCACATCGGCTTCGTCTTCCAGAACTTCAACCTCTTCCCGCACCTGACCGTGCTGGAGAACGTCACCGAGGCCCCGGTCGGCGCACTGCGCCGCCCCAAGGCCGAGGCCCGCGCCCAGGCGCTGGCCCTGCTGGAGCGGGTCGGCCTGGCCGACAAGGCGGACGCCTACCCGCGCCAGCTCTCCGGCGGCCAGCAGCAGCGCGTCGCCATCGCCCGGGCGCTGGCCCTGGAGCCCAAGGTGCTGCTCTTCGACGAGCCCACCTCGGCGCTCGACCCGGAGCTGGTCGGCGAGGTGCTCGACGTCATCAAGGACCTGGCCCGGGCCGGCACCACGATGATCGTCGTCACCCACGAGATCGGCTTCGCCCGCGAGGTGGCCGACACGGTGGTCTTCATGGACGGCGGCGTGGTGGTCGAACAGGGCCCGCCCGCCGAGGTGCTGGACCGCCCACAGCACGAAAGAACCCGCACGTTCCTCGCCAAGGTCCTCTGATCCCGATGGAGTTCATCACCGTGTCCGCGCACCGCCGTGCCGCCCTGCTCGCCCTGCCCGCCGTCGCCCTGCTGCTCGCCGCCTGCGGCGGCCCCGCCCCGGCGGCGGAGAGCAAGGGGAACACCGCGCCGGACGGCACCAAGGTCAACCTGACGGCCGATCAGAAGCGCGTCACCACCGCCAAGGTGGACGCGATCGCCGCCCTCGTCCCGGAGGAGATCCGCAAGCGCGGCACGCTCAAGGTGGTCGACTCGCTCGGCACCGTCCCGCCGCTGGACTTCTACGCCGACGACAACAAGACCATCATCGGGGTGGAGCCGGACGTCGCCTTCCTGATCGGCGACGTGCTGGGCCTCAAGGTCGAGCTCAACCCGGTCTCCTGGGAGAACATCTTCGTCGGCCTGGACTCCGGCAAGTACGACCTCGGCCTGTCCAACATCACCGTCACCGAGGCCCGCAAGGAGAAGTACGACTTCGCCACCTACCGGCTGGACATCCTCGGCTTCGAGGCCAAGAAGGGCTCCGGCTGGAAGGTGACCGGCCCCAAGGACGTGGCCGGCAAGACCATCTCGGTCTCCTCCGGCACCAACCAGGAGAAGCTGCTGGTCGCCTGGAACGAGGAGAACGTCAAGAACGGCCTCAAGCCGGTGGACATCAAGTACTTCCAGAACTCCTCGGACTACTACCTGGCCCTCGGCTCCGGCCGGATCGACGCCCACCTCGGCCCCAACCCGGTCGCCGCCTTCCATGCCGCGCAGACCGGCGAGACCGAGATCGTCGGCACCTACTCGGGCGCCGGGGCCCAGGTGCTCGGCAAGATCGGCGCCACCACCAGGAAGGACAACGGGCTGGTGAACGCGCTGCACCAGGCGCTGGACACCGTCATCAAGAACGGCACCTACGGCCAGGTGCTCAAGCGCTGGGGGCTGGAGAACGAGGCCGTGCAGTCCTCCGAGCTCAACCCGGTCGGTCTGCCGAAGACCAACCAGTAGCCAGGAATTCTCCTCCCGGCCGCCCTCGTGTGGTGGACTCGCCTCGACACGACGGGACTTGGGGGAGAAGACGAGATGCAGGCCGGGGACGTACTGGACGGCAAGTACCGCCTGGTGGACGAGCTGGGCCGGGGCGGCTTCGGCGTGGTCTGGCGGGCCGAGGACACCCGGCTGGGCCGGGAGATCGCGGTCAAGGTGATCTCCGAGGCGGCCTACCGGAGCCCGGCCGACCTGGAGCGGTTCACCGACGAGGCCCGGGCGGTGGCCTCGCTGAACCACCCGCACATCGTCACCCTGCACGACCTGGGCGAGAGCGAGGGCCTGCACTTCCTGGTGATGGAGCTGGTCCGGGGCCGCTCGCTGTCCGCCCTGGCCCGCCAGGTCAAGCTCGAACTCCCGCAGGTGCTCGGCTGGTTGGGCCAGGTCTGCGAGGCGCTGGCGGCCGCCCACCGGGCCGGGGTGGTGCACCGGGACATCAAGCCGGAGAACATCATGATCGCCGACTCCGGCACCGCCAAGGTGCTGGACTTCGGCATCGCCCGGCTGGACGGCCGGGCCGCCGGGCTCACCACCGTCGGCACGGTGATCGGCAGCCCGCCCTACATGGCCCCCGAGCGGTGGACCGGGGGGAAGGTGGACGGCCGCTCCGACCTCTACGCGGTCGGCTGCATCCTCTACGAACTCTGCGCCGGGAAGCCGCCGTTCGGCGCCGAGGACGTCTTCGTGGTGATGCACGGCCACGTCAGCGACCCGCCGCCCCGGCCGCGCGAGCGCGTCCCGGGCCTGCCGGCCGAGCTGGAGGAGCTGATCCTCGAACTGCTCGCCAAGGACCCGGAGCAGCGCCCCCCGGACGGGCTGACCGTGGCCCGGCGGCTGGCCGCCGTCCCGCTGACCACCGCGGCCGAGCTGCGCCGACGGGCCGACGAGGCATGGACGCTGGCCTCCGCCGGGGCCCCGGCCGAGGCGGCCCGCCGGCTCTGGCCGCTGATCGGCGAGCTCTCCCGGGTCTGCGGGCCGCACGACCCGCGCACCCTGCGCGCCTGCCACGACCTGGCGCTCTGCCAGGCCGCCGAGGGCCGCTTCGCCGAGGCGGCCGGGCTGATGGCGGACGTGCTGGCCACCGGCGTCACCGGCCTGGTGGCCGAGGACGCCGCCCGCGACCTGGCCCGGTTCACCGCCCGGCTGACCGGCCAGACGGGGCCGGTGGGGGGTCAACTCGCCCTGCTGGTGGGCCGGTCGGAGCAGTGAGCAGCTGCGGCACGCGCTCCAGTACCCCCGCGCCGAAGACCTCGTACAGCGGCAGCGTCTCCAGGTGGACGTACCCGATGTGGCAGTCGCAGACCGGCAGCGGGCAGGGCCGCTCGGCCAGCGCGGCCCGGTAGGAGCCGTCGTAGAGGTTGCCGAGCGGGGCGCGGACGAAGTGGCAGCGCTGCACCGAGCCGTCGCCCATGACCGAGACCACCGAGGAGCCGGTCCGGCAGGGGCGGCCCTCGCTGGGGTGCGGGTGGCGGCTCCAGACGAACAGCGGGTCGACCGCCTGCCAGTCGGCGGCCTCGGCCTCGGTGTACGTCCGGCCCTCGGCCGCGTTCACCCAGAGGTAGGTCCCCGGGTTCAGCGCAGCGCGCAACTCCCGGGCCGGGGCCAGGTGTTCGGGCTGGCCGACGATGCCGACGCTGTGCCGGACGCCGAGCGCGTCCAGCTCCCGGCACTTGGCCAGGAAACGGTCGAGGGTGACCTGCCCGGGGTGGTACGTCACCCAGAGCGCGAGGGTGTCCAGGTCGGCCTCGGCCAGCCAGCCGGTGCGGCAGCTGAGGTTGGTCTGGATCGCCACCCGGCGGACGTTCGGCAGCCGGCTGAGCTCCACCATCGCCCGCCGGTACCAGGAGCGGACCAGGCCCTCTCCCCAGGGGGTGAAGAGCACCGAGAGCCCGGGCTGGGTCGGCGCCCAGGCGCAGAACCGCTCCAGCGCGGCCCGGTCGACCCGCAGGGTCTGCGGGCTGTCCCGCCGCTTGGCGAACGGGCAGTACGGGCAGTCGTAGTCGCAGGAGGAGAGCGGGCCCCGGTAGAGGACCGTCAACTCAGGTGGCGGCGGGGGCTGTTGGCCGGGCAGGCCGAGGAAGGTGGTCATCGCAGCTCGTACTCCGCCATCGCGGCCGCCACCGCCGGGGAGAACAGCGCGGGGCCGACGGCGTCCGAGTACGCCAGCCCCTCGGCGGTCAGCGCCAGCCGGCCACCGCTCTCGGCGAGCCAGCCGCGCCCGGCGAAGGAGGCCAGCTCGGCCGGGAAGTCCTCGGCCGGGGTGGAGCCGAACCGCCGCCGGTAGTCGTCGAGCCCGAGCCCCTCCGCCTGGAGCAGCGACTGCAGCAGGTGGCGGCGGCGGGCCTCGTCCTCGGTCATCTCCCGGCCCACCTCGGCGTGCCCGAAGTCCTCGGTGGCCACGTAGGCGTCGATGATCGAGCGGACCTCCTTCGGGTCCACCGCGTAGTCGAAGGAGTAGTGCAGCCGGGAGGTGTAGGAGCGGGCGCCGCAGCCCAGCCCCACCATGCCGTCGGTCTGGCAGCTGTACTCGCCCGCCACCTCGGCGGGGGCGTCGGCCCGGCGGAACATCCGCATCGAGACCTGCCGGTACCCCTGCGCCAGCAGGTGGTCCCGCCCGGCCCGGTAGAGCGCGAGGCGGCGCCCGTCCCAGTCCTGCGGGGTCTCCCGGCGGGCCAGGCCGGTCAACGGCCGGACGTAGAGCGGGTAGAGGTAGAGCTCCTCCGGCCGCCAGGCCAGCGCGGCGTCCAGCGAGCGGAGCCAGCTGTCCTCGGTCTGCCCGTCGATGCCGTAGATCAGGTCGATGTTGAGCACCGGGAAGCCGGCCGCCCGGATCCGGCCGAGCGCCGCCTCCACCTCGGCCCGCTTCTGCGGGCGGACGGCCGCCCGGGCCTCCTGGTCGTCGAAGGACTGCACGCCCAGGCTGAGCCGGGTGGTGCCGCGCTCGGCCAGCACCGCGAGCCGGTCGGCGGTGGCGGTGGCCGGGGAGGCCTCCACCGAGAGCGGCACCGCCCTCAGGTCCACGCCGGTGTGGCGCTCCGTCAGGTCGCAGAGCCGCTCCAGCTCACCCGCCGTCAGGTAGGTGGGGGTGCCGCCGCCGAAGGCCGCGAGGGCGAACCGGGCCCCCTCGTCCAGGGCGGCCCGGACGGCGACCGCCTGCCGCTCCAGGGCGTCCAGGTAGGCGGTGGTCAGGCCCTCCGGGCTGCCGATCCGGGTGAACAGGTTGCAGAAGCCGCAGCGCACCTCGCAGAACGGGACGTGCACGTAGAGCGAGAGCGCCTGCTGCGGCTCGCCCCGCCAGAGCCCGGAGAGCTCCGGGCGCTCCGGCAGCCGGCGGTAGGCGGTCTTGTGCGGGTAGGCGTAGACGTAGGACTGATAGGGCCTCATGAACCTTGCCGCTCCAGGGAGAAGTGTGCGTACGGCACTGTCCAGACCACCTCGTGGCCGATCCGGTGGCCGGTGTAGCCGTCCTCGCCGTAGGCCGTTCCGTGGTCCGAGCAGACGATCGCGAAGCAGGGCCGCCGGGCGCTCATCGCGGCGAACAGGCGGCCCAGGTGGGCGTCCACGTACTCCAGCGCGGCCGCGTGGCTGGCCCGGGTGTCACCGTCCTCGCGGGTGGCGCCGGGCAGGTGGAACCAGTTGGGCTGGTGCAGGGCGGAGACGTTGAGCAGCAGGAAGAGCGGCTGCTCCGGCGGCTGCCGGGCCGCCACCCCCTCCACGCACGCCACCTGGGCCTCGAAGGAGGTGGGGGAGGGGACGCCGAACTCCGGCTCCCAGTGGCTCTCCTGGAACATCCCGGGCAGTACCGAGCCGAGCGGCCCCTGCTTGTTGAAGAAGCCGACCCCGCCGACGCAGACCGTCCGGTACCCGGCGGCGGCCAGCGCGGTGGGCAGGTCGGGGGCGTCGAAGACCCAGGTCCGCTCGGCGGTGCTCTCGGAGCCGCCGAAGCGGGCCGCGAACAGCCGCGGGTGCGGGCCGTCCGGCGAGGCCGGGGTGGGCAGGAAACCGGCCAGGATCGCCTGGTGGGCGGCGTAGGTGAAGCTGCCGGGGGAGTGCCGGCGCTCCCAACGGCCGCCCGGGAGCACGGCGCTGAGGTTCGGCAGCCGTCCGGCGGCGGCCAGCTCCTCGGCCACGTCGAAGCGGAGCGTGTCCAGGGTGACCAGCAGCAGGTCGTGGCTGCCCACCACCTCGTTCATGTCGGGAGTGCGGGGCATGCCGGGGGTTTCGTTCACGTGCTTCCTTCGAGCAGCGCCGCCATCTGGGCGCCGTAGGTGTCGAGTCCGGGGGCTGGGCCCTCGGGGAGGCCGGGCAGGTTCGGCAGCAGGTCGCCGAAGGCGTTCACCTCGCCGACGTGCCAGCGCCGCCAGCCGGCCGAGGGCAGCACGTCCACGCCCACCATCGGCAGGCCGGGCAGGCAGGCGGCGACCCGTTCGCCGAGCTCCAGCAGCCCGGTCCAGTGCGGCCCTGCGGCGGCCCGCAGCTCCGTCAGACCGCCCCGGCGGCCGCCCAGGTGAAGGTTGGTCAGCGGCCCGGCGGCGGTCCTGGCCACCACATGGGTGACCCGGCCGCCGACCACCACCAGCCGCAGGTCGGCCGAGCGGCCGCCGAGCGCGGCCTTCGGCACCCACCGCTCCACGTGCAGGCCGTCCGGGGCCAGCCGGTCCACGATCGCGGCGATCCGCTGCTCGTCGGTGTAGCGGCGGACCCGGAGCGAGTTGTGCAGCCCGTCCGGCGCGAGCTCCACCGAGGTGGTGGCGTGCACCCGGCCGCGCGGGCCGAACTCCAGCGCCAGCACACCGGCGGCGGAGGAGCCGTGCGTGGGCTTCACGAAGGCCCTGCTCATCCCGGCCGCCGCCAGCCGCCCGCGCAGCCCGTCCCAGCCCTCGACCGGGCCGCCGCCGAGCGCCCGGGGCACCGGGACTCCCTGAGCCGTCATCAACTCATGGGTGGCCCGCTTGTCGCAGACCACGGCCACCTGGGCCGGGTCGGCCAGCAGCCGGGCGCCGGGGGAGCGGCCGACCGCCTCCGTCAGGACGTCCAGGCCGCGCAGCAGCCCGGCGTACCAGGCGGCGCTGCCCTCCACCCTGGTCGGCGCGTACCCCGGGCCGCGCAGCAGCGCGTCCACCTCCGGGTCCTCGCCGGGCGAGTCGACGCGGACGGCCGCCCCGGCGGGCACCTCGACCTCGCCGCTCAGCACCTCCCGCCAGGGCAGCAGCACCGGCGCGGGCAGCCCGGCGGCCCGGACCGCCGCCGTGAACAGCTCCACCCGGCGGTGGCCCGGGTGGCCGACCACCGCGTGACGGACCGTCATTCGCCGTTCGCCACGTACCGCCAGTCGTCCTCCGGGTCCTCGGCCTCGGAGAGGTCCAGCTCGACCCCGGGCAGCGCGGCGCGCAGCCGCTGCTGCATGGCCTCGGTGAGGTAGTGGTGATGCAGGTCGAGCCGCCGCAGGTGGGTGAGCCCGAGCAGCGACTCGGCGCCCTCGTCGGTCAGGGTGCCCATCGCCAGGCTCAGGCCCTCCAGCCGGGCGGTCAGCGGGGCGGCGGCCACCGCGGCGGCCAGCCGGTCCTGGCTCATGCCGTTCTCCAGGCCCAGGTGGCGCAGGGCCGGGAAGAGCCCGCCGGCGAGCAGCGGCGCGAGGTCCTCGTCGGTGGTGGTGGCGCCGTAGTCGGAGGTGCCGAGCCAGAACTCCAGCCGCTCCAGCGCGGGCAGCCCGGAGGCCAGCACGGCCCGCACCACCTCGCCCGGCAGACCGCCGGACTCGAAGCGCAGCGCCCGCAGCCGCCCGTGCTCCACCGGCTCCAGCTTCAGCCCGCCGTTGCCCTCGTAGTCGCCGTCGGCGCCCCGGACCACCAGCTCCTCCAGCTCCGGAAAGGCCGTCAGCAGCGGGGTGACGTCGTCCATCTGCAGCCAGGAGATCTCGCACTCCTCGAAGGTGACCTCACCGAGGAAGAGCGCCCGCAGCCCCGGGAACCGTGCCGCGTCGGCGGCCAGCGCGGTGACCACCGGCGTCACCAGCTCGTACTCCTCCTCCCACCACGGCCCGATCACCAACGCCCGCACCCGGGTGGTGTCCACCGCCGTGGTGAAGGCCGCCCAGACGGCCGCGAAGTCCTGCCCGCCGTCGTACTCCACCTGCACCCGCCAGGCCACCGACTCCGGCTCGGGCAGAGCGTCGGGGCCGGTGAAGTCGTGGACCGGGAGCCCGTGGAACTCCTCGATGTGCTTGCTGATCGCCATGGGGACCTGTCTATCAGTCAGCTCCGACGGAGTACCGGGGGCCCGCTGTCAAGCGTGCTGGACACTGATTCGGGGCCCTCGTGGCTTGGATGAATTGATAGGAATCCGCCCACTGGACACCTCTGGATCGCAGGCCGAAACGGTTGATATACCTCGGATGCTCCTCCATGGCATGCGACGAACCAAGGTGGTGAAGGGCAGTGAAGCTCCTCCGAGTCGGCCCCCAGGGCGCCGAGCGCCCCGTGGTGCTCGGGCAGGACGGCACCGCGTACGACCTCTCCGGACTCACCGGCGACATCGACGGGGCCTTCCTGGCCACGCTCGACCCGGCCGCGCTGGCCCGGGCCGTCGCGGCCGGCGAACTGCCGGTCACCTCGGTCGAGGGCGAGCGCACCGGCGCGCCGGTCGCCCGTCCGGGCAAGGTGGTCGGGATCGGCCTCAACTACCGTGACCACGCGGCGGAGGCGGGCGCGGCGATCCCGGCCGAGCCGGTGGTCTTCCTCAAGCCCTCCAACACGGTGGTCGGGCCCTACGACGAGGTCCTGGTGCCGCGCGGCAGCACCAAGACCGACTACGAGGTCGAACTGGCCGTGGTGATCGGCCGGACGGCCCGCTACCTGGACGACCACGCGGCGGCGGCCTCGGTGATCGCCGGCTACGCGGTGGTCAACGACGTGACCGAGCGGGCCTTCCAGTTCGACCGGGGCGGCCAGTGGGACAAGGGCAAGTCCGCCGAGACCTTCACCCCGCTCGGGCCCTGGCTGGTCACCCCGGACGAGGCCGGGGACCCGCAGGCGCTCGGCCTGCGCCTCTGGGTCAACGGCGAGCTGCGGCAGGACGGCTCCACCGCCGAGATGATCTTCCCGGTGGTCGAACTGGTCCGCTACCTCAGCCACTTCATGGTCCTGGAGCCCGGCGACGTGATCGTCACCGGCACCCCCGCCGGCGTCACCCTCGGCCGCCCGGGCACCCCGTTCCTCCAGCCCACCGACGTGGTGGAACTCGAGGTCGACGGCCTCGGCCGCCAGCGCCAGACCCTCGGCAAGGCATAGTCGGAACAAGGTCGTGCTTTCGGGGGCGCGGGGAACCGCGCGAGTCGGAAGGCGGCTCACCAGCAACTGAGGGCACATCAGCCAGTTGCACGTGCTGCCGTTCCCCTGCGCGCAGTTCCCCGCGCCCCCGGGATCACCTCCCGAGGCGCTCCAGGAGAGCGACCGCCTTCGGGTCCTGTGCGAGGAGGGCGGCGAGCACGCCCGCGGTCTGCGGGTCGTGGGCCGCCGTCGCGGCGGTCATCACGACGAACTGGTCGATCAGCCAGTCCCGCAGGGACTCCGGGTCGATCTGGCGCCCCTCGTCCAGCCAGCTCATGGCCGAGGCCTCGACCACCGAGATCCAGGAGCGGACCAGCAGGGTGAGCCGGGGCCCGGCGGCCTCCCGGACGCCGAGGTGCCGGACGGTCCGCCGCAGGGCGACCCGCCGTACCTCGTCCACGATCGCCCCGGTCCGCGCCGTCTCCACGACGGACCCGCCGCGCAGCAGCGCCGCGTACCCGGTGTGGTGCTCGGCGACGAACGCGAAGTAGCTGTCCAGCACCGCCGCGAGCTGCCCCGTCGGCGTGCCGTCGCCCGGCACGGTGAAGCGCCCCGACAGTTCCTCGGCCGCGCTGCGCAGGGCGGCCTCGTAGAGCTGCTGCTTGCCGGCGAAGTACCGGTAGACCAGCGGCCGGGAGGCGCCGGCGGCCTCGGCCACGTCGTCCAGGCTGACCTCCTCCGGCGGGCGGGAGGCGAACAGCTCCAGCGCCACCGCGATCAGCTGCTCCCGGCGCTGCTGCACCGGCAGCCGCCGGTAGCCGGGCCGCCGGGCCGACGTGGCCGCGCCGGACGGGAGCCCGGCCGGGAGCTCCGCCGGGACCTCCGCCGAAGCCGGAGCGGTGGCCGGGTTCGTGGTCGGGATCGTCGCAGTCATGGCCGCCAGGGTAGCCGCCCGCCAGGTCCGTACCCCTCCCCCGATCTGCCCCGATTCCGGCGGGTCAGCGCCACAAATCAGAACATAACGGACCATCATGTCAGCGGAGGCCGCACCAGCAGGGGAGTCCGGGTTGCAGGAGAGCGTGAACGAGCAGCCCGCACGCCTGGGCATGGCCCCGCGCGCGGGGCGGGCACTCTGGCGGTACGTCAGGGCGGCCCCCGGTACGTACTGCTGGCTGCTGCTGCTCGCTATCACCAGCTTCGTGGTGGCCCGGATCGACCCGGCCAACCTGGACTGGTTCCTGGGGAAGCGGTCCACCAACATCGACCAGCTGCGGTCGCACCCGGTGCACGCCCTGCTGGCCAGCGCGATCTGGACCGAGTCGTCCTCCTTCCCCTTCTACTTCGTGATCTTCAACGTCTTCCACGTCCCGGTCGAGCGCTGGCTCGGCACCTGGCGCTGGCTCACCGTGGCGCTCACCGCGCACGTGCTGGCCACCTTCGTCAGCGAGGGCATCGTCGCCTGGGGCGTGGACGTCGGCCGCCTGCCGGAGAACATGGCCACCACGGTGGACGTCGGCGTCTCCTACGCGCTGGCCGGGGTCGAGGGCGTGCTCACCTACCGGTTCGCCGGACGGTGGCGCTGGATCTACGGGACCGGGCTGCTGTTCTTCTACCTGCTGCCCCTGGTCACCTCGCACACCTTCACCGACCTCGGCCACTTCTGCTCGGTGCTGATCGGCCTGAGCTTCTACCGCTTCGCCCGGGGCCGCCCGGTCTGGGACCCGGTCGAGGCCCTGCGCTCGCTGCGCCACCGGCCCGGCCGGGCGGGGCGGTGACTGCTGGAGGCAGTTTCTGACAGTGGTCCGGCAACCCTCCCCGGGGGGCTTGCAAACCGGCCCTCCTGCGCGAGGATGGCCGGATGGTTGAACAACTGATCAACTCCGACAGCGACGGCTCCACCCCTCGCCGCATCGCCGATGCGTACGTCCACGCCCTCGTCGCCCTCGACCCGCTGACCGCGGTCTACCTCGGGCTCGGGCCCGAGGACGACGACCGGCTCCCCGACCTCTCCCCGGCCGGCCAGGCCGCGGTGGCCGAGCTGGCCCGCCGGACCCTGGCTCGGCTGGACGCGGCGGAGGCCGCAGGCGCCGCCGCCGACGACGCCGAGCGCCGCTGCGCCCGGCTGCTGCGCGAGCGGCTGACCGCCGAACTCGCCGTCCACGAGGCGGGCGAGGACTACCGCGCCGTCCGCAACCTCTCCTCCCCGCTGCACGGGGTGCGCGAGATCTTCGACCTGCTGCCCACCGGGACCCCGGAGCAGTGGGAGCTGATCGGCCGCAGACTGGCCCGGGTGCCCGCCACCCTGGCCGGGTACCGCGAGCTGCTCACCGAGGGCATCGAGCGTGGTCTGCTCTCGGGCCCCCGTCAGGTCACCACCGTGGTCGGCCAGTTGGGGGAGTGGCTGGAGGGCGGCCCGGGCGGCTGGTTCGGCCGCTTCGTCGCGCCCGCCCCGGCCGGGCAGCAGGAGGCCCTGACCGCCGCCGCGGTCTCCGCCGCCGAGGCCTTCGCCGAGCTGCGCGACTGGCTGCGCGACGTCTACGGCGCGGCCGCCGCCGGCCGGCCCGACACCGTCGGCCGCGAGCGCTACGCCCGCTGGGTCCGCTACTGGACCGGCTCCGACCTCGACCTGGACGAGGCGTACGCCTGGGCCTGGGGCCAGTTCCACGAGCTGGACGCGCAGATGCGGGCCGAGGCCGGCAAGGTGCTGCCCGGGGCGACCCCGATGGAGGCGATGGCCTGGCTGGAGAAGGACGGCCCGGCGATCCAGGGGGAGGCCGCCGTCCAGGAGTACCTCCAGGGTCTGATGGACGGGGCGATGCGCGACCTCCAGGGCGTGCACTTCGACCTGGCCGAGCCGCTGCTGAAGGTCGAGTCCCGGATCGCCCCGCCCGGCAGCGCCGCCGCCCCGTACTACACGGCCCCCTCGCTGGACTTCTCCCGCCCGGGCCGGACCTGGCTGCCGCTGCTCGGCCGGGAGAGCTTCCCGGTCTGGGACCTGGTCTCCACCTGGTACCACGAGGGCGTCCCCGGCCACCACCTCCAGCTGGCCCAGTGGACGTACTGCGCCGACAAGCTGTCGACCTATCAGGTCACCCTCGGCGGGGTGAGCGCCAACCTGGAGGGCTGGGCGCTGTACGCCGAGCGCCTGATGGACGAGCTCGGCTACCTGACCGACCCGGGCCACCGGCTCGGCTACCTGAACGCGCAGATGATGCGCGCGCTGCGGGTGATCGTGGACATCGGCATGCACGTCGGCCTGGACTTCCCGGCCGACTCGCCGTACCGGCCGGGCGAGGCGATGCTGCCGGACGACGCCCGGGAGTTCTTCGGCCGCTACTGCGGGCTCTCCGCCGAGTTCCTGGACAGCGAACTGATCCGCTACCTCGGCCTGCCCGGCCAGGCGATCGGCTACAAGCTCGGCGAGCGCGCCTGGCTGCGCGGCCGGGAGGCGGCCCGGGCGGCCGCCGCGGCCCGGGGCGAGGAGTTCGACCAGAAGGCCTGGCACATGGCCGCGCTCTCCCAGGGCTCGCTGGGCCTGGACGACCTGGTCGAGGTGCTGGCCGCACTGTAGGGCTCGTCCGACGCGACGGCCGCCCGGGCACCGGCCCGGGCGGCCAAATTGCCGTTGATCCGTCCGGGGGATTCCCTGGATAGAGCAGCTCGGAGAGAGCGCGCTCTCTCCGGTGTCTCCCGGAAGGCGGCCCACGGTGTCCCATCTGCATGCTCCCGAAGACCGCACGGCCGAGTCCCGCCGCTGGTGGGCACTGGCCGTGATCGCCATCGCCCAGCTGATGATCGTGCTGGACGCGACCATCGTGAACATCGCACTGCCATCCGCCCAGCAGGACCTCGGCATCACGGACGCCAACCGGCAGTGGGTGATCACCGCGTACACCCTCGCCTTCGGCGGACTGCTGCTGCTCGGCGGCCGGATCGGCGACCTGTTCGGCCGCAAGCGGACCTTCACCGTCGGCCTGCTCGGCTTCGCGGTGGCGTCCGCGATCGGCGGTCTGGCCACCGAGGGCTGGATGCTGTTCGCCGCCCGTGCCCTCCAGGGCGCCTTCGGCGCGGTGCTCGCCCCCTCGGCGCTCTCGCTGCTGTCGACCACCTTCACCGACCCGAAGGAACGCTCCACCGCCTTCGGCGTGTTCGGCGCGATCGCCGGCTGCGGCGCCGCGATCGGCCTGATCTCCGGCGGCCTGCTCACCGAGTACCTGGACTGGCGCTGGTGCCTGTTCGTCAACATCCCGATCGCCCTCGGCGCCGCGACCGGTGCGTTCTACCTGCTCCAGCACGACCACGTCGAGAAGCACCACCGGACCAGGCTCGACCTGCCGGGCGCGGTGCTCGGCTGCGGCGGCCTGCTGGCCATCGTCTACGGCACCTCGGAGGCCACCGGCCGCGGCTGGGGCGACTGGCTGGTGCTCGGCTGCCTGGCGCTCGGGGTGCTGCTGCTGGCCCTGCTGGTCGTGGTGGAGAAGCGCACCGCCAGCCCGCTGCTGCCGCTGCACATCATCGGCGACCGCAACCGCGGCGGCGCCGCGCTGGCCGTCGGCATGGCGATGATCGGCATGTTCGGCCTCTTCCTCTTCCTCACCTACTACCTCCAGGTGATCAAGGGCTACTCGCCGGTCATGGCGGGCGTCTCCTTCCTGCCGATGACCGCGGCGATCATCATCGCCTCCACCGGTTTCGCGGCCCGGCTGATGACCCGGGTGCCGTCCCGGAACCTGGTGGTGCCCGGCCTGCTGCTGGCCGCGGCCGGCATGGCCTGGCTGATCAACCTCAAGGTGGACAGCTCCTACCTGACGATGGTGCTGCCCAGTGAGCTGCTGCTCGGCTTCGGCATGGGCCTGATCTTCATGCCGACCATGAGCCTGGCCACCCTCGGGGTCGCCCCGAACGAGACCGGCGCCGCCTCCGCCGTCATCAACACCGCCCAGCAGGTCGGCGGTTCGATCGGCACCGCGCTGCTCAACACCATCGCCGCCAGCGCCACCACCACCTACCTGGTGAGCCGGGACGGGGGCGACGCGCTGGTGCGGGCCCAGGGCGCCGTGCACGGCTACTCGGTGGCCACCGTGGTGGCCATGGGCATCCTGCTCGCGGCTTCGGTGATCGCCTTCCTGATGATCGACCACCGGCCGGCCCCGGGGGAGGCGGAGACCGAGCGGGTGGTCCACGCGGCGGTCTGACCGTCCGTCAACTCCCGGCAATCCCTTGCGGAAACATTCCGCAAGGGATTGCCGTCGTACGGGCGGCCCTGGTTGACTCCCGGCATGACCGAGAACGACCTGCTGGTGGTCGGCGGAGCCGGCGTCGACACCATCGTCCGGGTGGACCGGCTGCACCTGCCGGACGCCGATTCGCAGTCCGTCCCGCCGGTACGGGACTACGCCGCGCACACCGGCACCGGCGTCGCGCTCGGCGCGCACCGGCTCGGGCTGCGCACCACCTTCGTCGACTACCTCGGCGACGATCCGCAGGCCGAGCTCCTGCTGGCCGAATTCCGGCGCCACGGGCTGCCGTTCGACCACCTGGTCTCCCCGGACGGCACCCCGCGCTCGGTCAACCTGGTGGACGCGGCCGGGCGCCGGTTCTCCTTCTACGACGGCCGCCACCCGGCCGCGCTGCGGCTGCCCCCGTCCTTCTACCTGCCGCACCTGGAGCGCAGCCGGCACGTCCACCTCTCCATCACCGGCGTCAACCGCGACATGTTCGGGGACGTCCGGCGGCTCGGGGTGACCAGCTCGACCGACCTGCACGACTGGGACGGCGAGAACCCGCACCACCTGCACTACGCGCTCAACGCCGACCTGGTGTTCCTCTCGGCGGCGGGGAGCAGGGGGCGGACGGAGGCCCTGATGCGGCGTGTCCTCGCGGACGGCCGGGCGCGGGTGGTCTGCGCCACCGACGGCGCGGCCGGCAGCCACCTGCTCACCCGCGAGGACCCCGCCACCGTCCACCACGTCCCCGCCACCGACCCGGGCCGCCCCGTGGTCGACACCAACGGCGCGGGCGACGCCTACGTCTCCGGCTTCCTCCACGCCTGGCTCGCCGGACGGCCACCACGGCACGCCGCCCACTCGGGCGCGGTCGCCGGGGCGTACGCCTGCACGGCGGCGGGGACGCACACCGCTCTGATCGACGTCGCAACGCTGGAGGAGGCCATGCCGGGGGCGCGAGGCTCTGCTGATCTGCGGCTCCGCCGCGGGGCGCGGGACGGAAGGCGGCTCACCGGCAACTGAACCGCCGTCAGCCAGTTGCAGGTGCTGCCGTTCCCCTGCGCGCCCACGCGGCGGAGCCGCACATCAGCAGAGCCTCGCGCCCCTGAGGTCGCTGCAGCTGGACCTCGCGCTTCTCCTATACGTGGTCGTCCGGGCGGATCTCTATGTGGTCGGTGGCCAGGTCGGCCGCGACGCGGTGCTGCATGCCGAGGGCCGCCACGAACTTCGCGGGCAGCTGCACCCGGCCGGTGCGGTCGAGCATCACGTACTCGCGCTCGCTGACGCTCTCCTGGCCGTCCTCGTCGGTGACGGTGCGCCGCAGGACCTCGCTGCTGGTGCGGCCGTCGCGGATGGCGACCGTGCGGCGGACCTCGCCGGCCACCATCGGGTCGTGGGTCACCACGACCACGGTGACGCCGAGTTCGCGGTTGACGGTGCGCAGGGCCTCGAAGACGCCGGAGGCCGTCTCGGAGTCGAGTTCGCCGGTCGGCTCGTCCGCGAGCAGGACGGCCGGGTCGTTGGCCATGGCGACGGCGATGGCGACCCGCTGCTGCTGGCCGCCGGAGAGCTGGGCGGGGCGGCGGCCGGCCAACTCGCCGATCTCCAGGGCCTCCAGGAGCTGGGTGACCCGGGCGGACTGCTGGCGGCCGGACTTCCGGGAGCCGCCGCGCAACTGCATCGGCAGGGCCACGTTCTGAGCGGCCGTCAGGAAGGGGAGCAGGTTGCGCGCGGTCTGCTGGAAGACGAAGCCGACCACTTCGCGGCGGTAGCGCAGCAGCTCCTTGCCGCCGAGGGTGAGCAGGTCGCAGCCGGCCACGGTGGCGGAGCCGGCGGTCGGGGTGTCCAGTCCGGCCAGCACGTTGAGCAGGGTGGACTTGCCGCTGCCGGAGGCGCCGACCAGGGCGACCAGGTCGCCGCGGTCGACCGTGAGGTCGAGCCCCTGGAGGGCCTGGACCTCCACCTTGTCGGTGGTGAAGATCCGGACCAGCCGCTCGCAGACGATGGCGGCGTCGGCCTTGGGGACCGCCGGGGCGGCGGCGGCCAGCGCCTTGGCCCGGAGGTCGGCCAGGCTGGGCGGTGGGGTGGTGGTCACTGGTCACCTGCTCTCAGTTCGGTGGTGATCTGGCGTCGGGCGGTGACGGCGGCCTCGGCCAGCACCGCGAGGGTGGCCAGCGCGGCCAGGCCGAGGGCCTGGCCGGCGACCGGCCCGGTGAGCAGCCGCAGGCCGGGCTCGACGGTGGCGCCGACCAGCGGGCTGAGGTCCACGGCCGGACCGAGCAGCAGCACGGCGACCACCGCGACCCCGGCCCCGCCGGCCGCGGCCAGCAGGACCGGGGGCAGTGATTCGGCGAGCACCAGGGCCAGGCCCTGACGGGGCATCAGGCCCATGGTGCGCAGTCGGGCGAGCAGGGCTGCCCGTTCGGGCACGGCCCGGACCAGGGTGAGCAGCACGGCCAGCACCGCGTAGAGCGCGGTGGTGCCGACGGCGGCCCAGAAGGTGCGTTCGGCGGCGGCCTGGAGCGGGTTCTCGCCGAGGTCGCGCGCCGTCGCGGCGCTCGTGTGCAGGCTGAAGCCCGGCTTCTGCGCGTCGGGCAGCGCGGAGTCGTCGACCCGGGGGAAGCTCTTCTCGGCGAGCGCGCGCAGGGCGGCCTCGTCGACCGGGCCGGTGGCCAGCCAGCCGTTGGCCGGGCCGGTGCCCGCCACGTCGGCGATCTGCACGGTCGGGATGGAGCTGCCGAGCACCGCGGGGCTCATGCCCACGGTGCCGACGGTGTGGATCCGCAGCGGGCCGGTGGGCAGGTAGATCGTGTAGTCGCCCTGCGGGATGACGGGGCTGACCAGTGCGGGCACCAGGCCGTCCACGGCGGGGCCGAGCAGCGCGGGGTCGAAGGTGCCGCGCCCGGCGACCTTGGCCACCTCGGCGTACGGGGCCGGGGCGGCGGCGACCAGGGAGATCCGGCCCGAGCCGCCGTTCTCCGAAGCCATGGTCAGGTCGTCGTCGGTGCGCACCGGGACGGCGGTGTGCACGCCGGGCAGCTTGGCGGCCGCCTCGGCGAAGCCGTCCGGGAGAGTGCCGGGCAGCAGAGCCCGGACGGTGGCGTCGCCGCCGACCTGGTAGCGGGCGGAGGCGGCGCGTTCGGTGGTCACCCCGGCCAGCGCGGTGGAGCCGAAGGCGGCGCAGCCGACCGCGAGCAGCAGGGCGAGCAGCGGCAGCACCGAGGGCCGTCCGCCGGGCCCGCTGCGAGCGGCCCGGGCCAGCCCGAGGAAGCCCACCGCGCCGGGGCGCCGGGCCGACCAGCGGGCGGGCAGGCCGATCAGCAGCGGCTGGAGGCGGGCCAACAGCACCGCGCCGGTCAGCGCGAGCAGCAGCGGGGCGGCCACCAGCAGCGGGTCGATGCCCTCGCCGGGCGGGGTGACGCCGCGTCGGCGGGCCTGCGTCACGGCGGCCACCGTGGCGGCGAGGACCAGGAGTTCGGCCATCACCCGGCGGCGGCTGCTCTGCTTCGGCGCCCGCAGGGCGAGCAGCGCCCGGACCGGGAAGGCCAGCCACGCGAGCAGCGAGACCGCCACCGCCGCGACCAGTGCGGTGGTGTGACGGTACGTCGGGAAGAGCAGCAGGGCGGCGGCGGTGCCGAGTCCGGCGGCGGGGAGCACGGTGACGGCGCCCTCGGCGAGCAGCCGCCGGGCCAGCCCGCCGGTGCTCGCGCCGCGTGCCCGGAGCAGCCGCAGCTCGCCGATCCGCCGGTCGGCGGCCAGTGCGGCGGCCAGGCAGAGCACCACCGCAGCCACCCCGGCGGCCCCGGCGGGGCCGACCGAGGTCAGCGTGGTGGCGGCGGTCTGCCGGGCCCGGGCCTCGTCGATCAGGGCGCGCAGCTGGGACTGCACCCGCAGATCGGCACGCCGGCTCTCGGCGACCAGGGAGGCCGCGACCGGCCCGGAGGTGATGGTGGCCAGCGCGTTGGAGATCTCGGTGAGCCGGTCGGCCCGCAGCGCCCCGGTGCTGACCGGCAGGCGCCAGAAGTCCATGCTGCCGGTGCCCCAGGCGCCGACCGCCTCGACGTAGTCGGGGCTGACCAGCGCGGCGGCCTGCCAGTACCGCTCCGGCGGCGGCAGCTGGGTGAAGCTCTGACAGGCCGTCAGCGCGCAGCCGTGGCCGATCCAGAACGGGTCCTGCTGATCGGTGGTGAAGAGGGCGGCCACCTTGACCTGCCGGGGCGCCTGGGTGTCGTTCGGGCCGGTGGCCTCGTCCAGCACCTGGCCGAGTCGGATGCCGAGGGTATTGGCGATCGACTCGGAGAACACCACCGGCCAGGGCTCGCCCGACTGCGGGCGGCCGGTCGGCCACTGACCCTGCGTCAGCCGGATGTGGCCCCGGGCGTCGTGCATGTACAGCAGCGTGAGCTGCGGCGGGATCCCGTCCGGGGCGGCCAGCCCTGGAGTGCCCAGGGTCTGCCAGTGCAGGCCGCCGGTGCCGTACACCGGGCCGCCCGGTTCGAGCGGCAGCTTGGCGCCGATCTGCTGGGTGAGCAGTTTGGCGATGGTGTCGAGGCCGTCGACCTGGTTGCCGCGCCGGCCGGTCGCGCCGGCCTCCAGGCTGGTGGCGCCGGCCCCGGCGTCTGCCAGGTAGCCGCGCAGCGCCCGGTCGGCGCCTCGGTCCGCGGTCAGCGGGAGGGCGGCGGCCAGGAAGGCGGTGACCAGTGCGAGCAGGGCGGTCAGCAGGGCGGCCGCGGGCATGGCCCGCAGGCGGGTACGGACCCAGGGCACGTCGGCCCGGGCCGGCTGCCGCCCGGACTCCTCCGGCGTGATGGTCGGCTGATCGGTCATGACTCCTCCGGGCGGCGCAGACCGGCGGCCGGGCCGCCTCGACGGGCGCCGCCGAGCGCGGCCGTGAGCAGCGGGAGACCGGCGGTGGCGGCGGTCAGCGCCAGGGTGGGCCAGAGCGGCAGGCCGACCAGCACCTCGGGCAGCGGCTGCCGGGCGGCCGGGGTGAGCACCAGCAGCGGCACCACCAGCTGGACCAGGGCGGCGCCGAGCAGCAGCCCGACACCGGTGCCGAGCAGCACCAGGACGGCCTGTTCGGCGGCCACCGCCCGGGTCAGCAGCCGCCGGGGCGTGCCGAGCGCGAGCAGGACGGCGGACTCGCCGGCCCGTTCGGTGGCCGAGGCGGCGGCGGAGGCCGCGAAGCCGATCGCCGCCAGCAGTGCGGCGACCACCGTCAGGGCGGCCAGCGCGCCCTGCGGGGCGGCGCTCAGCGGGTCGCGGAGCAGGGCGTCGGCGCGCTCGCCGGCCAGCTCCACCTGCTGGACCCCAGGTCCGCCGCGCAGTGCGGCGGCGGCCTCGGCCGGGACCGGGTCGCCGGGACCGGTGGCGGGCAGCCACCACTCCATCAGGGTGCCCGACTCCAACCCGCGGGCGGCCAGTCGGCCGTGCACGGCGGGCAGGTCGACGGCGATCGCGGTGGCCCCGCCGACCGGCAGCGCCGCCACGTCGCGGGTGATCCGCACCGGCAGCTTCACCCCGCCGACCAGGACCTCGATCGTGTCACCGGTCTTCGCACCGACCGAGGCCAGGTAGTCCCGGGTGGCCACGGCGGGCAGTGGCCCGTCGTCCGGGCGGCCGTCGGTCCGGGCCCCCGGCGGGGTCAGGACCACCGAGACCACGCCCGAGGAGGAGCTGCCCGACACCTGGTAGGCCATCCGCAGCCCGCCTTCGGGGGCCGGCAGCAGCTTGAGGCCGTCCGCCGACCCGGAGTCGCCCGGCCGGCTCTCCAGCTGCCGCAGCGGCCAGTCGGACCCGGGCAGGGCCACCGGTGTGGCCGGGCCGTCGGCGGTTCCGGCCACCGCCAGCCGGCGGATCGTCAGTTCGCCGTCCGGTTGGGCGTAGCTCTTGGGGTAGCTGACCATCAAGGCAGCCAGGGTGAGCGGGGTGGCGACGGAGCCGACCGGCGGTCCGGCCAACGCGGCCAGGTCCACCTGGAGGGTCCGCTCGCCGCCGGTGCCCGGCGTGGGCGCCGCCACCCGGTGCACCAGGCCGTAGCGGTCACGGAGCATCAGCCAGAGCGCGGGGCCCTGGGGCACCTCGGTGCCGAACACGGACGTCGGTGCCGGGCCCAGCTTCACGTCCACGGTCAGGTCGATCCGCGCCGGGCTGCCGGGCAGCGGCACGCCGCCGGGCTTGCCCGCCAGCGGGCTCAGCACCTCGCGGGGCGAGCTGCCGTCGAACAGGTCCGGACGGACGGACAGTGCCTCGGCCGCCTTGGCGGTGTCCAGCAGCAGCAGCTTCCCGGCCTTGCCGCCCGGCAGGCTCTGGTCCACCTGCGAGGCCGGGATCAGCCGCTCGCCGCCGGGCAGTGAGCCGTACCGTCCGGACTGGCCGAGCACGGTGATCGCCGAGCCCGAGATCCGCAGGCCGCCGCCGGTGGCGAAGTCGGCCTGGTCGCGCTGGGAGCCGCTCCAGGCGGTGTGCTGACCGAGCGCCAGCACCCCGGTGGCCACCGCCAGCACCAGCAGCAGGACCGGCCCGTTGGCCCGCCCCGGGCGCCGGGCCAGCTGCCAGCCGGCCAGCGCCGCGCCGAGTCCCGCGCCGCGGGCCGCCGTCCTGGCTCCCCAGCGGGCCGCGAACGGCAGTAGCCGCAGCACCAGCAGGGTGCCCGCGCAGAGCGCCAGGGTCGGCGCCGCGACCAGCACCGGGTCGACCCCGAGCTCGCCGTCCGCGGCGGTGGACAACCCGCCGGTGCGGCCCGCCAGTTGACGGTAGGCCAGCACCGCGAGCACCAGCAGCGCGAGGTCCGCACCGGAGCGCGCGGCCGTGCTCACCACCGCCTGGCGGCGGGACCGGGTCCGCTGCGCGCCGCCCCTCGGCAGCGAGGTCAGCACCACGCCGACCAGTGCGCAGACCAGGGCCACCGGCCAGCGCTGCCACCAGCTGGTGGTGTCCAGCGGCAGCCCCGCCAGCGCCTCCTGACGGCCCAGCAGCCGCAGCACCGGACCGGCCAGCAGCGGTGCCAGCAGCGCGGCGGGCAGCGCCAGCAGCACCGACTCCACCGCCGTGTACCCGGCCAGCTGGGCCCGGCTGCCGCCGCGCGCGGTCAGCAGCGCGTTCTCGCCGGCGCGGCGCTCGGTCACCAGGTGCACCACCAGCAACAGTGCCGCCACCGCCAGCACCACCAGCTGCAGCGCCCCGATCAGCAGCGTCGACCGCGCCACCAGCGCGGCCGAGCGCAGCTCGCCGACCAGGTCGCCCAGGCTGATCTCGGCCTGCAGCCCGCTGCCCTGCTGGAAGTCCTCCCGCAGCTGCGGGAGCCGGTGCTGGAGCGCCGTCATCCGCTCGGCGGTGACGGTGGAGAAGTCGGTCGTCAGCAGCCAGTTGCGGCCGCCCTGGGTCACCCGGCCGCCGGTGAACGCGGAGTCGTCCACCAGCATCGGCCCGTACGTGGTGAAGCCCTTGACCTGCACCTCGCGGCCGCCCAGCGGGTCCAGCCGCCAGTAGTCCGCGGAGCGGTCGACGGCCCGGTACACACCGGTGACCAGCACGTCGAGCGGCAGGTTGGTGTACCGGTCGACGATGGTCAGCTTCGCGGGGAGCGCGGCGGCGGTCAGGCCGAGCCTGGGGAGCGCGCTCTGCGGCGCGGCCACCTCGACCGGGGCGTCCGCCTGCGGCGGCTTCGGCAGCCGGCCGCCCAGCAGCTCGACCCGGTCGGGGGAGAAGGCCGCCAGGACCGTCAGGTCCGGCTGCGCGTCGGCGGGTTGGGCCTGCTTGGCGGGCAGGCCGTACGCCTTGCTGCGGGCGACGCTGCGCACGGTGGCCGGCAACCCGTCGAACACCTCGCGGCCGAACCCGGCCACCGCGGCGTCGTCCTTCTCGCGCGGACTCTGCCGGTCGGTCCCGACCAGCACGGCGGCCCGGGGCGCCCCGGTCAGCGCACGGCGCAGGCCGGCCTCGCCGACGGTTCGGTCGAAGGCCGCGAGTGCGGTCAGCACCGTGGTCGTGGTGAGCACCGTGAGCAGCACGGCAGCAGCGAGCGGCAGCCTTCCACGCAGGCGCCGCAGAACGAACGAGAACATTCCCCGTAAACCCCCGTTCCGGATAGCGGACGACTCTGTCAGAGATCGTTCGTTACGGGAAGGGTCTTGCGCGAATCGAGATGTTGATGGGCAGAATTCTTCTCTCGTCACACTCTCTGGGGGATGACCGAAATGACGGAGAACCAGCTCGGGCCCATGGTCCAGGTCTCTGACCTGCGACGGAGCTTCGGCAGTGGGCCCAATGAGGTCCATGCCCTGCGAGGCGTTTCCTTTATGGCCGAACGGGGGGAGCTCACTGCCCTAAAGGGCAGGTCCGGTTCCGGCAAGACCACCCTGCTCAACCTCGTCGGCGGCCTCGACAGCGCCACCGGCGGAAGCATCGTCATCGACGGCACCGATCTCTCCGCACTCGACGAGAACGGCCGGCTGGCCCTGCGGCGCGACCGCATAGGCTTCGTCTTCCAGTCCTTCGGCCTGCTGCCGGTGCTCACCGCCGCCGAGAACGTCGGCGTCCCGATGCGGCTGCGGCGCCTGCCCGCCGACGAACGCGAGGAGCGCGTCCACACCCTCCTCGCCCTGGTCGGCCTCGCCGCCCACGCCGACCAGCTCCCCTCCGAACTCTCCGGCGGCCAGCAGCAACGCGTCGCCATCGCCCGCGCCCTCGCCAACGACCCCGCCCTGATCATCGCCGACGAACCCACCGGCCAACTCGACTCCGAGACCGGCCTCGCCGTCATGGACCTCCTCCGCGCCGTGGTCCACTCCCAGGGCGTCACGGCCCTGGTCGCCACCCACGACCCCACCCTGATGTCCCAGGCCGACCGCATCCTCGAACTCCACGACGGCCGCATCGTCGAACCCGCGGCGGTGAACTGACGCCGGCGCCCGACCTCAGATAGTCGCTCCCAGGTTCCGTCCGGGGGATTCCCAGGCTGTTCAAGGCGGTGGATCATCCGATCCTCAGAACCGCAGCCCAAGGTGGGAACCCCCGGACCCCTCTCGGCAGGAGCGCAGCCTTGAACCTCTGGCACCGGCTCGGCCTGGCCGCCGCGTTCAGCCTCCTGTTCGCCGTCACCCCGGCGGCCGCCCGCAACGCGATCCCCCCGGAGACCGCCCCCACCCCGCCCGCCGTCGCCACCCCCGAGGCGGCCCCCGTCCCGGTGCCTTCCCCCTCTCCTCTGCCCTCGCCCTCACCGTCGGCCGCTCCCGTCGTCGCCGCCGTCGTCTACGGCACCACCGACACCGCGCCGCCCGGCCCCGAGGCCGACCGCGTCGGCGTGCTCAGCTCCGGCGGCCACCACTTCTGCACCGCCAGCGTCATCGACAGCCCCAGCGGCACCCTCGCCGTCACCGCCGCCCACTGCCTCGACACCGCCGAGGGCGTCACCTTCACCCCCGCCTACCGCAACGGCGAAGCCCCGTACGGCACTTGGCGCGTCACCGCCGTCCACACCACCGAGGCCTGGCAGGACTCCGAAGACCCCGACGAGGACGTCGCCCTGCTCGAACTCGCCCCCGACCCCACTACCGGTCACACCGTTCAGTCCGTCCTCGGCGGCACCCCGCTCGACTTCGCGGCCCCCCTCACCACCACCGCCCGCCTCTACGGCTACCCCGCCCGCACCGACACCCCGCTGCTCTGCACCAACACCACCACCGCCCAGTCCCGCACCCAACGCCGCATCGACTGCCCCGCCTACCCCGGCGGCACCAGCGGCGGCCCCTTCATCGACACCACCACCGGCCACCTCATCGGCGTCATCGGCGGCTACCAACAGGGCGGCGACACCGAGGACACCTCCTACAGCCCGGCCCTGGGAGCCTCGTTCCAGGTCCTGTACGCGGAGCTGACGACGTAGCAACTGGTAACGGAACCCCCCCCCAGCTACCGATGGTTCCTGTGGGGCGGCTGAACTTCAGGGCCTTCAGGCAGCCAAACGCCAGCACCCCACGCCTCCAGCCTGTCCCGCCGGACTTCGTAGTCGGGAAGGCTCCGGGAGACGATCCGCCAGAAGCCGGGTGAGTGGCTGGGATCATGCAGGTGCGCCAGCTCATGCACCAGGACGTAGTCCACGAGCGCAACCGGGAGCTGCATGACAGCCCAGTGAATGTTGAGTGCGCCTCGGCTGGAACAGGAACCCCAGCGGTAGCCGAGCGGGCGGATGACTAGGTTAACGGGTGTGATCCCTAGACTCTTCGCCCATGGACTGATGCGCAGGGGAAGCCAGTGCTTTCCTCGCTCCATGTACCAGGCAGTGAGCGAGTCCTCAGCCGTTTCCACGCAGTCCCGTCGCAGCTGAAGCCGGCCCGTGGCCAACGCGACGGGCCGCGACGCTTCGTTGATGACCTTGAGGCGATAGCTGCGCCCAAGGTAGTAGAACCCCTCACCGTCCACGAACCTGCGCCTCGGTCGCTGTGCTGCTTCTTCCTCTCGGCCTCGGACCTTGGAGTAGAGCCAGGGCAGACGGGTGCGGAGAAGGCTTTCGAGGGCGCCACGATCCGTGTCGTACGGGACGGCTGCGACGATGCGTGCATCGCGTTCGACCGTGACTCGGACGCTCTTGCGTCCGGGGACGCGGTGAATTTCGATGACCAGACCACCGACGTGCAGTGGTTCGGCCGGAGTACCGGGCATGGGTGAGCTACAGGTCCTTCTTGTTGTGCTGAACGATCTCCCGTACGGCGGGCGCGAGCCTGTCGACTTCGGGGAGGGTACGGTCGTTGACCGCAAGTAGCATCCAGATGTCACTCTGCAGGTCGTGCAACGCGGCAGGGTTGTGGAAGAGGTCCTTGCGCACGCTGTGCCGCACCGCGACCGCGCGTGTTTCCTGTGCCAGACCGATCAGATCAGCACGCACGTCATTGGTGATGATCCCATCGGTGATGACGGTGGTCAGCTGCTGGTAGACGGCTTGTTCCAGCTTGCTGAGGTTGCGTACGTCATCGGGCAGCCCCGCTGCCCGTCCCTGGGTAACGTCCTGGGTTTCTTGGGACAGCGCCTCGATGGCAACGACTTGCTGGGCCCAGTTCTCCGCGTACTGCTTGAGGATGCCTTCCAAGCGTTCCCGGAGCTTCTCATAGGCGACGGGGTTTTCCTGGAAGTGGAGCTCGATGTGATTGCGCAGGGCGTGCGCCATCATCGATGCCTTGGCGCGGGAGCCCGGCAGTTGCTCGACCTTGGTGCGGAAGTTAGCGGAGGTGAGTCGGGTGGGCTCTATCGCTCGTTCCAGGCCGAGGGACTTGACGTGCTCGTCGATCAGTTCGGCGACGCGCTCACCGTAGGCGGCCGGGTCGAAGCCATCCTCCTCCTCGCAGAACCGCACCTTCGCCGCTTGGGCAATGAAGCTGAACACCTTGGCCGGCTTCTGGTACGGGCGGGTGGACTCCCGTGGCAGGAGCAGGTCGAGCGTCTGGAGGAAGTCACGGAGCAGCTTGCGGTAAGCGATCCGCCGCTCCTCGTCCTCCAGGGTGTCCACCAACCGATGGACGGCGGCAGTGTCCGCCGCGTCGATGAGATCCCGGGTGAGGCCGAGGTGGTGGCGTAGCGCGTTGTAGTGGTCCTCCAGCTTGTTCTCCTCGACGTTGAAGTCGAGGGGCGCTCCCTCGGCCTCGTCAGCGGCATAGGCATCCAGCGCTTCGAGGAGAGCGCTGGCCACGCCTGCATAGTCGACGACGTAGCCGGCCTGCTTCTTGTCCCCGTAAGTGCGGTTCACGCGGGCGACGGCCTGCAAGAGTTCTGCCTCGCGCATCCGTCGGTCCAGGTACATGACCTGTTCGATCGGTGCGTCAAAGCCAGTGAGCAGCATGGTCCGCACGATGATCATGGCCACCGGCTTGGACTCCGGGGTGAGATCGGATGTGCTGGGGAAGGGGCTTCGGAACGCCTTGATGGCCTTGTCCTGTGCGCTCCCGTCGGACCATGACGCCCAGGAGGGATCGTCCTCGGAGTCGGGCGAGATCACCGGTACCAAGTCGATGACCTTGAGCAGCGCCAACTGCTTGTGAGCGGCGACGAGTAGGCGCTGGCGGGGGGTGCGATCCTCCGCAGGGGTGTCCTGAGCCTTGAAGAGTGTGCGGGCTGGCGATTTGGCGGCCTTCTCCACCTCGGCGATCAGTTCGTCCCGTGCATCAAGGAGAGCTTCCCGGTAGCGGACGGCAATGCCGCGGGAGTGGGCGACGACCTGAGCTTTGAAGCCCTCCTTCATCGCGCCTTCGACGTAGTGGCGCAGCATGTGGCGGGCCTTGCGGCGGATCATGTCGTGGGCGGTGAGGACGGCAGACGCCTTGGCGTAACGCTTCTGGAGCGCGTCGTACTGCTCGTCGGTGAGCTCTTCGAACTCTTCCTGCAAGGTTTCGTCCAGGCACTCGCCGTCAACGACAGCACCCTTGGCGACGTGTCCCTCGTAGTAGATGGGGACAATGGCGCCGTCGTCCTCGGCGTCCTTGAGTCGATAGGTGTCGATGAAATCGCCGAAGGTCGTGGTGGTCAGCTTGCGGCGGTTCATGATGATCGGTGTTCCGGTGAAGCCGATCCGCGCCGCGTTGGGCAGGGACTCCATGAGGTTCCGGTGGAGAGCGGAACTGTGCGATCGGTGTGCCTCGTCGATCAGGATGAGGACGCCGTTACGGTCGTTGACCAGCCCCCACCCGGGGGTGCCTTCATGGGCGAGTGCATCCGCAGCTTGCTGCCGAACCTTCTCCGCGTCCTGCTGCTTCTGGATCATTACGAAGACCAGGCCGGCGTTCTCGAGCCCGAGGACCTTCGGCACCTGGGAAGACCGGGTGATGACGTCTGGCTTCTCGCCGGAGAGGACAGCTGTCTCCGAGAGCTGGCCCTGCAATTGCTTGCGGTCGGTGACCACGACGATCTTGAAGTGACCCAGGCCCGGTGTGGACCGCATCTTGCGTACCAGGAACACCATGGTCAGAGACTTACCGGAGCCCTGGGTGTGCCAGATAATGCCGCCGCGCTTGTCCTCCTTGCCGTGGACTTGCTTCGTCTCACCCTTCTGAAGCCGCGCGATCGCCTTGTGGACGGCCCGATATTGTTGGTAGCGCGGTGCGATCTTCACACGGGCCGTGCGGCCCTCGGCAACCTCGACGTCCTTGAAGACGACGAAGTTCCGCACGATGTCGAGTAGCCGATGCGGATGCAGCACGCCGGCCACCAACACCTTCTGGGTGCGGGTGAAGGCGTCATCCGGGTGGTACGTAGTTCCTGCTACCTGCTCGGTATCCAGGGGCCAGGCATCCCGCCAGACCACGTAGTCCTTGGGGCGAGCGGTGAAGGTGCCGAGCAAGGCGCTATCTCCGGTTGTGGCCACGGTCAACTGCACCGTGCGGAAAAGCTGTTCGCTCCCTTCTGGGGTGGTCGATTCCCGCCTTTGGTTGGCGTATCGGCGCAACTGCTGGATCGCCTTGTGGGCATCACCGAGATCGGACTTGAGCTTCTTGCACTCGATGACGACCAGCGGGATCCCGTTCACGAACAGGACCACGTCGGCGATCAGCTTCTTAGGGTTGCCCTTGTCGTCCCGAGCACCCGGGATCGTCATCGGGAACTGGGAGACGACTAGGAAGTCGTTGTTCCCGGGCGTCTCCCAGTCGATGAACCGCACCTTCTGTGCGCGCCCGCCGTCCCAGCCCTTGATGCCGGGGACGGCAACGCCTTCGATCAGGGCCTCGGTCGCTGCCGCGTTGGCGGCGACCAGCCCTCCACCGGGCGCGCCGCCCGTACTCAGGGCAGCCATCGCGGCAGCAGCGCGGGCCTCATCTACCCACGCCGATCCGTCCGGCATCCGGTTGAGGCGCTCCACTTGGCGTCGCAAGATCCCAGTAAGTAGTGGGTCGTCGGTCCCCTGCCGGAGATACGGGACCTCGCCGGGCGCTTGGATTTCCGCACCCTGAATCCCGACTGCATGCCGCCAGCCCATGGAGCCATGAGTCAGCTGTGCAATTAGTGGAGCTTCTACATACTTGTACTCTGGCCCGGACATGGAAAGCGCAGTCTCCTTCAATGGGCGGTGCATGGAGATTTGGCAGGAAGACGGGCTTGGGCCTATGTGATAACAGAGGTTCGGATTTTTCCTTGGAGCAAGCCTTCCATGATGGCTTGCTTGATAGACTTGAGCTTCTCCGCTTCCTTTGCTAGTTCATCGCGCCTATTTAGCATCGCTGACACTGGCGCGAGGATTTCTGCTTGTCGTTGTGGTTCCACCCAGGGCACCACAAGGCTCCGGATGGACGCTTGGCTGATGTTCTTCATGCTGCTACTCGTGCCGGTCGCCGACACCTCGATCTGCCTGCGCGCCGCTGGCTGCCGAAGCAGGACGTCAAGAAATCGCGGATCGCCAACTTGTGACGAAAGGTTGAGGCGGAGTGTTTTGTCGCTCAGCATTAGCCCGGTGCGCACCTTGCCCACAACGCATGACAAGCCAACCAGTGCGGGTGTGTTTGCGCGGGTCATCACCAGATCGCCCTGCCGAACCATGATCGATGGGTCGATCAATTCGGGGGAATCAACGCGTTTGTTCTCTCGTTCACGAAACCCATCGCGCCCCACCGCGCTGACCTTTAGGACCCCCCACTGCCCCTTGCTGGCTGGCTTGTCTTCAAGGTCGGGGCTATTGCCAGCGTCGATCGACGTGAGTAGGCTGCCAACCGTAACGAACATGAAGCCGTCGACTTCTTCGCCTACGCGGTCGGTAACATTGGATACTTCTGTTTGCTCGACTGGGTGAAGGGCTGTACGCAACTGGGCGTCCAGGATGGCTGTGCTTGCCGTGGCGATCTTCATCGTCTCGGCCAGTACTCGGTGAATATGTTCATCGATCCCGTCGAGGATCTCGGCGATTCGCTGCTGTTCGGCCAGTGGCGGAACATCAATCTCAATCTTCCCGAATTCGCTGTATTTCAGATTCCAAGTGTCACTGACGAGCCCCTGAGAGCGGTTCAAGAATTTTGCTACAAGCCTCGGTTCCTTCAGGAGCCACCGGAAAAAACCATTTTCGGTCCCGCTGGCCGGTCTGCATACCGTGTATGCAGGGCTGACAATTCCACCCTCACTTGCGAGCCCGGATACTCCCTGCCACATGCGCATAGTGTTGTAAACAACATCGCCTGGGTGGACATCCCAGTACAGGGATTTGTCTGTGCTCGATGAGTCCCGGCGTCCACTCTCGCTCTGTCGGATTACACCTCGGTCGGCAGTTACAGAAAGTAGGGTTTTCGCTGAGTGCGAGCGCTCAGTGCGCAGCTTAAGGACATCTCCCAGGGGGACGCGCTTCCAGTCTTCACGCATAGCCCAGTTCCTCCAGGTACCCCCGCAGTCGCTTGGCCGAAGCCTCGCGCTCCTGCTCCAGGTCGGTCAGCGTCACCGCGTACTTCTCGCCCCAGTTGCGGAAGAAGTCCACCAGTACACGACGATCAGCGGCGACGAAGCGTGTCATGCGCGCATACAGGTCTGCGTTCAGGAAGCCGAGGACGACCTCCCTGGCCTGCTCCGGGGCCAGCTTCTCGGCTGCGCTCTCGAGTTCCGTCACGAACGAAGCCTTGATGCCCGCAAGGTCGAGCTTCGCTTCCCGGAGCTTCTTCTTCAACGCGGTCAGCTGCTTGGGCGGCAGGACGTGCGACAGGTCCAGCTCCTCCTCGTCGCTGTCGTTCTCGCCGTCCTCGTCAACGGCCTTAGTGGTCTTCTTCGGCGGGGAGCCGGCCTTGACTTCCGCGTCCAACTTGGCGACCAGCGCCTCTGCGGTCTCCAGCCGTTCCAGGTATTCCGGGATCAGCTCCGGCACCAGCCGGTGCTCGCGGGCCTTGCGCATCGCCGACCGGTAGTGGGCCTTGGTCTTGGCATCGGCCTTTTCCGACGGCTCCTCGAATGCCGAGGCGATGCTGCGGACCCAGCCGTCGATCAGGCCCTTGAAGTCCTTGACCATCAGCACGTCGAGGTCGTTCCTCGCGTCGAACCACCACGCGGCCACGGCCCCGGCCAGCTGATGCTTGTCCAGCACGCCGACCGGCTCCAATGCCGCGACGAAGGTGGTGAGCATCTCCTCACGCGCCTGAGCCTTCTGCCGGTGCACAGGGAGTGCTGCAAGCCGCTCCTGGTGTTCACCCCACCACGCCTGGAAATCGCGCCCGAGGACGACTTCCCGCTCCTGGGCCAACTCAGGGATCCGGGCCGCAGTTGCCTCGTACCCCTCCGCAAGGAAGTCGACGTAGTCAGGGTCGCCGTCCCTGAGCTTGAAGAGTGCGCCTTCGAGCTCGATGCCGAACGCCTCGAACTGGGCCCTGCGCGACGCGATCTCGCCCCGTGGCACGCCCCCGTACAGGTGGGCGCGCACATCCTGGGGCTCGGGCGGAGGCGTGTTGTCCACGTAGCGGCGGATGTTTAGGTTGTAGTCGTTTCGCTCAAGCTCGTCGAAGGGCACGACTCGAGCGAAACCGGGGATCTCTACCCAGTCCTCGTACGCAGAGACGATCTTCTCTGCGTGCTGAGCCTCCAGCAGGTTCTGGGTGCGTCCAGCAGTGATCTCCCGGTCGGCGTTGATGAAGAGCACGCCATCGCGCCGCCCTTCGGGCGCGCCGTCACGTCCTCGCAGGACAAGGATGCAGGCGGGGATACCGGTGCCGTAGAAGACATTGGGGCCGATGCCAATGACGGCTTCCAAGCGGCCTTCCTCGATCACCCGCTTGCGGATCTTCTGCTCCTCGCCGCCTCGGAAGAGCACGCCGTGCGGCATGACGGAGGCCGCGATGCCGTCAGGCTCCAGCACGGCGAGAACGTGCTGAATGAACATCAGGTCGGCCTTCTTGCCGGACTCGGGGGTCCAGTTCGCCATGCGCTCGGCGAACTTCATGCCCTCCCGACGGTAGTTTTGGGCGAACGGCGGGTTGGTGAGGATCCGGTCGAAGCGCTGGAGCTGCCCGCCCTTGACGTGCTTGGGATCGGCGAGGGTGTCGCCGTGGTGGATGACGCCGTCGGCCACGCCGTGCATTAGCAGGTTCATCCGGGCCATCGCCCAGGCGCTGCCGTTGTCCTCCTGTCCGTAGACCGCCAGGTGGGACTCGTCTCCGCCGTGCTCCTGGACGTACTCCTTGGCGAGGATCAACATGCCGGCCGAGCCGCAGCAGGGGTCGTAGACCGACATCCGTGGCTGAGGCTTGACTAGTTGGTTCATCATGCGGATGACGGAGCGCGGGGTGTAGAACTGCCCGCCCTTCTTGCCGCCCTCGTCGGCGAACTCACCGATCAGGTACTCGTAGGCGTGCCCGAGCAGGTCGGGGAACTCGAAGTCGTCGTTGCTGAGCCGGTACTCGCTGAAGTGGTCGATGAGCTGCTGGATCACCGGCTTGGTCAGCTTGGTGTTGCTACCGCGGGTGTCGGTGAAGCTGATGTAGGAGAGGACACCTTCGAGTGCCTGATGGTTGGTGTTCTCCAACGCATCCAGCGCCACGTTCAGCGTCCCGGCCGGGTCGATCCGCGACTTGCCGACGATCGTGGACCAGCGGGACTCCTGCGGGACGTAGAACTCGTGCGCCTTGTAGGCGCCCCGGGCTTCGGAGATCTGCTTGGCCTGCTCCTCGGTCTTCCCCTCCGCCAGGAGCTTTTTGACCATTGTGGCCTGCGCCACGTCGAACTGGTCGGAGGCACGCTTCAGGAACAGCAGCCCGAAGATGTAGTCCTGGTACTGCGCGGCATCCATCTTGCCGCGCAGGATGTCGGCGGCGGTGTACAAGTGCCGTTCCAACTGCGGCAGAGTGAGCTGTGCCACTCGGGGTCTCCTCTTGCTTCACGTCCCACAGGGCGCGCGCCCTGTGACATATCGGTCCACCCTAGGGTGGCCTATGACATCCGGTTGGTACGGCGAGTTCTTGGGGCTCGGCGTTCGAGGGGCAGCGCCGACGGCCGGGAGGTGGTGCCCCCCGTGAGTTCATCGCCCAGCACGTGCGTGAGCAGACCCTGCTGAACAGAGTTCAGCCGGATCAGGATCTGCTGCTGGATGTCCATCTGTACCCTTACCTCGGTGAGTGCTGTCGCTACGGTCTGCTGGATGTCAAGCGTGGGCAACACCACCGGTAGGTCCCTGAGCGAGCCGGCGTTGAGGACCGGAACCGTGCCTACCTGTGTGTGGGATAGCAGCTGGTCGAGCACCGACGGATGAGCGAGGTAGGCGGCGAGGAACATGGGGTTGACCCGCCCGGTACCCGGCCGGATGCGGATACACGACGAGTGGTACACCCAGTTGTCCGTGTCCGCGTCCAGCAAGGCGACCTTGCCGACATTGCCGAGACGTACCAGTACCAGGTCTCCGGGGCGCAACCGGTACCGCTCCACGCCGGTCGGCTGATCCGGTAGGCGGCGGAGCGTCTCGGTGTTGATTCGCTGGGTGCCAGTGATGTCAGCCGGAGTCACCACCGGCGTGCCCACGGTGCTGACAGTGAGGGTGGAGAACAGATCACTGGACGGGCTGGCTGTGATCTCGCAGAGCTCGCCGAGTGGCACGGACTGCGGCCTCACGCGCTACCTCCCCTACGACGGACGCAGACCTCGGGCTTGTTCACCAGCAACTGCAGCAGCACGGTGTCCGCTGCCTCGACACGACGAGCCGCGGCCTCGGACACGTAGCCGATCGCGGTTAGGATCGACTCTCGGTCCTTCGCCAGATCGCGGCCCCCGATTCGGTCCTGGTGCGCCACCTTGTTGCGCAGTACGCGCAGATGATCCAGGCGGGCGTGCAGCGGGCGACGCGGGCCCCGATAGCCGGGGAATCCGGAGCTGACCGGGCGCCACACCTGCGTATCGTAGTCGTGCCCACTGCCCAGCAGGGAGACCCAGAAACCGAGCGGCACCTCACGCAGGATCGCGGTCGGAGTCGCCGACATCCTGGCACGCTGCAGCTTGTCCTTGGCGGTTTCGATCTGGTTCCGGGTGCTGAACGTCAGCAGCAGGCGAGGCGCATCCCACCAGTCCTCGCGCCCATAGTGGGTCGACAGCCTGTCGGAGATGGCACGCCGCAGCACGTTCTCCAGATTCCGGAGCAGCTCGTACGTCGCCTTCGCGACGGCCGCCTCCCAGTCGGACCAGGCGAGGACCTGCCGACAGTTGGCCGAGCAGATCGTCGCCTGGTTGGCGTACCGCCCGGCGTCGGTCACCTTGATGAACGCCATCTCAGTGTCAGTAGCGCACGGCATCGTGATTCCCCCCACGGTTCGTGTTGCACGATCGAGAGACAGAGCGCTACGATGACCAGGTAAGCCCCGGTGTGTGCCTCTGTTAATAACAAGCGCCCCGGGGCATAGCTGTGCCCTCGGGATGTGTCCGTCTCCCGAATCGTGCACCACGACCCGAACATTCATTCGCAGGAGTACTGTACCACAGTCGTGAGAATAGGGGGGTCCAGGCGTATGTTCATACACAAAGCCTTGCTTGCGAGTGGAGTGTGGCCCGACGATGTTGCAGGCGTAGCCGGATGGCGTCCGGCAGCCGATGCCCCCGAGTGGCTCGCCTGCGGATGTGCGCCGTAGTCGGCATGGCACTAGAAACGACGAAGGCCCGGGCTGACCTATGGTCAACTCGGGCCTTGCGTTGTGCACTTCTTGCGAAGTGCCCCCGGCAGGATTCGAACCTGCGCACCCGCCTCCGGAGGGCGGTGCTCTATCCCCTGAGCTACGGGGGCCTGCTCTGTGTCCCCTTGCGGCGACGGAGAGAACGTTACCAGGTCGGGGGAGTGGTCCGTGCACGGGTTTGGGAGGGGGCCGGCGGAAGGTGAGACGGATGTGGGGAAAAGGGCGGACGGGTGGGTGGATGCGCGGCTACCCTCGGTGA
Source organism: Kitasatospora sp. NPDC088742 (assembly GCF_055584905.1). Classification (NCBI taxonomy): domain Bacteria; kingdom Bacillati; phylum Actinomycetota; class Actinomycetes; order Kitasatosporales; family Streptomycetaceae; genus Kitasatospora; species Kitasatospora sp. NPDC088742. Next base: position 122,835 of record NZ_JBVJLD010000008.1, on the reverse strand, counting down.
GGTGTCAGGAGCCTCCGGGCGGGTCCTCGTGGTGGACGACAGCGAGGTGATCCGCCAGCTGATCAGAGTCAACCTGGAGCTTGAGGGCTTCGAGGTGGTGACCGCCGCCGATGGTGCGGAGTGCCTGGAGGTGGTCCGCCGGGTGGCGCCCGACGTGGTGACGCTGGACGTGATGATGCCGAGGCTCGACGGACTGAAGACCGCGGCCCGGCTGCGGGCGGCGCCCGCGACCTCCCGGCTGCCGATCGCGATCGTGAGCGCCTGCGCCCCGGCCGAGTTGAGGCAGGGTCAGTCGGTGGGGGTGGACGGGTACCTCGGGAAGCCCTTCGATCCGGCGGACCTGGTGGCGCTGGTGCGCCGGTTGATGGCGATGAAGGTGAGCGACCCGGGCCGGCGGCAGCGGTTCGCGCACGGTTTCGGGGAGTAGTCGCAGGCGGACGACCGTTCGCCGAGAGCGAACGCGACGGCGGCGCGCACGTCTCAACCGGCAAACCAGGTGCGGCCCCCGGCCCCCTCTCGCCTAGGCTGGGGCCCGTGACACCCGCAGATCTCTCCCAGGCAGTCCAGGCCGCAGTGAGCGCCGCCATCGAGGCGGGCGAGCTGACCGTCGCCGTGCCCGAGCACGTGACGATCGAACGGCCCAAGAACAGGGACCACGGCGACTACGCCGCCAACGTGGCCCTCCAGCTCGCGAAGCCGGCCGGCAAGCCGCCGCGAGCCGTCGCGGAGGTACTGGCCGGGCGTCTCCGAGAGATCGCCGGTGTGTCGAAGGTGGACATCGCCGGTCCGGGCTTCCTGAACATCACGCTGGACGACGCCACCCGTGGCGAGCTGGCGCGGACCATCGTCGAGGCCGGCCCGGCGTACGGCCGCAACGACGCGCTCAAGGGCCTGAAGATCAACCTGGAGTTCGTCTCGGCGAACCCGACCGGTCCGATCCACATCGGCGGCGTCCGCTGGGCGGCCGTCGGCGACTCGCTGGCCCGGGTCCTCAAGGCGACCGGCGCCGAGGTGACCACTGAGTACTACCTCAACGACGCGGGCGTGCAGATCGGCAAGTTCGCCGCCTCGCTGCAGGCCGCCGCGAACGGCCGGCCCGCGCCGGAGGACGGCTATGTCGGCGAGTACATCGTCGACATCGCCAAGGTCCTGGTGGAGAACGTCCCCGGTGTGCTCGACCTCCCGGAGGACGAGCAGGTCCAGGTGTTCCGCGCCGAGGGCCTCAAGCTGATGGTCGCCGAGATCAAGCGCTCGATGGACGAGTTCGGCACCCACTTCGACACCTGGTTCTCGGAGAAGAGCCTGCACGACTCGGGTGCGGTGGAGAAGTCCATCGAGCGGCTGCGCGAGCAGGGCCACGTCTTCGACCAGGAGGGTGCGATCTGGCTGCGCACCACCGACTTCGGCGACGACAAGGACCGCGTCCTGATCAAGGCCGACGGCGAGACCACCTACTTCGCCGCCGACGCCGCGTACTACCTGAGCAAGCGGGACCGCGGCAGTGAGGTCTCGGTCTACATGCTCGGCGCCGACCACCACGGCTACGTCAACCGCCTCAAGGCCATCTCGGCCTGCGCGGGCGACGACATGGACACGAACATCGAGGTGATGATCGGTCAGTTCGTGAAGATGGTCCGGGACGGCCAGGAAGTCCGGATGTCCAAGCGGGCCGGCAACATCATCACGATCGACGACGTGGTCGAGTGGATCGGCGTGGACGCCGCCCGCTACTCGCTGGTGCGCTACCCCACCGACTCCACCATCACGCTCGACATCAACGTGCTGACCAGCCAGACCAACGAGAACCCGGTCTTCTACGTCCAGTACGCGCACGCCCGGATGTGCTCGGTGCAGCGGAACGCGGAGCAGAAGGGCATCGCCAAGGCCACGGCCGAGGGCTTCAAGGCCGAGCTGCTCAACACTGAGTGGGAGCGCGCCCTGCTCGGCCAGCTCGGCGAGTTCCCGCGGGTGCTGGCCCAGGCCGGCGAGTTCCGCGAGCCGCACCACGTGGCCCGCTACCTGGAGGACGTGGCCGGTGACTACCACCGGTTCTACGACAACTGCCAGATCCTGCCCAAGGGCGACGAGGAGGTCACCGACCTCACGCACGCCCGCCTCTGGCTCGCCGACGCCACGCGCACGGTCATCGCCAACGGGCTCACGCTCCTGGGCGTCTCGACGCCCGAGCGGATGTAGACGCACCAACCCCCGAGAATCCAGGGGGCGGTGACGGTCCGTCAGGACACGTCACCGCCCCTCCTCGTAAGGAAAAGCAGATGAGCCGCTCCGCCCACCCCGCCGGTCCCCGCCACGGGGACGTGCTGCCCGAGGGCCACTACCTGGCGCCCCCGGCCGACCTGAACGCGCTGGACCCGAAGGTCTGGTCGTCCACCGTCTCGCGCGGCGCCGACGGCGTCGTCGCCGTGGGCGGGGTGGACGTGAAAGCGATCGCGGCGGAGCACGGCACCCCGGCCTACGTGATGGACGAGGCCGACTTCCGCGAGCGGGCCCGGGCCTGGCGGGACGCGTTCGGCCCGGGGGCGGACGTCTACTACGCGGGCAAGGCGTTCCTCTCCAAGGCGGTGGTCCGCTGGCTGCACGAGGAGGGGCTGAACCTCGACGTGTGCAGCCCGGGCGAGCTGGCGGTGGCGCTGGCCGCCGGGATGCCGGGGGAGCGGATCGCGCTGCACGGCAACAACAAGTCCACCGAGGAGCTGGAGCAGGCGCTCAAGGCGGGCGTCGGGCACGTGGTGCTGGACTCCTTCCAGGAGATCGAGCGCCTGGCCGCCGTGGCCGAGCGCCAGGGCGTCCGGCAGCCGGTGCTGATCCGGGTCACGGTCGGCGTCGAGGCGCACACCCACGAGTTCATCGCCACCGCGCACGAGGACCAGAAGTTCGGCCTCTCCCTCAACGGCGGCCTGGCCGCCGAGGCGGTCCGCCGCACGCTGGCCCACCCGAGCCTGGAGCTGCGCGGCATCCACTCGCACATCGGCTCGCAGATCTTCGACACGGCCGGTTTCGAGGTGGCCGCCCGCCGGGTGGTCGGCCTGCTGGCCGAGGTGCGGGACGAGCACGGGGTGGAGCTGCCGGAGATCGACCTCGGCGGCGGCCTCGGGATCGCGTACACCAGCGAGGACGACCCGCGCTCGCCGGCCGAGATCGCCGCCTCGCTGGCGGACATCGTCCGCCGGGAGTGCGCGGCGGCCGGGCTGACGGCCCCTCGGCTGAGCGTCGAGCCGGGCCGGGCGATCGTCGGGCCGACCGCGTTCACGCTGTACCGGGTGGGTACGATCAAGCCCCTCGACGGTCTGCGCACCTACGTCAGCGTCGACGGCGGGATGTCGGACAACATCCGCACCGCCCTGTACGACGCCGAGTACTCGGTGGCCCTGGTCTCCCGCACCAGCGAGGCCGCGCCGATGCTGGTCAGGGTGGTCGGCAAGCACTGCGAGTCCGGCGATATCGTGGTCCGGGACGCCTTCCTGCCCGCCGACCTGGCGGACGGGGACCTGATCGCGGTGCCCGCGACCGGGGCCTACTGCCGCTCGATGGCGAGCAACTACAACCACGCCCTCAAGCCCCCGGTGCTGGCCGTCAAGGACGGCTCGGCCCGGGTGATCGTCCGGCGCGAGAAGGAGGACGATCTCCTGCGTCTCGATATCGGATAGAGAAATCTTCGTCTCAGATCATGGACCGGCCGTAGATCCGTGCGGCTGGTCCCGGAGACTGGTACGGACCGAATACCCTGCGGGCGTCGGCAACCGCCGTCCCAAGAGCCCGCAGGAATCCCCGAGAAAGCAGAGCGGAGTCGGATGATGCGTACGCGCCCGCTGAAGGTGGCGTTGCTGGGCTGTGGTGTGGTGGGCTCCGAGGTGGCGCGCATCATGACGACGCACAGCGCCGACCTCGCCGCGCGGATCGGCGCTCCGGTCGAGCTCGCCGGCATCGCGGTCCGCCGGGCCGGCCGGGCCCGCGCCGGGGTCCCCGAGGAACTGCTCACCACCGACGCCGAGGCCCTGGTCGGCCGCGGCGACATCGACGTGGTGATCGAGGTGGTCGGCGGGATCGAGCCGTCCAAGAGCCTGATCCTCAAGGCCTTCGAGAGCGGTGCCTCGGTGGTCTCGGCCAACAAGGCGCTGCTCGCCAAGGACGGCACCGAGCTGCACGCCGCGGCGGCCGCGGCCGGCGTCGACCTCTACTACGAGGCCGCCGTGGCCGGTGCGATCCCGCTGATCCGCCCGCTGCGCGAGTCGCTGGCCGGCGACAAGGTGAACCGGGTGCTCGGCATCGTCAACGGCACCACCAACTTCATCATGGACAAGATGGACTCCACCGGCGCTGGGTACTCCGAGGCGCTGGAGGAGGCCACCGCGCTCGGCTACGCCGAGGCCGACCCGACGGCCGACGTGGAGGGCTTCGACGCCGCCGCCAAGGCCGCGATCCTGGCCGGCATCGCCTTCCACACCGAGGTCACCGCCGCGGACGTCTACCGCGAGGGCATCACCGAGGTCACCGCCGCCGACATCGCCTCCGCCAAGGAGATGGGCTGCGTGGTCAAGCTGCTGGCGATCTGCGAGCGGGCCGCCGACGGCGAGTCGGTCACCGCCCGGGTGCACCCGGCGATGATCCCGCTCAGCCACCCGCTGGCCTCCGTCCGCGAGGCGTACAACGCGGTCTTCGTGGAGGCCGAGGCGGCCGGCCGGCTGATGTTCTACGGCCCCGGCGCCGGCGGCGCGCCGACCGCCTCGGCGGTCCTCGGCGACCTGGTCGCGGTCTGCCGCAACAAGCTCAACGGCTCGACCGGTCCGGGTGATTCGGTCTACAGCCAGCTGCCGGCCAAGCCGATGGACCAGGTGATCACCCGGTACCACGTCAGCCTGGACGTGGACGACCGCGCGGGCGTGCTCGCCCAGGTCGCCACGGTCTTCGCCGACCACGGGGTCTCGATCGACACCGTCCGCCAGCAGGGCCGCGAGGGCGACGCCTCGCTCGTCGTGGTCACCCACCGCGCCACCGACGCCGCGCTGTCGGCGACGGTCGACAAGCTCCGCGCACTCGACAGCGTGCGCGGCGTGGCCAGCATCATGCGGGTTGAAGGGGAGTAGGGAAGCACCATGAACGCCGTAGTCCAGAGCGGTCACACCCACCAGTGGCGCGGGCTCATCGAGGAGTACCGCGACCGTCTGCCGGTCACCGCCGACACCCCCGTCGTCACCCTGCTGGAGGGCGGCACGCCGCTCGTCCCGGCCCAGGTCCTCTCCGAGCGCACCGGCTGTGAGGTCTACCTCAAGGTCGAGGGCGCCAACCCGACCGGCTCCTTCAAGGACCGCGGGATGACCATGGCCATCTCCAAGGCCAAGGAGGACGGCGCCCAGGCCGTCATCTGCGCCTCCACCGGCAACACCTCGGCCTCCGCCGCCGCGTACGCGGTGCGGGCCGGGATGGTCTCCGCCGTGCTGGTGCCGCAGGGCAAGATCGCGCTCGGCAAGATGGGCCAGGCCCTGGTGCACGGCGCGAAGATCCTCCAGGTGGACGGAAACTTCGACGACTGCCTCACCCTGGCGCGTGAACTCTCCGAGAAGTACCCGGTCGCCCTGGTCAACTCGGTGAACCCGGTGCGCATCGAGGGCCAGAAGACCGCCGCCTTCGAGATCGTCGACATGCTCGGCGACGCCCCCGACATCCACGTCCTCCCGGTCGGCAACGCGGGCAACATCACCGCCTATTGGAAGGGCTACACCGAGTACGCCAAGGACGGCCTGGCCGCCCGCACCCCGCGGATGTGGGGCTTCCAGGCGTCCGGCTCGGCCCCGATCGTGGACGGCGCCCCGGTGCTCAACCCGCAGACCATCGCCACCGCGATCCGGATCGGCAACCCGGCCTCCTGGGACTACGCGCTGGCCGCCCGGGACGACTCCGGCGGCCTCATCGACAAGGTGACGGACCGTCAGATCCTGTCCGCCTACCGGCTGCTGGCCTCCCAGGAGGGCGTCTTCGTGGAGCCCGCCTCGGCCGCCTCGGTGGCCGGCCTGCTGGCGAAGGCGGAGGCCGGCCTGGTCGACCCGGGCCAGCGGATCGTCTGCACCGTGACCGGCAACGGCCTCAAGGACCCGGACTGGGCGGTGGCCGGCGCGCCGCAGCCGCAGATCGTCCCGATCGACCCGGAGGCGGCCGCCCGCCGCCTGGGCCTGCTGGACTGACGCCGCGTCAACAGGCGGGCCGACCCTTTCGGGGGTCGGCCCGCGTGTCCGTTCCGTGCCCGGAGCCGCACAATTTCCGGCCAGATTCGGCAACACGGCAGATCGGAGGGGTACGAGGTGTACCGCTCTGGAACCTGTCTTCGATAGTCTGGACCGCAGTGGGCCGTGCCGTGCGCCGTGCCCGCCCGTCGGGGCCGCCGACCGCAGGCCCCCGCAGACGTACCACCGCAGGCCCGCCCCCCAACCGGGCCGTCATCCCTCAGGAGAGTCCCACCACCATGGCTGGTCCCGCGTTCCGTGCTGCCGCCGTCCGGGTCCGGGTCCCCGCGACCAGTGCCAACCTCGGCCCCGGTTTCGACGCCTTCGGACTCGCCCTCGGCCTGTACGACGACGTGGTGGTCCGGGTGGCCGACAGCGGCCTCTCGGTGGACATCGCCGGTGAGGGAGCGGACTCCCTGCCGCGCGACGAACGGCATCTGATGGTCCGTTCGATGCGCGCCGCCTTCGACCGACTGGGCGGCCAGCCGCGCGGCCTGGAGGTCGTCTGCGCCAACCGGATACCGCACGGCCGGGGCCTCGGCTCCTCCTCCGCCGCCATCTGCGCCGGCATCGTGGCCGCCCGCGCCGTCACCATCGGCGGCCCGTCCGCGCTGGACGACGACGCCCTGCTGGCCCTCGCCTCCGAGCTGGAGGGCCACCCCGACAACGTCGCGGCCTGTCTGCGCGGCGGCTTCACCATCGCCTGGACGGACGAGGAGTCCGCCAAGGCGGTCCGCCTGGAGCCGTCCTCCGGGGTCGTCCCGGTGGTCTTCATCCCCTCCACCGAGGTGCTCACCGAGACCGCCCGCGGCCTGCTGCCGAAGACCGTCCCGCTCGGTGACGCGGCCGTCAACGCGGGCCGCGCGGCCCTGCTGGTCGAGGCCCTGACGAACCGTCCGGAACTGCTGCTGGCCGCCACCGAGGACCGCCTGCACCAGGACTACCGCGCCTCCGCCATGCCCGGCAGCGCCGCCCTGGTGGGCGCCCTGCGCGCCGAGGGCGTGCCCGCGGTCATCTCCGGCGCCGGTCCCACCGTGCTGGCGCTGGCGGACGAGGCCGGGGCCGAGAAGCTGCTCTCCTTCGCCGGGCCGGACTTCGCCGCGCACCGGCTCGACCTGGACGCCGGCGGCACCCAGGTGCTGCCGCTGGACGGCTGAGCGGTTCGTCCGCGCGGACACGATTGACGGGAACAGGGCCGGGGAATGTGTCAGGGGGTCGGTAGTGTTAACCTCATTGCTGCACCAGGTGCCCTCCGGGGTGCGGTGCGCCGCGTCCCGATCCCGCCCTCCCACAGCTGCGGCCAGTCCGCACGAGTGGGGCCGTGGCCGAACGGGACCACGATCCTCCGGGAACCCTCCGCAGCGCGTACGCAGCCTGCCTGCGCGGATGCGGCCGTATCCCGAAGCCGTGACGGCACCTGACTCCCTCCCGCGGCCTCCCACGTAGCACCGCGCCCGGATGGGGCCCGGTCGCCGACACGCGACGGGGGCCCGGGAATCGCGGGCAGCGGGGTCGGCACGAAGCCAGGCCCGCGCCACTTCGCACCACAGTGCACATCACAGCTCTTCCCCGACTGGCAGCGCCATTCGGGGGATCACCGCCTCGGACCGACGCAGTCGAGCGTTGGTCAGGACAGCACAACCGGTCGCCGAGCCAGACAGGCCGACGTCCGCTCCAGGGAAGGACCCTTAGTGAGCGACTCCACCGATCTGATGGGCGCGCGCCCGGACGCCGAGGCGTCGGACGCGGCCACCGCCCCCGCGGCCCCGGCGCGGCGCCGTCGTACCGCTGCCGCGGGCCTGGACGGCCTGGTGCTTGCCGAGCTTCAGAAGCTCGCCTCGACCCTCGGGATCAGCGGTACCGGACGCCTTCGCAAGAGCCAGCTGATCGAGGCCATCAAGGAGAAGAGCGGCGGCGACCCGCTGCTCGCCGGTGCCGCCGCACCGGCGGCTCCGGCCGCCAAGCGGACCACCAAGGCCGCCGCCGCTGCCGAGGCGCCCGCCGCCGAGGCCCCGGCCGTTGCCGAGAAGCCCGCTCGCCGCACGGCCAAGGCCGCCGCTGCCGCCCCGGCCGCCGAGCCGCAGGCGCAGATCGAGATCCCGGTCCAGGCCGCCGCCGAGACCGGTGCCGCCCCGGCCCGGACCGAGCGCACCCGCCGCCGGGCCACCTCGGCCGCCGGCGCCCCGGTCGCCGAGGCCCCCGAGGCCGGCACCGTGGTCGCCGAGGCCCGGACCGAGACCCGCACCGCCGACGGCGAGGCCCGCACCGACACCCGTCGCGACCGCCGTGACCGGCGCGACCGCCGCGAGGGCGGCGAGCGCACCGAGGTGGCCGAGGGCCAGGACGGCGAGAGCCGCGAGTCCCGCCGCGAGCGCCGCAACCGCCGCGACCGCGCGGACCGCCCCGAGCGCGGCGAGCGCCAGCAGGGCGGCCAGCAGACCCAGCAGCAGGACGGTGGCCAGCAGAGCCGTCAGCAGCAGCCCGCCGTGCAGCAGCAGTCGCAGCCGCAGGCCGCCCAGGGCGGTTACGACGACGACGAGTTCGGCGACGGCCGCCGCGGCCGCCGGGGCCGTTACCGCGACCGCCGGGGCCGCAGCGGCAGCAGCCGCCGCGACGGCTTCGAGGCCGGCCCGGCCGAGGTGCAGGTCAACGACGACGACGTCCTGATCCCCGTCGCGGGCATCCTGGACATCCTCGACAACTACGCCTTCGTCCGGACCTCCGGCTACCTGCCGGGCTCGAACGACGTCTACGTCTCGCTCGCCCAGGTCCGCAAGAACGGCCTGCGCAAGGGTGACGCCATCACCGGTGCGGTGCGCCAGCCCAAGGACGGCGAGCGCCGCGAGAAGTTCAACGCCATGGTGCGGCTGGACTCCGTCAACGGCACCGACCCGGACCAGGCGCGCAACCGCCCGGAGTTCGGCAAGCTGACCCCGCTCTACCCGCAGGAGCGCCTGCGGCTGGAGACCGACCCGGGCATCCTGACCACCCGGATCATCGACCTGGTCTCGCCCATCGGCAAGGGCCAGCGCGGTCTGATCGTCGCCCCGCCGAAGACCGGCAAGACGATGATCATGCAGGCGATCGCCAACGCGATCACCACCAACAACCCCGAGTGCCACCTGATGGTCGTCCTGGTCGACGAGCGTCCGGAAGAGGTCACCGACATGCAGCGGTCGGTCAAGGGCGAGGTCATCTCCTCGACCTTCGACCGCCCGGCCGAGGACCACACGGTCGTCGCCGAGCTGGCCATCGAGCGCGCCAAGCGCCTGGTCGAGCTGGGCCACGACGTGGTCATCCTGCTGGACTCGATCACCCGCCTCGGCCGCGCCTACAACCTGGCGGCGCCGGCCTCCGGCCGCATCCTGTCCGGTGGTGTCGACTCGACCGCGCTCTACCCGCCGAAGAAGTTCTTCGGCGCCGCGCGCAACATCGAGAACGGCGGCTCGCTGACCATCCTCGCCACCGCCCTGGTGGAGACCGGCTCGCGCGCCGACGAGGTCGTCTTCGAGGAGTTCAAGGGCACCGGCAACATGGAGCTCCGGCTCGACCGCAAGCTCTCGGACAAGCGCATCTTCCCGGCCGTGGACGTGGACGCCTCCAGCACCCGCAAGGACGAGATCCTGCTGGGCAGCGAGGAGCTCGCGATCACCTGGAAGCTCCGCCGGGTGCTGCACGCGCTCGACTCGCAGCAGGCCATGGAGCTGCTCCTGGACAAGCTCAAGCAGACCAAGAGCAACGCCGAGTTCCTGATGCAGATCGCCAAGAGCACGCCTGGCTCCGACTGATCATCCGCACACCGAGAACCCCGGACCGCAACCGCGGCCCGGGGTTCTCGCGTCTTCTCAGGCGGTTCTAAGAAAGGGACTTATCGGTATCCGGTTCGCTTATGCTCGGATTGAGGTCATACCGACCAGAGCCCCCCTGAGAGTGAGGACGAGAGGCGATATGGCCGAGCACCGACGCAAGATCCTCTCCCGCAAGGTCCGACTACGACGGACCGTGGTGTGCAGCGTCGCGGGGCTGCTGGTGCTGGGCGGCGGAGCCGCCGGGTACGCGTACTGGAAGCTGGACGGCAACATCAAGGGCGTCGACATCGACGCCCAGCTGGGCACCGCCCGCCCGCCCGCCGCGACCGACGGCTCCTTCAACGTGCTGGTGCTGGGCTCCGACTCCCGGGGCGGCGCCAACGGGAACCTGGCCGGCGGGGACACCGACGGCACCGCCCGCTCCGACACCGCGATGGTGGTCCACGTCAACCAGGACCACAGCCGCGGCGAGGTGGTCTCGATACCCCGGGACACCCTGGTGTCCCGCCCCGCCTGCACCTCCGCCGCCGGGAAGGCGGTGCCCGCCGCGAAGAGCGCGATGTTCAACTCCGCCTTCGAGGCCGGCGGCCCGGCCTGCGCCGTGAAGACCACCGAGCAGCTCACCGGGCTGCGGATGGACCACTACGTGGAGATCGACTTCGCCGGCTTCGCGGGCCTGATCGACGCCATCGGCGGGGTCGACGTGACCACCACGGTGCCGATCGACGACAAGGACAGCGGCCTGCACCTGGAGGCCGGTGCGCACCACCTGGGCGGCGAGCAGGCGCTGGCCTTCGTCCGCACCCGGCACGGGGTCGGGGACGGCAGCGACCTGGGCCGGATCGAGCTGCAGAAGCAGATGGTGAAGGCGGTCATGGCCCAGACCAAGAGCCTGGGGCTGACCAGCAACCCGGCCAAGCTGTTCTCGGTGGCCGACAAGCTCACCAAGTCCGTCACCACCGACTCCGACCTGGCCTCGGTGAGCGCGCTGATGGGCCTGGCGGAGAGCCTCAAGGGCATCGGGCCGGACGAGCTGGGCATGGTCACCCTGCCGGTCGTCACGGCCCCCAGCGACGTCAACCGGGTGGTCCCGGCCGAGCCCCGGGCCACCCAGCTCTGGGCGGCGCTCAAGGCCGACCAGCCGGTCCCCGCCTCGGTGCTGGCCGAGCAGCCCGCCAACCCGGCCCAGGCCACCCCGACCCCGAAGGCCTCCCGGGCCAAGCGCTGAGGCCTTCCCAACGGGGGCGGAATACCCGGGGGCGCAACCCGGTTTGGGAAGATGCGCCCAGTCCTGGCAGACTGGTCCGTCGGTCCCGGTTCACGTGCGGCTGTCAGCTGCCGACCCGGTGCCCTCCCGAACTCTAGGAGATCCCCTTGAAGCCCAACGTTCACCCCGACTACGTGCTCACGCACGTCACCTGCACCTGCGGCAACGAGTTCACCACTCGTTCGACCGAGACCAGCGGCGTCATTCGCGCCGAGGTCTGCTCCGCGTGCCACCCGTTCTACACCGGCAAGCAGAAGATTCTGGACACCGGTGGCCGTGTCGCCCGCTTCGAGGCCCGCTTCGGCAAGAAGCTCTCGGTCAAGCAGGACGACTAGCGTCCGTACGGCGCCGGTTCCGGTCGTACCCATCCGTGGGTGCGTCCGGACCGGCGCCGTTCGCGTCCCTCCCCACCGTCCGGCACGCTCCTCCCCCCCACCTGGAAGTAGGCCCACCCGATGTTCGAGGCAGTCGCAGAGCTCCTCGTCGAGCACGCCGCCCTCGAGGAGCGGCTGGCCGACCCGTCCGTCCACGCCGACCAGGCCAACGCGCGCAAGCTGGCCAAGCGGTACGCCGAGCTGACCCCGATCACCCGGACGTACCTGGCCTGGAAGCAGGCCGGCGAGGACATCGTGGAGGCCCGTGAACTGGCCGCCGAGGACTCGGACTTCATCGCCGAGGTGAAGGACTCCGAGGCCCGGCAGGCGGTGCTGACGGAGGAGCTGCGGCTGCTGCTGGTGCCGCGCGACCCCAATGACGACAAGGACGTCATCCTGGAGGTCAAGGCCGGTGAGGGCGGCGAGGAGTCCGCGCTGTTCGCCGGGGACCTGCTCCGGATGTACCTGCGGTTCGCCGAGCGGGTGGGCTGGAAGACCGAGATCATCGACGCCAACGAGTCCGACCTCGGCGGCTACAAGGACGTCTCGGTCGCCGTGAAGACCAAGGGGAACGCGGAGCCCGGCCAGGGCGTCTGGGCCCGGCTCAAGTACGAGGGCGGCGTGCACCGGGTGCAGCGCGTCCCGGCCACCGAGTCGCAGGGCCGGATCCACACCTCGGCGGCGGGCGTGCTGGTCACGCCGGAGGCCGAGGAGGTCGAGGTGGAGATCGTCGCCAACGACCTGCGGATCGACGTCTACCGGTCCTCCGGCCCGGGCGGGCAGTCCGTCAACACCACCGACTCGGCGGTCCGGATCACCCACCTGCCGACCGGTATCGTGGCGTCCTGCCAGAACGAGAAGAGCCAGCTGCAGAACAAGGAGCAGGCCATGCGCATCCTGCGTTCGCGGCTGCTCGCCGCCGCGCAGGAGGCGGCCGAGCAGGAGGCCTCGGACGCCCGGCGCAGCCAGGTCCGCACGGTGGACCGCTCGGAGCGCATCCGGACGTACAACTTCCCGGAGAACCGCATCTCGGACCACCGGACCGGCTTCAAGTCGTACAACCTGGACCAGGTGCTGGACGGCGAGCTCGCCGCACTGATCCAGTCCTGCGTGGACGCCGACGCGGCGGCCAAGCTGGCCGCCGCGCAGGAGAACTGACCGAGGGGTGTGGACGGATGAACCTGCTGCTCGCCGAGGTGGCCCAGGCCACCCAGCGGTTGGCCGCGGCCGGGGTGCCGTCGCCGCGCTTCGACGCGGAGGAACTCGCCGCCCACGTCCACAACGTCAAGCGCAGCCAGCTGCACACGGTGAAGGACGGCGACTTCGACGCCCGGTACTGGGAGGCCGTCTCCCGGCGTGAGGCGCGCGAGCCGCTGCAGCACATCACCGGGCGGGCGTTCTTCCGCTACCTGGAGCTGGAGGTCGGCCCCGGGGTGTTCGTGCCCCGGCCGGAGACCGAGACCGTCGTCGAGTGGGCCATAGACGCCGTCCGCGACATGGACGTGGCCGAGCCGCTGGTGGTCGACCTGTGCACCGGCTCCGGCGCCATCGCGCTCGCGCTGGCGCAGGAGCTGCCGCGCTCCACCGTGCACGCCTTCGAGCTGGACGAGGGCGCGCTCGCCTACACCCGGCGCAACGTCGAGGCCAGCTCCGACCGGGCCCGGGTGGTGCTGCACCAGGGCGACGCCACCCGCGCCTTCGAGGACGACCGCTCCTGGGACGGCCGCTTCGACCTGGTGATCTCCAACCCGCCGTACATCCCGCTCACCGAGTGGGAGTACGTGGCGCCCGAGGCCCGCGACCACGACCCGCAGATGGCGCTGTTCTCCGGCGAGGACGGCCTGGACGCCATCCGTGGCATCGAGCGGGTGGCCGCCCGGCTGCTGCGGCCCGGGGGAGTGGTGGTCATCGAGCACGCCGACACCCAGGGCGGCCAGGTGCCGTGGGTGTTCCGCGAGGAGAGCGGCTGGACCGACGCCGCCGACCACCGGGACCTCAACAACCGCCCTCGCTTCACAACAGCCCGAAGGGCGTCGTTGTGAACATCGAGCACAGCACCACAGCCCGTAAGGCCTCGCTGTGAAGCACCACTTGACGACCTGTCAGCTTTCCGAGAGGGGACCGCACCGATGAGCCGCCGCTACGACTGCGCAGACGCAGCCGACCGCGAGACCGGGCTGCGCGAGGCCGCTTCGGCGGTCCGCCGGGGCGAGCTGGTGGTGCTGCCGACCGACACGCTCTACGGCATCGGCGCGGACGCCTTCAGCCCGGAGGCGGTCTCCCACCTGCTGGACGCCAAGGGCCGCGGCCGGAACATGCCCTCCCCGGTGCTGGTCGGCTCGCCGACCACCCTGCACGGGCTGGTCACCGACTTCTCCGAGCAGGCCTGGGAGCTGGTCGACGCGTTCTGGCCGGGCGGGCTGACCCTGGTCGCCAAGCACCAGCCCTCGCTGCGCTGGGACCTGGGGGACACCCGGGGCACCGTGGCCGTCCGGATGCCGCTGCACCCCGTCGCGCTGGAGCTGCTGAACAACGTCGGCCCGATGGCCGTCTCCAGCGCCAACAAGACCGGCGGGCCGAACCCGTCCACCTGCGACGACGCCTACGACCAGCTGGGCGACTCGGTCGCGGTCTATCTGGACGGCGGCAACGCCGACTTCGGCAAGCCGTCCAGCATCGTCGACGTCACGGGCAAGGTCCCGGTCCTGCTGCGGGCCGGCGCGATCAGCGCCGAGCAGCTGAGGGAGGTCGTCCCCGACCTGGAGGCCGGCAGTTGACAGCGGCCTCGCTGTACGGGGTCGGCGCCGCGATACCCGGCGGCGCGCTGCCCGGGCCCGGCTACGTCACCGTCGCCCCCCGGCCGCTGGACACCTTCCGGATCCTCTTCGTCTGCACCGGCAACGTCTGCCGCTCGCCGATAGCCGAGCGGCTCACCCGGCACGAGCTGGACGCCCGGCTGGCCGCCGTGGCCGCCGGGCGGTTCGTGGTGGAGAGCGCCGGGACCTGGGGCCACGAGGGCGCGCCGATGGAGGCGCACGCCGCCACCGTGCTCGGTGAGTACGGGGTGGCGGCGGACAACTTCGCCGGGCGCGAGCTGCTCGACGAGCACGTGATCGACGCGGACCTGGTGCTCACCGCGACCCTGGACCACCGGGCCCAGGTGATCTCGATGGGGCACGCGGCGGGCCTGCGCACCTTCACCATCAAGGAGTTCACCCGGCTGGTGCGGCGGATCGACCCGTCCACCCTGCCGGACCCGCGCGGCGGCACCCAGGCCACCGAGCGGGCCCGGGCCCTGGTGCGCTCGGCCGCCGCGCTGCGCGGCTGGCTGCTGGCCTCCACCCCGGAGTCGGACGAGGTGGACGACCCGTACGGCGCGCCGATCGGGATGTTCCGCAACTGCGGCGAGGAGATATTCGACGCCCTCGACCCGGTGGTGACGGCGCTGACCGGCGTCGCCCGCTGAGAGGTCCCCGGCCGGTGTCCCCCGGTCGGGCGATGCCCGCTTGGGTGCGTTGACGGGCCGTCGGGTGCGGCCCGTCCTACGCTGGGGTTGCCGCCCCACCGTGCCGCCGCCCGGGAGCACCCCATGACCGTCACCTCCGATGTGCAGCTCTCCTGGGAGGCGCCCGCCGCGCTGCGGCTGGCGGACCCTCAGCTGGCCGACCTGCTGGCCGCCGAGGCCGGACGCAGGGCCGAGACGATCCAGTTGCTGGCGGGGGAGAACCTGACCAGCCGGGCGGTGCTGGCCGCCCTCACCGGGCCGCTGGTGGACAAGTACGCCGAGGGCTACCCGGGCCGCCGCCACCACGCCGGCTGCTCGCTGGCGGACGCCGCCGAGCTGCTCGCGGTGGACCGGGCCAAGCGGCTGTTCGGCGCCGAGCACGCCAACGTCCAACCCCGGTCCGGGACTTCGGCCGTGCTGGCGGCGTACGCGGCGCTGCTGCGGCCGGGTGACGTGGTGCTGGCGATGTCGCTGGAGCACGGCGGGCACCTGAGCTGCGGCTCCAAGGCCAACTTCTCCGGCCGCTGGTTCGACTTCGTCGGCTACGGCGTCCGCGAGCAGGACCACCTGGTGGACTACGAGCAGGTGCGCGAACTGGCCCGGCTGCACCGCCCGAAGGCGATCATCGCGGGCGGCATCTCCTACCCCCGGCACCTGGACTGGCGGGCCTTCCGGGAGATCGCCGACGAGGTGGACGCCTACCTGATCGCCAACGTCTCCCAGGTGACCGGCCTGGTGGCGGCCGGTCTCGCGCCCTCGCCGGTGCCGTACGCGGACGTCACGGTGGCGGCCACCCACAAGCTGCTGCGCGGGCCGCGCGGCGGGCTGCTGCTGTGCGGGGAGGAGCTGGCCGAGCGGGTGGACCGGGCGGTCTTCCCGTTCAGCCAGGGCGGGGCGGCGATGAACGAGGTGGCGGCCAAGGCGGTGGCCTTCGCGCAGGCGGACACGCCGGAGTTCGGTGTGTACCTGCGGCGTGCGGTGGACGGTGCGCGCTCCCTGGCCCGGGAACTGGCCCTGGCCGGGGCCGCCCCGCTGACCGGCGGCACCGACACCCATCTGGTGACCGCCGACGTCGGCCCGCTCGGCCTGACCGGCCTGGAGGCCGAACGGCGCTGCGCGGCCGCCGGACTGGTGCTCGGCAAGTGCGTACTCCCGTACGACCCGGCGCCGGCCGCGGTCGGCTCCGGGATCAGGCTCGGCACCGGCACCGTGGCGGCCCAGGGGATGGCCGCGGAGACCACGGCCGAGCTGGGCGGACTCATCGGCCGGCTGCTCACGGCGGGCCCCGACCCGGCGGTCGGCGCCCGGGTCCGGGCCATCGCCGGGGAGCTCGCGCGGAACTGACGGAGCGGCGGATCCACGGCGGATCCACGCCGGAATCACGGCGATTCCCGGATTCGGCACCCGGTAAGGCGAACCGCGGTGCACACGCGGCGCGTCGGACTCAATAAGGTGTGGTCCGTGACGACGACGCACCTCGAATCCCGGGCAGCCACGGGGGTACCTTCGGTATCCGACCGTCAGACCGTCACACCGGAGGCCAGTGGTGCGTGAGTATCTGCTGGTGCTGTTCGTCACCGCGGCCGTCACCTACCTGCTGACCGGCCCGGTGCGGAAGTTCGCCATCCTGGCCGGCGCCATGCCGCCGGTCCGGGCCCGCGACGTGCACCGCGAACCGACCCCCCGCCTCGGTGGCATCGCGATGTTCGGCGGGCTCTGCGCGGGCCTCCTGGTGGCCTCCCAACTCACGAAGCTGAGCGGCCTGTTCATCCAGTCGGCGGACATCCGCGCGCTGCTCGCCGGGGCCGGGATCATGTGGCTGCTCGGCGTGCTGGACGACAAGTGGGGCGTGGACGCCCTGGTCAAGCTCGGCGGTCAGATGATCGCGGCCGGTGTGATGGTCTGGCAGGGCGTCACGGTGATCTCGATCCCGGTGCCCGGCGTCGGCCCGGTGGCGGTCACCCCCACCATGGGCATGATCATCTCGGTCACCCTGGTGGTCGTCATGGTGAACGCGGTGAACTTCATCGACGGCCTGGACGGCCTGGCGGCCGGCATGGTCTGCATCGCCGCGATGGCGTTCTTCCTCTACTCGTACCGGCTCTGGTACGGCTACGGGATCAACGACGCGGCCCCCGCGGTGCTGTTCAGCGCGGTGCTGATCGGGATGTGCCTGGGCTTCCTGCCGCACAACCTGCACCCGGCCCGGATCTTCATGGGCGACTCCGGCTCGATGATGCTCGGCCTGATGCTGGCGGTGGCCGCCATCTCCATCACCGGCCGCGTCGACCCCGACCTGATCACCGCTCAGACCGGTTCGCAGACCGCCACCGTGCACGAGCTGGTGCCGATCTACATCCCGCTGCTGCTGCCGCTGACCGTGATCGCGCTGCCGCTGGCCGACCTGCTGCTCGCGGTGGTCCGCCGCACCTGGGCCGGCAAGTCCCCGTTCGCGGCGGACAAGCAGCACCTGCACCACCGGCTGCTGCTGGTCGGCCACTCGCACAGCCGGGCCGTGCTGATCATGTACTTCTGGGCCGCCCTGATCGCCTTCGGCACCGTCGCCTTCTCCGTCCCGGGCCGGGGCCGCGCCCTGGTGCTCGGGATGGCCGGGCTCTGCCTGCTCGGGATCGTGGTGCTGCTGATGCCGCGGTTCCGCCCGCGGGCCCCGCGCGCGGTGCAGGCCTTCGTGCCGCCCCGCTACCGCAAGGTGCCGGAGCCGCAGGTCACGGAGGTCACGGAGGTTTCGGCGGAGGCCGCCCTGTCCGTCGAGGACGAGGAGCTGCTGGGCCGGCTCGGCACCGGTGCGACGGCGGTGGGCGGCGCCCGCCGCGGCGTCCAGGGCTGACGACACGTCGCCTGACGGACCGTCAACTGCCGTCACCCGTACGGCGGCACCGTTGCTCCCTTGGTGTGACAGCCACCACACCCGCATGGTAAAGCTCTAATCAAATAGTTTGTGATACCGTTCACGAGTACCGAGTACGCGCCGAAAGACCTGACAGGTGGAGGACTTCCGTCCCTGGTCAGGCTCCTCGACGGGCTCGCCGTCGGGCGGCCCGGTCAACGGCTGGACGTTCTCGGTGCGGTCCCACACCGCGTCCCAAGCGCCGTCCCCCGTTCTCGACATGCCGCCGGAGTTGCCGACATGCCGTCCCACGACGCCCGGATCCCCCTCCGCGGCGCCGCAATCCCCACTGCGGTCGCCGGGGCCATCGCCACTGCGGTCTCCGCCGTGGCGGTGGGTAGCAAAGGGTTGATCGGTGCCCTCTTCGCGACCCTGCTGGTGCTGGCGTTCTTCGCCTTCGGCCAAGTCGCGCTGGAGCGGTTGACCAGGAACAACCCGCAGATGCTGATGGCCGCCGCGCTGCTGGTGTACACCACGCAGATCCTGCTGGTCGGCATCGTGCTCGCGGTGTTCAAGAACACGACGCTCTTCGACACCAAGGTGTTCGCCTTCACGCTGCTCGGCTGCGTTCTGATCTGGACCGGCTTCCAGGTCCGGGCGGGTATGAAGGCCAAGCTCTACTACGTGGAGACCACTTCCTCGGCGAAGAAGGACGACAAGCCGTGAGCCGGCCTGCCCGTCCCTCTCCCGAGGGGGGCGGTGTTTATGCCCTCCTGACGGACTGCTATCGTCCGTCGCGACGAACGAGTACGGGAAGCGGCCAGGTCCCTCCGCCCAGCGGACGGATCGCCCCCCGGACTCAGACAGTCTTCAACGATCCCGCGGTTCACGACGAGCCCGCGCTGGGTCGGCGAGAGACCCACCAAGTTCCAGTGCCGCACCGTGGCCCCAGGCCGCGCCGACACACCGAGGTTGCCGTAACCATGCGTCATGACGAAGGAGTCCGTGGTGAGTGCTGAACTCACGTTGCTCGCCTCTGGGGGCAGTTGCCACTTTGATGACCTTGGTTGCGGATTCCCCGCTCCGGGCCTGAACGAGTTCCAGTTCAAGCCGATCTTCACGATCGGGAGCATCGAGTTCAACAAGCCGATGCTGCTGGCCTTCTTCTGCGCCTTCCTGGTCATCGCCTTCTTCTGGGCAGCCTTCGCCAAGCCCAAGCTCCTCCCGGGCAAGATGCAGCTCGTCGGCGAGATCGGCTACGACTTCGTCAAGCGGTCCATCGTGCTGGAGACGATCGGCAAGAAGGGCGAGAAGTTCGTCCCGATGCTGGTCTCGATGTTCTTCTTCATCTGGATCATGAACATCATGTCGATCATCCCGTTCGCACAGTTCCCTGTGATGGCGGCGATCGCGTTCCCGGCCGGCCTTGCCGCCGTGGTGTGGTTCACCTACATGTTCCTCACCTTCAAGCAGCACGGCTTCGTCGGTGGCATGAAGAACCTCTGCTGGCCGTCGGGCATCCCGGGCTGGGTCATGTTCATCCTGGTGCCGATCGAGTTCTTCTCGAACATCTTCGTGCGCCCCTTCACGCTCGCGGTCCGAGCCTTCGCGAACATGTTCGCCGGCCACCTGCTGATCGTGATGTTCTCCATCGCTTCCTGGTACCTGCTCAGCCCGAGCCTCGGCGCGCTGTACGGGTCGGTCTCCTTCGTGGTGACCATCGCCCTGACCGCCTTCGAGCTGCTGGTCCAGTTCCTGCAGGCGTACATCTTCGTGATGCTCGCCAGCAGCTACATCGCCGGTGCGCTCGAAGAAGCCCACTGAGTCCGCTGTAGCACCCAGCCCGACCCCCCAGTACTGCCGGTGGCCAACCACCGCCGGTCCACACCCCGAAAAGGACAGCTGAAATGGCACAGCTCGCTGAGCTCACCGGTTCCATCGCCTCCGTCGGTTACGGCCTCGCCGCGATCGGCCCCGGCATCGGCGTTGGTCTGATCTTCGGCAACGGTGTCCAGGCCATGGCCCGTCAGCCCGAGGCTGCCGGCCTGATCCGTTCCAACATGTTCATCGGCTTCGCGCTGACCGAGGCGCTCGCCCTCATCGGCATCGTCATGCCGTTCGTCTTCGGCACCGGCAGCTAATTCCTCGCGGATACTGTCTAGCCCTTTTCGACGAAAGGTTCAGATATGAGCGCCTCCGTGGCACTCCTCCTCGCGGAGGAGGGGGAGAAGATGAACCCCCTGCTTCCCGCGTGGCCCGAGGTCGTCATCGGCCTGCTCTGCTTCTTCATCGTCTTCGGCATCCTCGGCAAGAAGCTCCTCCCCAGCATCGAGAAGGTGCTGGCGGACCGCCGGGACGCGATCGAGGGCGGCATGGAGCGCGCGGACGCCGCTCAGGCCGAGGCCCAGGCCCTGCTTGAGCAGTACCGTGCCGAGCTCTCCGAGGCGCGTCACGAGGCCGCTCGCATCACCGAGCAGGCCCGTGAGCAGGGCGCTGCCCTGATCGCCGAGATGCGCGAGGAGGGCCAGCGTCAGCGCGAGGCCATCGTCGCCGCCGGTCACGCGCAGATCGACGCCGACAAGAAGCAGGCCACCGCGGTCCTGCGTCAGGACGTCGGCTCGCTCGCCGCGCAGCTCGCCTCCCGCATCGTCGGCGAGTCCCTCGAGGACTCCGCCCGGCAGAGCGGCGTGATCGACCGCTTCCTGGACGACCTGGAGGCCAAGGCCTCTGCGGCCCAGGGTGCGTCCAAGTGATCGGCGCCAGCCGTGAGGCCCTGGCCGCCGGCCGGAAGAACCTCGAGAGCCTGACCGACGCCACCTCGGTGGACGCGGCCAAGCTGGCCGAGGAGCTCACCGCCGTGACGGCGCTGCTGGACCGCGAGGTCTCGCTGCGCCGGGTGCTGACCGACCCCTCGCGGAGCGGTCAGGACAAGGCCCAGTTCGTCGCCACGCTGCTCGGCGGCCAGGTCTCCGGCGAGACCGTCGACCTGCTGTCCGGCCTGGTCCGGTCCCGCTGGTCCGGCGGCCGTGACCTGGTCGACGCGGTCGAGGAGCTCGGCTCCTACGCCGAGATCATCGCGGCCGAGAAGGCCGGCCAGCTGGACGACGTCGAGGACGAGCTGTTCCGGTTCGGACGGATCGTCAGCGGCTCGCACGAGCTGCGCGCGGCCCTGACCGAGCCGAAGGCCGGCGCCGTCCACAAGGCGGACCTGCTCAAGAAGCTGCTCGGCGGCCGGGCCAACGCGGGCACCGCCCGTCTGGTCACCGCCCTGGTCACCAACCCGCGCGGACGTAGCCTGGAGCAGGGCCTCGAGTCCTACTCCAAGCTCGCCGCCGCCCGGCGGGACCGTGTGGTGGCCCTGGTCACCACCGCCGTTCCGCTGACGGACGGTCAGAAGGACCGCCTGGCGAACTCGCTGGGCCGGCTCTACGGCCGCCAGGTGCACCTGAACATCGACGTGGACCCCTCGGTCCAGGGTGGTGTCCGGGTGCAGATCGGTGACGAGATCATCGACGGCACCGTGTCGAGCCGCCTCGAAGGCGCTCGTCAGGCCCTCGAAGGCTGACGCACCAGCACCATCCGACCCTCGGTCGGGAACCGGCTCCCAGAGCCGGGAAAACGTACGGCCGGTTCGCACGACCCGGCCGAGAGTCGAATACTTGCGGCCCTCAATGGCGGGCCGAGGATCGCAAACTAGGAGAGCAGGGAAGCCTGATGGCGGAGCTTACGATCCGTCCGGAGGAGATCCGGGACGCGCTGGCCGGCTTTGTCCAGTCGTACCAGCCGGACGCCGCCTCGCGTGAAGAGGTCGGCACGGTCACCGAGGCCATGGACGGTATTGCCAAGGTCGAGGGCCTGCCCTCGGTCATGGCCAACGAGCTGCTGAAGTTCGAGGACGGCACCCTCGGCCTCGCGCTGAACCTCGAGGCGCGCGAGATCGGCGTCGTCGTCCTCGGCGAGTTCAGCGGCATCGAGGAGGGCCAGACGGTGCACCGCACCGGCGAGGTCCTCTCCGTTCCGGTCGGTGACGGTTACCTCGGCCGCGTCGTGGACCCGCTGGGCAACCCGATCGACGGTCTCGGCGACGTCGCCTCCACCGGCCGTCGTGCCCTGGAGCTGCAGGCCCCCGGCGTCATGGTCCGCAAGTCGGTGCACGAGCCGATGCAGACCGGCATCAAGGCCATCGACGCGATGACCCCGATCGGCCGCGGCCAGCGTCAGCTGATCATCGGCGACCGTCAGACCGGCAAGACCGCGGTGGCGATCGACACGATCATCAACCAGCGCGACAACTGGAAGTCGGGCGACCCGAAGAAGCAGGTCCGCTGCATCTACGTCGCCATCGGCCAGAAGGGCTCGACCATCGCGTCGGTCCGCGGCGCCCTGGAGGAGGCCGGCGCGCTGGAGTACACCACCATCGTGGCTGCTCCCGCCTCCGACCCGGCCGGCTTCAAGTACCTCGCCCCGTACACCGGTTCGGCCATCGGCCAGGAGTGGATGTATGACGGCAAGCACGTCCTCATCATCTTCGACGACCTGTCGAAGCAGGCCGAGGCGTACCGCTCCGTGTCGCTGCTGCTCCGTCGTCCGCCGGGCCGCGAGGCCTACCCGGGTGACGTCTTCTACCTGCACTCCCGCCTGCTGGAGCGTTGCGCCAAGCTCTCCGACGCCCTGGGCGCCGGCTCGATGACCGGTCTGCCGATCATCGAGACCAAGGCCAACGACGTGTCGGCGTACATCCCGACCAACGTCATCTCCATCACCGACGGCCAGATCTTCCTGGAGTCCGACCTGTTCAACGCCGGCATCCGCCCGGCCGTGAACGTCGGCATCTCGGTCTCCCGCGTCGGTGGCTCGGCCCAGATCAAGGCGATGAAGTCGGTCGCCGGCCGTCTGCGCCTGGACCTGGCCCAGTACCGTGAGCTGGAGGCGTTCGCCGCCTTCGGTTCCGACCTGGACCCGGCCTCGCTGGCGCAGCTGGAGCGCGGTGCGCGCATGATCGAGCTGCTGAAGCAGGGTCAGTACCAGCCGTTCCCGGTCGAGGAGCAGGTCGTCTCGATCTGGGCCGGCACCACGGGCAAGCTGGACGACGTCCCGGTCGCCGACATCCGCCGCTTCGAGCGCGAGTTCCTCGACTTCCTGCGCACCTCCAAGAAGGAGCTGCTGGCGGGCATCGTCGAGACCTCGAAGCTCGAGGACGGCACCATCGACGCGCTGACCGAGTCGATCGCCTCGTTCAAGCAGGGCTTCACCACCGCCGACGGCAAGCTCCTCGGCGAGCAGGCCTGAATCCGGTAGCGAGGGAAAGGACGTAACGACCCATGGGAGCACAGCTTCGGGTCTACAAGCGCCGGATCCGCTCTGTCACCGCGACGAAGAAGATCACCAAGGCGATGGAGATGATCTCCGCGTCGCGCATCGTCAAGGCGCAGCGCGCGGTGGCCGCCTCCACCCCGTACGCGGACGAGCTGACGCGGGCGGTGACGGCGGTGGCCACCCGGTCCAACGCCAAGCACCCGCTGACCACCGAGAAGCCCGGCGCCTCGCGCGCCGCGGTGCTGGTGATCACGGCCGACCGTGGTCTCGCCGGTGGGTACTCGACCAATGCCATCAAGCAGGCCGTCGCGCTCAGCGCGCGGCTCCGCTCCGAGGGCAAGGACGTGCTGACCTACATCGTCGGTCGCAAGGGCGTCTCGTACTACAAGTTCCGCAACCTCGAGGTCGCGGGCTCGTGGACGGGCTTCTCCGACAAGCCGACCTACGGTGACGCCAAGGCCGTCTCCAGCGACCTGATCGAGGCCTTCACGGCCGAGGTCGGTGGCGTGGACGAGCTGCACCTGGTGTCGACGAAGTTCGAGTCGATGCTGACGCAGACCGCCCGGGACGCGCGGCTCCTCCCGCTGAAGCTGGACGAGGTCCAGCTCAGCACGGAGAAGCCGGCCAAGGCCGAGATCTTCCCGCTGTACGACTTCGAGCCGTCGGCCGAGGGCGTCCTCGACGCCCTGCTGCCGCGGTACGTCGAGAGCCGGATCTACAACGCGCTGCTGCAGTCGGCCGCCTCGGAGCACGCCGCACGCCGGCGCGCGATGAAGTCCGCGACCGACAACGCGGGAGAGCTCATCAAGTCGCTCACGCGGCTTGCCAACTCGGCCCGTCAGGCCGAGATCACCCAGGAAATCAGCGAGATCGTCGGCGGTGCCAACGCCCTCGCCGACGCGAGCCGCGGGAGCGAATGAGAATGACCACCACTGTTGAGCCGACCACGGCGACGGGCCGCGTCGCGCGGGTCATCGGCCCGGTCGTCGACGTGGAGTTCCCCGTCGACGCGATTCCGGACATGTACAACGCCCTGCACGTCGAGGTGGACAACCCCGACGGCACGGGCAAGAAGGTGCTGACCCTCGAGGTCGCGCAGCACCTCGGCGACGGCCTGATCCGCGGCATCTCGATGCAGCCGACCGACGGCCTGGTCCGTGGCGCGCAGGTCTCCGACACCGGTTCGGCGATCTCCGTGCCGGTCGGCCAGATCACCAAGGGCAAGGTCTTCAACGCCCTCGGTGAGGTGCTGAACGTCGACAAGGACGAGTTCGAGTCCCAGGTCGAGGTCCGCTGGCCGATCCACCGCAAGGCTCCCGAGTTCAAGGACCTCGAGTCCAAGACCGAGATGTTCGAGACCGGTATCAAGGTCATCGACCTGCTCACCCCGTACGTCACGGGTGGCAAGATCGGTCTGTTCGGTGGTGCCGGTGTCGGCAAGACCGTTCTGATCCAGGAGATGATCTACCGCGTCGCCGAGAACTTCGGTGGTGTGTCGGTGTTCGCCGGTGTCGGCGAGCGCACCCGTGAGGGCAACGACCTCATCCACGAGATGGTCGACTCGGGCGTTCTGGACAAGACCGCGCTGGTCTTCGGCCAGATGGACGAGCCGCCGGGCACCCGTCTGCGGGTCGCGCTCTCCGCGCTGACCATGGCGGAGTACTTCCGTGACGTCGAGCAGCAGGACGTGCTCCTGTTCATCGACAACATCTTCCGGTTCACCCAGGCCGGTTCCGAGGTGTCGACCCTGCTCGGCCGCATGCCCTCCGCGGTGGGCTACCAGCCGAACCTGGCCGACGAGATGGGCCTCCTCCAGGAGCGCATCACCTCGACCCGCGGTCACTCGATCACCTCGATGCAGGCGATCTACGTCCCTGCGGACGACCTGACCGACCCGGCCCCGGCCACCACCTTCGCCCACCTGGACGCGACGACCGTTCTGTCGCGTCCGATCTCGGAGAAGGGCATCTACCCGGCCGTCGACCCGCTGGACTCCACGTCCCGCATCCTGGACCCGCGCTACATCGCGCAGGACCACTACGACACCGCGATCCGGGTCAAGGGGATCCTCCAGAAGTACAAGGACCTCCAGGACATCATCGCGATCCTCGGCATCGACGAGCTGTCGGAGGACGACAAGATCACCGTGCACCGCGCACGTCGGATCGAGCGCTTCCTCTCGCAGAACACCTACGTGGCGAAGCAGTTCACCGGTGTCGAGGGCTCGACCGTCCCGCTGTCGGAGACCATCGAGGCCTTCAACCGCATCGCGGACGGCAAGTACGACGCCACCCCGGAGCAGGCCTTCTTCATGTGCGGTGGCATCGAGGACCTCGAGCGCAACGCCGCCGAGCTGGCCAAGAAGTAACCAGCCCGGCCAGATGGCTGACTGACCGTGAGGGGTGGTCCCCGTCCCTGGGGGCCGCCCCTCACGGCTCAGAGCCGCCGTGTGACCGGAGGTTCTGCTGTGATCCCGGTCATCTCCGTGTCCTTGGTTTCCTGCCGGGGCCGCGGGCCCGTTATTCTTACCGCAATCGCCGGGTCATCCGGGGGTTGCAAGAGCCTAGGAGCCCACGTTGGCTGAGCTGCACGTCGAGCTGGTCGCAGCCGACCGCAAGGTGTGGTCCGGTGCGGCCACCATCGTCGTCGCCCGTACGGCCTCCGGTGACACCGGCATCATGCCGGGGCACACCCCGGTGCTGAGCGTGCTGGAGAGTGGCCCGGTCACCATCCGCACCACCGATGGCGGCACCGTCATCGCGGCCGTGCACGGCGGCTTCATCTCCTTCGCCGACAACAAGCTGTCGCTGTTGGCGGAGATCGCAGAGCTCGCGGACGAGATCGACGTCGCCCGCGCCGAGCGCGCGCTGGAGACCGCGAAGAGCGAGCTCGACGCGCACGCCGAGCGTCGCGCCGAGGTCCGCCTCGTCGCGGCCGGCCGCCGCAAGGCCGCCTGAGTTCCAGCAGTACGTACAACCGACGGTCCCGGGGACGCGAGAGCGTGACCCCGGGACTGTCGTATCAGTTGGTAGGTCAGTGCCGGGTCGTTGATACGACCGGCAAACGGGGATGCGGGTAGCGAGGAGGTCGGTGAGCATGGTCCTCGCCCTTCTGGTGTGCGCTGCGGTGGTGGCGCTCTGTGTGCTCGGCTTGGTGGCCTTCGCGGTCCGCCGCCGGGTGATCCAGCGAGTAGGCGGAACGTTCGACTGCAGTTACCGCCTCAAAATGCCCGCCGACGCGTCGACGCAGCCCGATCTCGACAAGAACGGTGAGCCCACCTCCGCCCCGGTCCCCGTGACCGACGGCAAGGGGTGGGTTTTTGGTATCGGCCGCTACAGCGGTGACTCGATCGAGTGGTTCCGGGTCTTCTCCTACGCCCCGCGCCCGCGCCGGGTGCTGCCGCGGCGGGAGATCGAGGTGCTCGGCCGGCGCTACCCGGAGGGCCAGGAGGAGCTCGCGCTGCTCTCCGGCTCGGTGGTGCTGCGCTGCCTGCACAACGGCGCCCCGCTGGAGCTGGCGATGAGCGACGACGCGCTGACCGGCTTCCTGGCCTGGCTGGAGGCGGCGCCTCCGGGCCAGCGCGTGAACGTGGCCTGACGGGACCACACTGGGTGAAGGGGAGCTCTTAGGGAAGGGAGCCGACCATGTTGACCCAGGGGAGCGTCACCACCACCCTCCCGGTGGTGGACCTGGACCGGGCCAAGGCCTGGTACCAGGAGAAGCTGGGGATGTCCCCGGCGAAGGAGATGGAGGGCGGCGCGGTCTACGAGGTCGCGGGCAGCTCCATCCTGCTGTTCCCGACCTCGGTCGCCGACCGCGGCGGGCACACCCAGGTGGCCTTCGAGGTGTCGGACCTGCGTGCCGAGATGACCGAACTCCGGTCCCACGGCGTGGTGTTCGAGGAGTACGACCTGCCGGACTACAAGACCGTGGACGGCGTGATCGAGTGGCCCGGCGGTGCCTCGGCGTACTGCAAGGACAGCGAGGGCAACCTGATCTGCGTCAACGAGATGCGGGGCTGACCGCACGGACGGCCGCTAGGCTGCGGCGCATGGTCAACCTCACGCGCATCTACACCCGGACCGGTGACGACGGCACCACCGCGCTCGGTGACATGAGCCGCACCACCAAGACCGACCCCCGCCTGGTCGCGTACGCGGACGCCAACGAGGCCAACGCCACCATCGGGGTGGCGCTGGCCGTCGGGCAGCTCCCCGAGGATGTCGCGGCGGTCCTGACGCGGGTTCAGAACGACCTCTTCGACGTCGGCGCGGACCTGGCCACCCCGGTGGTGGAGGACCCCAAGTACCCGCCGCTGCGGGTGCTCCAGTCCTACATCGACCGGCTGGAGGGGGACTGCGACCACTACCTGGAGCAGCTGGAGAAGCTGCGCAGCTTCATCCTCCCCGGCGGCACCCCCGGCGCCGCCCACCTGCACCTGGCCTGCACCGTGGTGCGCCGGGCCGAGCGGGCCACCTGGGCGGCGATCGAGGAGCACGGGGAGAGCGTCAACCCGCTCACCGCCAAGTACCTCAACCGGCTCTCCGACCTGCTCTTCATCCTGGCCAGGGCGGCCAACAAGGAGCGCGGCGACGTGCTCTGGGTGCCGGGCGAGAACCGCTGACGGAGGGTCAGAGCAGGGTGGAGGAGCGCTCCTTCTTCTCCTGCTTGGGCCAGATGGTGTAGCTGGCCGCGATCACCAGGTTGATGCCGGTGATCAGGCCCATCCGCTGGTACCAGGCGCTCAGCTCCCTGGTCCGCTCGGCGTCGCCGACCAGCCAGGTCACCCCGGCGATCAGGGTGACCGTGATGGCGGCGGCGACCGCCGTGCGGACGAAGACCTTCCACTCGTGGGCGGCCCGGGCCGCGCCGTACCTGGGTGCCTTCGGGGGCCTCGGGCCGCCGGCGAAGCGGTGCTGGAAGTGGCCGTCGGCCCAGGTCACCAGCGAGTGCCCGAAGGCCACCGAGAAGCCGACGTAGCTCGCGGCCAGGCCGTGCGTCCAGCTCGCGGTGGTGCCGCCGCGCAGGTCGACCACGGTGAGCACCAGGATCACCAGGTCGATCAGCGGCAGGCCGAGCAGCAGCGCGGTGCTGACGGTCCGCCACTTCAACAGGTAGCGGGCGGCCAGGGCGAGGGCGAGCAGGACCCAGAACCCGGCCTCGCCGGCGACGATCAGCGTGACGATCACGGTGTACCTCCCTGGCTCCCAGCCTCCCAGCGCGGCGGGGTGCGGGGCATCGTCGCCGGCGCCGAGAGTGGACTGCACCTTTCGATGTACGGGGCTCCGCCGTGCGGAGGGTCGGTGACCGCGGCCGCGGGATGGTGAGATGGGGCCGTGCTCAACCTCGACCTCACCCCGCGCCAGGAGGACCGCGCGATCGCACTCGGCGGCCTGCTCGGCGGCCTGGTGCTGATCGCCTTCGGTGCCTACGACCGTGCGGACAGGCTGCCGGTCCTGGCGGTGCTGCTGCCGATGGTGGCGCTCGCGGTGCTGGAGCTGTTCCGCCGGACCCGTCCGGTCTGGACGGTCAGCCTGGGCGGTCTGCTGATCGGCGTGGTGGTCTGGGGCGGCTCGCTGGCCGCCTCGCTGGTGATGTACACCGACCTGCTCTACGCGGCGGTGCTGTACGGCTCGCCCCGGATGTCCAAGGTGCTGCACCTGACCGGGATGGCCACCACCGTGGTGCTCGGCTCCTGGGCCGGGCTGTACACCACCTCGGTGGGGCAGGCGCTGCTCGCGGTGGTGGTCTGCGTGCTGGTCTTCCTCGGCCCGGTGTGGACCGCGGACCTGGTGCGCAAGCACCGGGACCGGGCCGAGACGGAGCGGCTGCGGGCCGAGCAGACGGCGCTGCTGGCCGAGTTGGACCGGCGCGAGGCGGTGGTCTCCGAACGGGCCCGGATGGCCCGCGAGCTGCACGACGTGGTGGCCAACCACCTGTCCGCCATCGCCATCCACGCCACCGGCGCCCAGGCCCTGGCGCGCCGTCAGGAGCGCGACCCCGAGGACCCGCTGCTGGCCACGATGGCGGTGATCCGGGAGAACAGCGTGCAGGGCCTCACCGAGATGCGCCGGATGATCGGGCTGCTGCGCGCCGGGGACGCCGAGGACGGCCACGCCGCGCCCCGGCTGGAGGCCGTGGACTCGCTGGTGGCCAAGGCCGCCGAGAGCGGCCGGGCGGCGGGGCTGGGCTTCCGGCTGACCGAGCGGGGCGAGCGCGGTGAGCTGCCGGCGCCGGTCGGCCTGGCCGCCTACCGGATCGTCCAGGAGGCGCTCACCAACGCGCTCAAGCACGCCGCCCCGGGCTCGGTGGAGGTGCTGCTGGCCTACGGGGCCGAGGAGTTGGAGATCCGGGTGGAGAGCCCGTACCGGGCCGGCGAGGGGCGCGGGCTGCCCGGCGCCCGGGCCGGGCTGGTCGGGATGGCCGAGCGGGCCGGGCTGCTCGGCGGCAGCTTCGCGGCCGAGCCGGTGGAGCGGAGCTGGGTGGTGCGCGCGGTGCTGCCGCGTGAGCCGAGGACGACCGAGGGGCGGACGTGACGGACGTGGTGGACGCGGCGGGCGTGATCCGGGTGCTGGTGGCGGAGGACCAGGCGGCCGTGCGGGCGGCCCTGGTGATGATCCTGCGGGCCGAGCCGGGCTTCGAGGTGGTCGGCGAGGCGGCGGACGGCGAGCAGGCCGTCCGGCTGGCGCTGGAGCTGCGGCCGGACGTGGTGCTGATGGACGTGTCGATGCCGCGGCTGGACGGGGTCGCGGCGACCCGTCAGGTGGTGGCGGCCGACGCCGGGCGGGTCCTGGTGCTGACCACCTTCGACCTGGACGAGTACGTCCACGGCGCGCTGCGGGCCGGGGCGTCCGGCTTCCTGCTCAAGGACCTGGAGGCGGACGCGCTGATCGAGGGCGTGCGGACGGTGGCCCGCGGCGACGGCATGCTGGCCCCCTCGGTGACGCGCCGTCTGATCGCCACCTTCGCCCGGCCCGAGCGGCCCGACCGGCCCCGGGCCAAGGAGGCGGTGGCGGCGCTCACACCCCGGGAACGGGAGGTGCTGGCCTGCCTGGGCGCCGGACTCTCCAACGGGGAGATCGCGGGGCGGCTGGAGATGGCGGAGGCCACCACGAAGACGCACGTGAGCCGGATCCTGGCCAAGCTGGAGCTGCGCAGCCGGGTGCAGGCCGCCATCCTGGCGCAGGACTTGGGGATGGTGCCGGAGTAGGGGTACCGGAGTGGGAGTGCCGCCGCGCAGCGTGGGCACGTCAGCAGCATCACACTGCGCAATCGCACCATCCGGGCTCCGTGGGCACTAGAGTCCGGCGCGTGAGCGGCGCGGCTCCGGTGGGTGATCCCTGTCCCGAGCCGCCTTCAGGAGCCTAGGGGTATCCATGAGCAACGTAGCGGACCAGCGGATCGCCGTCATCGGCGCGGGTCTGATGGGCGCGGGCATCGCGCAGGTCTCGGCCCAGGCCGGGCACCAGGTGGTGCTGCGCGACGTCACCGACGCCGCGCTGCAGCGCGGCCTGGACGGCATCCGCGCCTCGTACGAGAAGTTCGTCTCCAAGGGCAAGCTGACCGCCGAGGCGGCGGAGGCCGCGCTCGGCCGGATCACCACCACCACCGACCTCGGCGCGGTTGCCGAGGCGGACATCGTGGTCGAGGCGGTCTTCGAGCAACTCGACGTCAAGGAAGGCGTGTTCCGCGAGCTGGACAAGCTCGCCAAGGACGGCGCCGTGCTCGCCTCGAACACCTCGGCCATCCCGATCACCCGGATCGCCGCCGCCACCTCCCGCCCCGAGTCCGTGGTCGGCGTGCACTTCTTCTCGCCGGTGCCGCTGATGAGGCTGGTCGAGCTGGTCCGCGGCTACAAGACCAGCGACGAGACGCTGGCCCGGGCCCGCGCCTTCGCCGAGAACGTCGGCAAGGAGGTCGTGGTGGTCAACCGCGACGTGGCCGGCTTCGTGACCACCCGTCTGATCACCGCCCTGGTGGTCGAGGCGGCCAAGCTGTACGAGTCGGGCGTGGCCAGCGCCGAGGACATCGACACCGCCTGCCGCCTCGGCTTCGGCCACCCGATGGGCCCGCTGCAGACCGCCGACCTGACCGGCGTGGACATCCTGCTGCACGCGGCGCGCAACATCTACGCCGAGACCCAGGACGAGAAGTTCGCGGCTCCGGAGATCATGGCCCGCATGGTCACCGCGGGGGACCTCGGCCGCAAGAGCGGCCAGGGCTTCTACGACTACCAGAAGTAAGACTGACCGGCGATTGGGGGGTGGGTGAAGGAGCGGCGTTGGGGTGCGTGCATCGGCGCCGCCGAGGAGGGAGCCCATGCGGAGCATCGGCGACTGACGAGAAGGTGTCGAGGTGCGTGCCCCGGCGTCGCGACGCCGCCCCCCAATCGCGGGTCAGTCTAGGTCCCGGGCGGCGGGGGAGTGGGTGAGCTTGCTCACGACCCCGCCGCGCACGGGTGATTTGGGCGGGAATCGAGCGTGGGTGTGGGGCTCGACTGCGTATATTCCCTCTATTCCATCGGACGGGTGAAGTTGGCCCGTAACCGGCGCGGACCAGCAACCTGAACGGCTGATCCACCGTCAGATGGGTGAGGGGGAGACGGCATTCCGATTGTCCTGACCGCTCCGGCGACTGCGGAGGAGGAGAGCGTGCACATCATCGGTGACCACCGGCGCCTGGCCATCCAGGGCCGCCTCGACGTCCGCAGCGCCGCCGACGCCCGCGCCCGTCTGCACCAGGCGGTCGACGGCGGGCAGGGTGACCTGGTCCTCGACCTCGCCGGTCTGGAGTTCTGGGACGCCACCGGCCTCGGCGTCATCATGGGCACCCACCGCAGGGCGGGGCGCCTCGGGCGCCGCCTGGTGCTCCGCTCCGTGCCGGCCCAGCTCCAGCGCCTCCTGGTCGCCACCCGCCTCCACCGCATCCTCGCCGTCGAGGGCACCGTCCCCGACGCCTACGGCACCACCCTCCCGGTCGTCCTCTGACGCACGCTTCCGGGGGCCGCTCGGCAGGGCAGCGACCTCGGGGGCGCGGGGAACTGCGCGCAGGGGAACGGCACCACCCGCAACTGGCTCGCCTGCCCCGATCTCACACTGGTCCGCCTTCCGTGTTCGCGCAGTTCCCCGCGCCCCCGGCGGCCCAGCCGCTTACCCCGGGTAGAGGTGTCGGAGGTGGGTGTGCGAGAGTCTCCGGTCAGACAGTCGGCCTAGACGGGGCGGAGCGAGACCGTGAACCAGCCATCCGGTGACGTCCGGCAGGAGGCGCCGCGCCAGCGGAGCGGTGAGCTGGTCACCGGTGACTGGCTGCTCGCGGTGGGTGGGGCGGACGGTTCGGAGTTCCGGCCGTGTCCGCCGGAGTGGCGGCCGCAGCCGCGGCGGGTGGTGGCGGACAGCCACCGGCCGACCGCCGCGGCGGTGGGGCCGCTCGCGCTGGGTGGTGCCGCCGCGGACCAGCCGCTGCTGGACCGTGAGGCGGACGTCGCGCAGCTGCTGGGTCTGCTGGCCGAGGGCCGTTCGGTGCGGCTGGTGGGCCAGGGCGGCTCCGGCCGGACCGCGCTGCTGGGTGCGGTGGCGGACGCGGCCGGGGAGTTGGCGCCGGACGGGGTGGTGCGGCTGACCGGTCACCGCCGGACCTCGGCCGATCTGCTGCAGGACCTGTACGCGGCCACTCACCGGTCGGCCCCGTTCCGTCCCGACCAGGACCAACTGCGGGACCTGCTGGCCCCGTTGGGCGCCGTGGTGGTGATCGACGACGTCGAGCCGGGCGGGCCGGAACTGGAGGAGCTGCTGGCCGCCGCGCCGGACTGCGCGTTCCTGGTCTCGGTCGCCCCCGGAAGCCCTCAACTGCCGCCCGGTTCACGGCTGCTGGACCACCTGGTGGCCGGGCTGTCCCGGCCGGCCTGTCTGAACCTGGTGGGCCGCCTGGCGGGCCGTCCGCTGGACGAGCACGAGCGGGCATGGGCGATCGACCTCTGGTTCGAGTCCGAGGGGCTGCCGCTGCGCTTCGTGCAGGCGGCCGCGCTGCTGCGCCAGCGGGACGTCGAGGTGGACACCCTGGTGGCCGAACACGAGGACCGGGGGCGGGTGTTCGGCCTGGTCAAGGAGGTCGCCCGGCCGGAGGACCCGGCCGAGTTGGAGGAGGAGCTGCGCCGTTCGGTGCCGCTGCCCTCGGTGGCCGAGTCCGCCGCGCCGACGCTGCGGCTGGCGGCCGGGCTGAGCGAGTCGGCCCGGGCGGTGCTGCTGCTGGCGGTGGCGCTCGGCGGGGAGTGCCCGACCGCCCCGCACCTGCCCGCGCTGATCGACGTGGGCCTGGGCGAGAGCGCCCTGCAGGAGCTGACCGACTGCGGCCTCGCGGTCTCGATCGGAGGCCACCACCGGCTCACCGACGGGGTGTTGGGGATCCTGGTGGGGCACTGGGAGCCGGGTGAGGTGGCCTTCGGGGCAGCCCGGCACTTCTCCTGGTGGGTGGGGCACAGCTCGGTCAGCCCGGCCCAACTGGCCGCCGAGGCCGAGGTGGTGGTCGGCGCGCTGCTGGCCGACCGGGCGGCCGGGCGGCCGGAGGAGGTGCTCCGACTGGCCCGGGCAGCGGCGCCCGCCTTCGCGCTGTCGCTGCGCTGGGGCGCCTGGGAGCAGGTGCTGGAGATCGGTCTGGAGGCGGCCCGCGAGCTCGGCTCGCCGTCCGAAGAGGCTTGGTTCCACCAGGAGTTGGGCGTACTGGCGGCCTGTACCGGGGTGACCGGCCCGGCCGTCGGGGAGCTGGAGGCGGCGCTCTCGCTGCGGGCCTCGGTGGAGGAGGCCCGGGGCACCGCCGCCGGGCGCCGGATGCTGGCGCTGCTGCGGGCCGGGACGGGCCGGGCGGTCGAGGGCGCGGACCGCCCGGGCGGTGGCCGACGGCCCGTCATGCGGGCGATCGCCGCCCAGGTGCCGCTGCGCTTCCGGAAGATACCGAGGGGCGGCCGCCGCCGGGTGGCGGTGGCGGCCGGGGCCGCGGTGCTCGCGGTCGGCGTGCTCGGCACGGCGGTCGGTCTGAGCCTGGCCGGTACCGAGGAGCCCGGCCGGGGCGGCCGGGGCGGGGTGGTGGACGAGGGCGTCTACACCGGTGACCTCGGCATCTCCCCGAGCGCCACTCCGACGCCCACCCCGAGCCCGACGGCCACCGAGCCGGCTCCCTCGCCGACCGAGTCGGAGAGCCCGAGCCCGTCCGCGAGCCCGTCCAAGAGCGGTACCCGCAAGCCGAGTTCGAGCCCCAGCCCGAGCACGGGCAAGCCCTCCGCCACGCCGGCCACCCAGCAGCCGAACCCGCCGCAGCCGACGACCCAGGCGCCGACCACCAAGCCGGCCACCACCCCGCCGGCCCCGACGACCGCGGCGCCCACGACCACGGCACCCACCCCGACCCCGACGCCCACTCCGACGCCGACGCCGACCGACACGGGCACGGCGACGG
The DNA here is from genome assembly GCF_055584905.1 of Kitasatospora sp. NPDC088742. Taxonomy (NCBI): domain Bacteria; kingdom Bacillati; phylum Actinomycetota; class Actinomycetes; order Kitasatosporales; family Streptomycetaceae; genus Kitasatospora; species Kitasatospora sp. NPDC088742. The sequence continues at coordinate 88,029 of NZ_JBVJLD010000008.1, read as the reverse complement.
CGTCTCCCCAGAAGTCCTAGAAGAGCTTGAGCTTGTCGTCGTCGATGCCGCGCAGCCCGTCGTAGTCCAGCACCACGCAGCCGATGCCGCGGTCGGTGGCCAGTACGCGGGCCTGCGGCTTGATCTCCTGCGCGGCGAAGACGCCCTTCACCGGGGCGAGCAGCGGGTCGCGGTTGAGCAGCTCCAGGTACCTGGTCAGCTGCTCGACGCCGTCGATCTCGCCGCGGCGCTTGATCTCGACCGCGACGGTGGCGCCGTCGGCGTCACGGCCGAGGATGTCCACCGGGCCGATGGCGGTGGGGTACTCACGGCGGATCAGGGTCCAGCCGGTGCCGAGCACCTCCATGCGGTCGGCCAGCAGCTCCTGGAGGTGCGCCTCGACGCCGTCCTTCACCAGACCGGGGTCCACCCCGAGCTCGTGCGAGGAGTCGTGCTGCACCTCCTCCAGGGTGATGATCAGCTTCTCGCCGGCCTTGTTGGTCACCGTCCAGACGTCGCCGTCCTGCTTCAGGGAGCAGGGGGGCGACATCCAGTTGAGTGGCTTGTAGGCCCGGTCGTCGGCGTGGATGCTGACGCTCCCGTCCGCCTTGACCAGGATCAGGCGGGTGGCGGAGGGCAGGTGGGCGGAGAGCCGACCGGCATAGTCGACGGAGCAACGGGCAATGACGAGACGCATGGTTGACCACGCTAGCCCAGCGGGGCCAGTTGAAGCGAAACCGCGACGGACGGGTGATGAACCCGCGTGGACGGCGAAACATGGAGTCTGCACCCCGCCCCCGCCCTAGCTCCACGGGTTGTCCGACGGGTGGGGGTCACTCAACGGGGACGGAGCACTTCGATGAACGATCCGACGGGATTCGGCCAATCTGACGGGGCACGCGGTGATTGCGGTTCGAATCGGTGGATTCACCGGCCGTACTGACGACCGGATGTCACTCTGTGGTGAGCGGTCGTAGCTTTCCACAACGGCACCAACGGCACCAACGGCACGACGTACGACCACCCCGGCGGTCCGCCCGGGGTGGACCGCGAGAGGAGAACCCATGTCGCTCGACGTCTCACCGGCCCTGCTGGAGAAGGCCGAGAGAGGAGAGGTCGACGAGAGGGAGTTCGTCGACTGCGTCCGAACCTCCCTGCCGTACGCCTGGGACCTGATCAGCTCGCTGGTCGCCCAGGTGCAGGTGGACGGCACCGATTTCGCCGACAACCAGGTACCGCCGCCCAGCGAGCAGGCCCGGGGCCAGCTGCTGCGGGCGATGGCCAGCGACGCGATCCGGGGTGCCCTGCAGCGGCACTTCGGCGTCCGGCTGGCGTTCCAGAACTGCCACCGGGTCGCCGTCTTCGCGCCCTCGGAGCAGAGCGAGGAGCGGTACGGCCGCTTCACCTCGGTCCGGGCCCAACTGCTCAACCAGTCGGACGAGTTGCGCGACTGCTGAGCACCTACCGCCGAACCGACGGGACGCCGGGCCGCCTGCACCAG
>NZ_JBVJLD010000008.1:77195-86452 GCF_055584905.1 Kitasatospora sp. NPDC088742 | reverse complement strand
ACCTCGGTCCGGGCCCAACTGCTCAACCAGTCGGACGAGTTGCGCGACTGCTGAGCACCTACCGCCGAACCGACGGGACGCCGGGCCGCCTGCACCAGGGCCCGGCGTCCGTCCGTTCGGCGGCCGTCTCAGTCCAGCTGGGGGAGCACCTCGGTGCCGAGCCGGGCGATGTTCTCCATGGTCGCGGCGTGCTCGCCGGAGCCCTCGGCCAGCAGGGCGAAGCGCCGGATGCCGGTCCGCTCGGTGGTGGCCAGCAGCCGGTCGGCGGCCTGCCTGGGCGTGCCCACCGCGTGCAGGTCGCAGAGGAGTTCGGTGTACTCGCGCGGATCGCGCATCCGCCGCTCCCGGCCGTCCACCGTGCGGTGGGCACCGAGCCCGTGCTCGAACCAGCCGGGCATCGCGGCCAGCAGCCGGGCCCGGGCCGTCGCCGCCCGGTCCTCGATCTGCACCACCCCGGCCGCCATGTGCTCCCGCTCCACCCGGGCCAGCTGCTCCTCGCCCCGGCCGCACTCCCGCCAGGCGGTCCGGTAGGCCTCCAGCATCAGCGACTTGTCCTCGTCGCCCGAGTGCATCCCGAGCAGCATCGGCAGCCCGCGCTCGGCCGCCGCCCTGACCCCGGCCGGTGAGGTGCAGGCGGCGATCACCGGCGGACCGCCCTGTGCCGGGTCCGAGGTGACGGAGTGTCCGCTGTCCGCGAGTTCGCCCACCCCGCCCGGACGTTGCCGCGGGAAGCGGCTCAGCGGGCCCGAGCGGCCCTCCAGCCAGCCGGCCAGCTCGGTGGGCCGCGGCCCGGCCGCGCGGGGCACCACGTCCACCGCCGGGAAGCTGAACTGCGGCCCCTCGGCCCCCACCCGGGAGCCGCGCAGCCAGCGCAGCAGCAGGTCCAGCCGCTCGCCGAAGCCCTCCTCGTACGCGGCCGCGCCGGTGCCGAACACCGCCAGGTCGATCCACGGCCCGCCCCGGCCCACGCCGAGGGTGAACCGGCCGTCCGAGGTCAGGTGGAGCAGCGCGGCCTTCTCACCGAGCGCCACCGGGTGGGTGGTGGAGAGCACGCTGACCGCCGTGCCGACGCCGATTCGCCTGGTCCGGCCGAGCAGCAGGGCGGCCAGGGTGGCCGCGTCCGGGCAGACGCCGTAGGGCACGAAGTGGTGCTCGGCCAGCCAGACCGAGTCCAGGCCGGAGCGCTCGGCGGTCTCGGCGGCGGCGACGGTACGGCGCAGCACCGCGCCGTGGTCCTGGCCCGGGAACTGGGCCGACAGCAGGAACGCGCCGACCCGGATCGAGTCGGTGCCGGCCGCGCCGCCCAGCAGCGGGGCCGGGGGCAGGTCGAGTTGAGGGGTGGTCAGTTGGTCGGTGTCGGTCATCGGGTGGCCTCCTCGGGTGCCGCAGGGTCTGCGAGCCCCGCCTTGTCACCTCGTTGAGTAACCGATGTCATGTGCCAATGGCACCCGGAACGCCCCAATTCGCGGAAGATCGGGTGGATCTCCCCGGAAAGCCTGAGGCCCCGCCGAGCGGCGTGGTAGGGCTGCGGGGCGGGGCGGTGCGCCCCGTAGGCTTGGAGAGCCAGCCGTCGTCCGCCGCACGAGAGGTGCCCGTAGCCGTGTCGCCCCGCCGCAAGCCGCCCCGCAGCAAGGCCGTCTCCGAGGAGCCGTCAGGCGTGCCGTTCGGTGGCACCCTGCGGCGGGTGGAGGAGTACGACGGAGAGGACTGGGTGGTGCAGACCATCCCGGGCACCTCCGGCCGGTTCTACCGCTGCCCGGGCTGCGACCAGGAGATCCCGCCCGGCGTCGGCCACGTGGTCGCCTGGCCCGAGTACGGGGCCGGGGTGGACGACCGCCGCCACTGGCACCGCGCCTGCTGGGGCGCCCGCGAGCGCCGCTCCACCAACGTCCAGCGCAGCAGGAACGCCCCCCGCCACTGAGGCGGAGGGCGTCCCGGGGGTGTGACGCGCCGTCAGGCGTCGCGCTCCTTCAGGACCAGGATGCCGCCGGCGATGGCGGCCACCGTCCAGGCCAGGCAGATGAAGAAGCCGGCCCAGGGGCCGTAGGGCTGGCCGGACTGCTCGTAGACGGTGATCATCCGCGAGCCGGCGTAGTCCGGGAAGTACCGGGCCACGTTCTTCGCGTACGGGACCGCCGAGAGGATCGGCGAGAGCAGGAAGAAGAACGGCACCAGCACGCCCAGCGCCAGGGTCTGGTTGTGCAGCATGGCGGTCACGCCGGCCGCGAACAGGCAGAGCATGGTCAGGTAGAGCGCGGCTCCGATGACGGCGCGCAGGACGTTCGGCGAGCCAATCGTGGTGGAGTGGTCGCCGAGCACCGCCTGGCCGACGAAGAAGGTGATGAAGGCGGTGGCCAGCGAGACCGCCAGGGCCAGGGCGCCGAGCACCGCGGCCTTGCCGAGCAGCAAGGTCCCGCGCTGCGGGACGGCGGCCAGGCTGACCCGGATCATGCCGCTGCTGTACTCGTTGCCGACCGCCAGCACCCCGAACACGATGATGGCCAGCTCGCCCAGCAGGATGCCGGAGAAGGCCGTCCCGGTGGCGTCGAACGGGGTGCTGGAGTCCCGGGTGAACTCGTCGAAGTTCAGCTTGGTGACCAGCGAGAGCAGCCCGCCGACGAGCAGGGTGATCACGAAGGTCAGGGCGAGGGTCCAGACGGTGGACCGCACGCTGCGGATCTTGGTCCACTCGGACTGCAGGACGGCGGGGAACGAGGCCATCAGCTCTTCTCCTTCCAGCCGGTGCCCCAGGCGGCCTCCGGCGCCGGCGCCGGGGCGGTGCCGCCCCCGGCGTGGTACTGCACCGAGTCGGCGGTCATCTGCATGAAGGCCTCCTCCAAGGAGGCCTGCTGCGGGCTCAGTTCGTGCAGCGTCACCCCGTGCGAGGCGGCGAGTTCGCCGATGTGGGCGAGGTCGCCGTCCTCGATCTCGTACGCGCCGTCCGGCCCGGGGACGGCGTTCAGCCCGGCGCCGTGCAGGGCGGTGAGCAGCTGCTCGACGTGCGGGGTGCGGATCCGCACCGCCGAGCGGGAGTTCCGCTTGATGAACTCCGCCATCGAGAGGTTGGCCAGCAGCCGGCCCCGGCCGATCACCACCAGGTGGTCGGCGGTCAGCGCCATCTCGCTCATCAGGTGGGAGGAGACGAAGACGGTGCGGCCCTCGGAGGCCAGACCCTTCATCAGGTTCCGGATCCACAGGATGCCCTCGGGGTCGAGCCCGTTCACCGGCTCGTCGAACATCACGATCTCGGGGTCGCCGAGCAGCGCGGAGGCGATGCCCAGCCGCTGGCCCATCCCGAGCGAGAAGCCGCGCGAGCGCTTCTTGGCGACGGCGGTGAGCCCGACCAGGGCGAGCATCTCGTCCACCCGGCCGGGCGGGATGCGGTTGCTCTGGGCCAGCCAGAGCAGGTGGTCGTAGGCGGTCCGGCCGGGGTGGACGGCCTTGGCCTCCAGCAGCGCGCCGATGTACTTGAGCGGCTCGTTGAGCTGCCCGTAGCGCTTCCCGTCGATGGTGACCTGGCCGCTGGTCGGGCGGTCCAGGTCGAGGATCATCCGCATGGTGGTGGACTTGCCCGCGCCGTTCGGCCCGAGGAACCCGGTGACCACGCCCTGGGGGACCTGGAAGCTCAGGCGGTCGACGGCGACGGTGTCGCCGTAACGTTTCGTCAGCTCGTGCAATTCGATCATGTGCGCTCCCTCACTCTCCGTCAGGCTATGACAAACCGGACAGCGGAGCGCGCTGCTGCGGCCGGTCGGTGTGCCGCCATACGGTGGGCACCATGACTCTCCCCGCCTACGGCACCCACGGCGTCGGTACGCCGCTGGTGCTGCTGCACGCCTTCCCGCTCTCGGCCCGGATGTGGCAGGCCCAGCTCGCGCCGCTCGCCGACGTCGCCACCCTGATCACCCCCGACCAGCGGGGCTTCGGCGCCACCCCGGTCGGGGACGCGCCGCCCTCGCTCGACACCGTGGCCGACGACCTGGTGGAGCTGCTGGACGAACTGGGCCTGGAGCAGGCGGTGTTCGGGGGCCTCTCGATGGGCGGCTACGTCGCGATGGCGGTGGCCCGGCGCCACCCGGAGCGGATCGCCGGGCTGCTGCTCGCCGACACCAAGGCGACCGTGGACACCCCCGCCGCCAAGGCCAACCGGGAGCGGATCGCGGCGGCGGTGCTCTCCCGCGACAGCGTGGCGCTGCTGGCCGAGGAGAAGATCGAGGACGGGCTGCTCGGGCCCGGGACCGATCCCGAACTCACCGCCCAGGTACGGGAGATGATCGCCTCCGCCGCCCCGGCGGGGGTGGCCTGGGCGCAGCGCGCGATGGCGGCGCGGCCGGAGTCGCTGGCGGCGCTGCGGGCACTCGACGTGCCGGCGGCGGTGGTGGTCGGCGAGCACGACGCCCTCACTCCGCTCGCCGAGGCCCGCCTCATCGCGGAGGCCCTCCCCGGCGCCGAACTCACCGTCATCCCGGGCGTCGGCCACCTGAGCTCCCTGGAGGCCCCCGAGAGCTTCAACGCAGCCGTCCGGGCCCTTCTCCGCCGGGTCTGACCTGACAGCCCGCCAGAAGGCCGCCCAGGGGCTGCGCCCTGCAGGGGCGCGGGGAACTGCGCGCGGGGGAACGGCAGCACGTGCAACTGGCTCGCCTGCCCCGACCTCACGCTGGTCCGCCTTCCGGACTCGCGCAGTTCCCCGCGCCCCTGGGTCGCTGCCCTGCCGGGCGTAGCCGCAAAGGCTCAGGGCCCGCACCCTCCCCGGAGGGGGAGTGCGGGCCCTGAGGGTGGGTCAGCGGGACTGCTGGGCCGGGACGCCGAGGGCGTCGTCGGTCGGCAGCGAGGCGGCGGCGACGGCCGCACCCGTGAGGGTGGCGAGCATCTCGCGGACGTTGGTGAGCTGGGCGTTGATGGAGTCGCGGCGGTTGGTGAGGGCCGCGAGCTCGCGCTCGGACTCGCTGCGGATCCGGTCGGCCTTGGCGTTGGCGTCGGCCACGATGTCCTCGGACTGGCGCTGGGCCGTCTCGACGGTCTGGCGGGCGCGGCGCTCGGCGTCGGTGCGGAGCTTCTCGGCCTCCAGGCGGAGCTGCTCGGCGCGGTGCTCGATCTCGGCGAGGCGCTTCTCGGCCTTGGCCTGACGGGCCGCCAGGTCGCGCTCGGACTGCTCGCGGCGCTTGGCCAGGTTGGTCTCGAACTCCAGCGCGGCCTGGGCGGCCTTGGTGCGGGTCTCCTCGAAGAGGGCGTCCGCCTCCTCGCGCTTGTTCTGCGCGTCCTTGTTGGCCTCGGCCCGCAGCTGGGCGCTGTCGCTCTTGGCCTTGTCGACGATCCGCAGACCCTCGTCCTCGGCCTTGGCCTTGCGGTCCTTGGCGTAGTTCTCCGCCTCGGTGCGGACCTGCTGCGCGGCGGCCTCGGCCAGCTCACGGTGCTGCTCGGCGGCGCGGTGCGCCTCGTCGCGCAGGTCCTTGGCCTCCTCCTCGGCGAGGCGGAGGATCTTCTCGACCCGGGCACCCAGGCCGGCGTACGAGGGCTCCTGCTCGGAGACCGCGGCCTGCGCGCTCTGGGTCTCCAGGTGGAGCTCCTCGATGCGCTTCTCCAGCGCGCCGATCCTGGTCAGGGCGGAGTCGCGGTCGGCCACCAGCTTGGTGATCCGCTCGTCGACCTGGGCACGCTCGTACCCACGGCGCACCAGGTCGAAGCCGTGAGGGGAGTGACTGTCGCTCATGGGGTTCTGGGCTTCCTGTCGTTAACCGCTGAGGTGGTTGAGGGAATCCTGACACGTTATCGGAGTGTCGACGGCGAAACGCCGTTGCTCCACGGACAATGTCCGCTCAATCGGGTGGTGCGCTGCCGGTGCGATTGCCCCCCGAACGGGGCGCGCCCACTCCGGCACCGGCCTTCGCCGCACCGTCCTTCTTGCCACTGCTTCCCCCGTTGGCCGGTGAGGCCGGTGCCGGCGCCTCGAAGGCCTCCAACGCGGACAGGACGTCCTGCACCCGAGAGATCTCGGTGTTGATGTCCTTGCGCCGGCGGACCAGTTCGTCCAACTCCCGGCGGCCCTCGTCGGTCACGCGCTGGGCCTCGGCCTTCGCCTCGGCCAGTGTCCGCTCGGCCTCCTCGGCCGCCAGCGCGAGCTGCTCCTCGGCGGTCTCGTCGGCCCGCTTCAACCGCTTCTCCGCCTGGTCGGAGGCGGTCTCCAGCTGCTGCTCGGCCTCCTCCTGAGCGGCCGTCAGCTTCTGCTCCGCCTCCTGCTCGGCGGCGGCCAGCGCGGCCTCCGCCTCGGTGCGCAGCCGGTCGGCCCGTTCGGTGGAGGCGGCGAGCTTCTGCTCCGCCTCCTTGAGCAGGCCCTCCGCCTTGCGGACGGCGGAGATCCGCACCTTGCCGGCCTCGGCGGAGGCCTCCGAGGTGAGCTCGGCGGCCTTCTCCTCGGCGTCGGCGACCAGCTTCGCCGCCTTCTCCTCGGCCGCGGCGACGGCCGCGGCGGCCTGCTCCTCGGCCTCGGTGAGCTGTTCCTGAGCCGCCGTCACCAGCGTGTCCACCCGCTCGCCGGCCGACTTCATGGCCTGCGCGTTCTCCTTGCGGGCCCGCTCGTGCAGGGCCTCGATCTCGGAGTCGGTGCGCTCGCGCAGCTCCTCGGCGCGCTCGCGGATGCCGGTGGCGTCCCGGCGGGCCTCGGAGAGCAGCGCGTCCGCGTCGGCGCGGGCCCGCTCCACCTCGGACTGGCCGGCCGCCTCGCCCGCGGCGGTGAGCCGCTCGGCCTCCTTGCGGGCGGCCGCGACCATCGCGTCGGCCTGCTCCTCGGCCGCGGCGGTGGTGGCCAGGGCGGTGGCCTGGGCGTCCTCGGCGAGGGACTCGGCGTCCGCGAAGGCCTTCTCCAGCACGGACTTGGCCTGGTCGCGGGTGGCCCGGTCGAACTGCTCGGCGGCCTCGCGGGTCTCCGCGTCGTAGACGTCGGCCCGGCCCCGGGTGGCGTTCTCGTACTCGTCGGCCAGGGTGCGGGTGGCGAGCGCGTACTCCTCCGCCTCGGCCCGCAGCGCGGCGGCGAAGTCCTCCGCCTCGGCGACGGCGACGGCGCCCCGCCGCTCGGCCTCCACCGTGGTCCGGCGGGCCTCCTCCTCGGCCTCGGCCCGGGTCCGCTCGGCGAAGTCCAGCGCGTCCTGGCGCTCGGCGCGGGCCTCGGCCCGCAGCTGCTCGTCGTAGGCCTCGGCCTCGGCCCGGTCCCGGGCGATCCCGTCGGCGGTCCGCTCGCGGTCGGCGGCCAGTTCGGCGGCGATCCGCTCGCGCAGCGCGGTGGTCTCCTCCTCCGCGTCGGCGCGCAGCGCGGCCACCTCGGCGTCGACGGCGGCGCGCAGCGCGTCCGTCTCGGCGGCGGCCAGCTCGCGCTGCTCGGCGGTCTCCAGCTCGGCCAGTTCGCGGGTGTCGGCGGCCTCCCGCTCGGCGGTGGCGCGGAGTTCGGCGATCTGCTGCGAGGCGGCCTCGTGCAGTCCGGCCACGGACTGACGGATCTCGGCCGCCTCGTCCTCGGCGTTGGAGACCAGCGCGGCGGCCTCCTTCTCGGCACCCGCGCGGAGCTCGGCCAGCTCGGTGGTGGCCAGCGCGCGCAGCACGCCGACCTCGGTGACGGCGGCGGCCGCCTCCTCCTGAGCCTGCGCCAACTCCCGGGCGCCCTCGGCCCGCAGCTCCTCGGCCTCCCGCCCGGCGGCGGCCAGCCGCTCGGCCGCCTCGGCGGCGGCGCGCTCGCGCAGCTCGGTGGTCTCCGCCTCGGCCTCGGTGCGCAGGCCGGCCACCTCGGCCTCGACGGCGGCGCGCAGCGCCCCGGTCTCGGCGGCCGTACGGGCCGTCAGCTCCTCCGCCTCGGCGGCGGTGCGCTCGCGCAGGGCGGTGGTCTCCGCCTCGGCGGTGGCGCGGAGTTCGGCGGTCTCGGTCTCGGCGGCGGTGCGCAGGGCCTCGGTCTCGGCCGCGGTACGGGCCGTCAGTTCGGCGGCCTCCCGGGCGGTGCGCTCGCGCAGCTCGGTGGTCTCGGCCTCGGTGGCGGCGCGGAGTTCGGCCGTCTCGGTCTCGGCGGCGGTGCGCAGGGCCTCGGTCTCGGCGGCCGTACGGGCCGTCAGCTCGTCCGCCTCGGCGGCAGCGGTCTCCCGGGCGGCCCGGGCGGCGGCCAGCAGCTCGGCGGTCTCGGCCTGCTCGCGGTCCAAGGCGGTCTGCGCCTGGGCCCGCTCGCGGCGGCTCTCCTCGCGCAGCGCCTCGGCCTCGGTCTCGGCCTCACCGCGGCGGCGGAGCGCCCAGGTCTCGGCCTCGGCGCGGTGGCCGTCGGCCCATTCGGCGGCCTCGGTCCGGGCAGCCTCGGCGGCGGCCCGGGTCTCGGCGGCCAGTGCCTCGGCCCCGGCCTGTGCCTCGGCGCGCACCCGCTGGTCGAACTCGACGGCCTCGCGCCGGAGTTCGGCGGTCTCCCGCTCGGCGGCGGAACGGTTCTCGGCGGCCGCCGCCTTGGCCGCGGCCAGTGCGTCCTGGCCGCGCTGCTCGGCGGTGGCGGTGACCTTGCGGGCCTCCTCGCGGGCCCGGGTCAGGGTCTGCTCGGCCCGGCCCTGGGTCTCGGCGGCCCGCTCCTCGGTCTCGGCGCGCAGCCGCTCCAGCTCGGCGGCGGCCCCGGCCCGCAGCTCGTCGGCGTCGGCCTTGGCCTTGGTGAGCAGCTCCTCGGCGGTCTTCGCCGACTCCTCGATCCGCAGCACCGCCTGGCGCCGGGCCTCGCCCTCGACCCGCTCCGCCTCGGCGGTGGCCCGGGCGTGCAGCTCCTCGGCCTCGGCGCGCAGCCGTTCGGCCTCCTGGTGGGCCCGGGTGAGCTGCTCGTGGAGCGCGGCGGCGTCCTCCTGGGCGGCGTTCCGCACCTGCTCGACGGTGGCCTGAGCCTCCGTCAGCAGCCGGTCGGCCTGCTCGGCGGCCTCGGCGCGCAGCCGTTCGGCCTCGGCGGTGCCGGCCGCGACGGTCTCGGCGGACTCCCGGGCGGCCCGGGCGACGGTCTCCTCGGCCTGCTCGGTGGCCTGGGCCAGGTGCAGGGCCGCCTCCTCGGCGCCCTCCGCCCGGCCGGCCTCGCGGGCCTCCTCGTGCAGCCGGGCGACGGCGGCCTCGGCCTCGGCCCGCAGCTCCGCCACGGCGCGTTCGGCCTCGGCCCGCTGCTCGGCGATGGCCGCCTCGGCGTCGGCGCGCAGCTCGGACGCGACCGACTCGGCGGCGCCGCGCAGCCGCTCGCTCTCCTCGGCGGCCGCGGCCCGGGCCGC
>NZ_JBVJLD010000008.1:52373-77095 GCF_055584905.1 Kitasatospora sp. NPDC088742 | reverse complement strand
TGACGTTGGCGGCCTCAGCCTTGATCCGGTCGGTCTCCTTGGTGGCGGTGGCCACCATCCGGGCGATCTCGGCCTTGGCGGTCTGCGAGCGCTGGTCGGAGGCGGCCTCGCCGTCGGCGACCAGCCGCTGGACGGCGGCCTCCGCCTCGGCCAGCTGCTGCTCGGCGGCGGCCTCGGCCCGTGCCCGCAGCTCGGCGGCTTCCTGGCGGGCCCGTTCGGCCTCGGCCAGTGCCTCGGCCCGGAGCCGCTCTATCTCGGCCTGGGCGGCGCCGAGCGCCTCGGTGGCCCGCTGCTGGTCCTCGGCGGCCTGCAGCTTGAGCCGGCTGATCTCCTCCTGGGCGGCGGCCAGCCCGCGCTCGGCGGCGGCCTGGGCCTCGGTGAGCCGCTGCTCGGCGGCGGCCTGGGCGCCGGCCAGCTGCTGCTGGGCCTCGCCCGCCACCGCCTCGGCCTGGGCGTTGGCCTGCTGGGCCTGTTCGGAGGCGGCCCGGAGCAGGCGCTCGGCGTCGGTCTGGGCGCGCATCAGGGCGGCCTCGGCGGCGGCCTGGGCCTCGCCGCGGGCGGCGTCCACGTCGGCGGCTGTCTGCGCGCGGGCCTGGTCGGCCAGGGCCTCGGCCTCGGCGCGGGCGGCGGCGACCAGCCGGTCGCACTCGGCGCGGGCCTCCTGGAGCAGGCGCTGGGCCTCCTGCTCGGTGCCGGAGCGGGTCTGCTCGGCCCAGGCGACGTTCTCGTTGACGTGCCGTTCGGCGCTGTGCCGGAGCTCGCTGAGCTCCTCCTCCAGCTGCCGGCGGCGGGCGGTGTACTCGGCCTCGATCCGGGCGGTCCGCTCGGCGGCCTCGGCCATCAGCCGCTGGGTGGCCTGCTGGGACTCGTGCAGCTGGCGCTCGGCCTCGGCGCGGAGCTGCTGGGCCTGCATCTCGGCGTTGCGGAGCATCTGCTCGGCCTGGCCGGAGACGGAGTCGAAGGCGCGCGGCTGGGCGAGCTGCCGACGGGATTCGTGCAGCTTGGCCCGGAGCACCTCGACCTGGTAGGCGAGGTCCTCGGCATGCTGGACGGTCTTGTCCCGCTCCTTCCGAGCCCGATCCAACTCGGCCTCGAACTGGGAGAGGTGATCGTCAGCCTCGTAGCGGTCGTAGCCCCGCACTCCGCGGTCCCATCCATCTCCTGGTCGCGTCCTCGACCCGGCCCTCACGACCCCGTGGCGGGGCCGTTCCGGCTGGTCCTTGCAGCCGTGGCGGGTGCCACGGTCGGAGCCCTGGGGGCGTCCGGCGCGCGGTCGTCCCGCGCTCCGCCGTCCGGGTGGACTCCTGAGCGAACTCTTGCCTGTGGAGAATGGTGACAGATCCGAACTGCGACCGTGTCGTCGCGCCCGGTTGGTGGACTCCCCTTGAGCCGGGACCAGCGCCAGCTGCCCCCGTCATCGGCCGTGCCCGCCGGACCGGTCCTCCCCGGAGCTTCGCGCACCCGGGCATTGTAGTGGGACGGCCTGCGGAGGGAATGGCCGCGGTGCGGTTTTCCGAGGTTACCGACGGGTCGCCGGGAGCCGGGCGGGCGGGGCCGTACGGGCACGACCCCGCTCACGGCGGTCAGTGCGCGTCGTCGCCGGGGGCCGAGGTGACCAGCTCGGTCAGGACGCCGCCGCAGTCCTTGGGGTGCAGGAAGGTGATCCGGGAGCCCATCGAGCCGATCCGCGGCTCCTCGTAGAGCACCCGGACGCCCTTGGCCTTGATGTCGGCCGCGTCGCCGTCCACGTCGGCGGTGCCGAAGGCGATGTGGTGCACGCCCTCGCCGTTCTTCGCCAGCCACTTGGCGACGGTGGAGTCCTCGCGGGTCGGCTCCAGCAGCTGGAGGTAGGAGGCGCCGCCGTCCGAGGTCTCGTTGATCTTGAGCATGGCCTCGCGGACGCCCTGCTCCTCGTTGACCTCGCTGTGGAAGACCTCGAAGCCGTAGGTGGCGCGGTAGAACTCGACCGTCTTGTCCAGGTCGAAGCAGGCGATCCCGATGTGGTCGATGCGGGTCAGCACGGCTGGCCTCCGGGAGGGGATGAGAGGTTTGGAAGGTGGGTACCAGTGCAGCGCACCGAGTTGACGCAGCGCCAGCACGTCACGTGCGAGCCTGCTCACAATTCACCGGCCCGTGCTGACACAGTGTTGACCGGTGGGTGACACGTGCCGCTGATCACACCTCGGCTCCGGTGACGCCCGGGTTACGGCTCAGTACATTGAGGCGGCATCCCCACACCCTCATGCTCTGACGCGCGAAGGGGCTCGTCTCATGACTACTTCAGTGATCGTCGCCGGTGCCCGGACCCCCATGGGACGGCTGCTCGGTTCGCTCAAGGGCTTCTCCGGCGCCGACCTCGGCGGCTTCGCGATCAAGGCCGCGGTGGAGCGGGCGGGCCTGACGCCGGACCAGGTCCAGTACGTGATCATGGGTCAGGTGCTCCAGGCCGGCGCCGGCCAGATCCCGGCCCGCCAGGCCGCCGTCAAGGCCGGCATCCCGATGAACGTCCCGGCGCTGACCGTCAACAAGGTCTGCCTCTCCGGCCTGGACGCCATCGCGCTGGCCGACCAGCTGATCCGCGCGGGCGAGTTCGACGTCGTGGTGGCCGGTGGCCAGGAGTCCATGACCAACGCCCCGCACCTGCTGCCGAAGTCCCGCGAGGGCTTCAAGTACGGCGCGATCGAGATGCTCGACTCGATGGCCCACGACGGTCTGACCGACGCCTACGAGTCCATCCCGATGGGCGAGTCCACCGAGAAGCACAACACCCGTCTGGGCATCGGCCGCGAGGTCCAGGACCGGCTCTCCGCGCAGTCCCACCAGCGTGCCGCCGCCGCCCAGAAGAACGGTGTCTTCGAGGCCGAGATCGTCCCGGTCGAGATCCCGCAGCGCAAGGGCGAGCCGGTGCTGTTCTCGCAGGACGAGGGCATCCGCGCGGACACCACCGCCGAGGGCCTGGCCAAGCTCCGCCCGGCCTTCACCAAGGACGGCACCATCACGGCCGGCTCCGCCTCGCAGATCTCCGACGGCGCCGCCGCCGTGATCGTGATGAGCAAGGCCAAGGCCGAGGAGCTGGGCCTGAGCTGGATCGCCGAGATCGGCGCCCACGGCAACGTCGCGGGCCCGGACAACTCGCTGCAGTCGCAGCCCTCCAACGCGATTCAGCACGCGCTCTCGAAGGAGGGCATCGGCGTCGAGGACCTCGACCTGATCGAGATCAACGAGGCCTTCGCCGCCGTCGCGTACCAGTCGATGCTGGACCTCGGCGTGGGCGAGGAGAAGGTCAACGTCAACGGCGGCGCGATCGCCCTGGGCCACCCGATCGGGATGTCCGGCGCCCGGCTGGTGCTGCACCTGGCCCTGGAGCTCCAGCGGCGTGGTGGCGGTACCGGTGCGGCGGCCCTGTGCGGCGGCGGCGGCCAGGGCGACGCCCTGATCGTCCGGGTGCCCCGCAGCTGAGGCACTCTGAACGAGTTGCACCTCCAGGGGCGCGAGGAACTGCGCGAATCGGGAGGCGGCTCACCTGCAACTGAGGGCGCGTCAGCCAGTTGCAGGTGCTGCCGTTCCCCTGCGCGCAGTTCCTCGCGCCCCCGGCATGACCGACTTCCCAAGAGGAGCAAGTGCATGGTCGACGTTGCGGCGCTGGTCGAGCAGGCCCGGGAGGGCAAGCCGCGGGCGGTGGCGCGGCTGATCTCGCTGGTGGAGAACGCCGCGCCCCAACTCCGCGAGGCGATGGCGGCGTTGGCGCCCTACACCGGGCGGGCGTACACGGTGGGGCTGACCGGGTCGCCGGGGGTGGGGAAGTCGACGTCCACCTCGGCGCTGGTGTCGGCGTACCGGAAGCTCGGGAAGCGGGTCGGCGTGCTCGCGGTGGACCCGTCCTCGCCGTTCTCCGGCGGGGCGCTGCTGGGGGACCGGGTGCGGATGCAGGACCACGCGACCGACCCGGACGTGTTCATCCGCTCGATGGCCACCCGGGGGCACCTGGGCGGGCTTTCCTGGGCCGCTCCGCAGGCGCTGCGGGTGCTGGACGGGGCGGGCTGCGAGGTGATCCTGGTGGAGACCGTCGGGGTCGGCCAGTCCGAGGTGGAGATCGCGGCGCAGGCGGACACCTCGGTGGTGCTGCTGGCGCCGGGGATGGGCGACGGGATCCAGGCGGCCAAGGCCGGGATCCTGGAGATCGGCGACGTGTTCGTGGTGAACAAGGCCGACCGGGACGGGGCGGACGCCACCGCCCGGGAGCTGAACCACATGCTGGGCCTGGGCGAGGCCCGGACCGCGGGGGACTGGCGGCCGCCGATCGTGAAGACCGTGGCGGCCCGCGGCGAGGGCATCGACGAGGTGGTCGATGCGCTGGAGAAGCACCGCGCCTGGCTGGCGGAGACCGGTGAGCTGACGGTCCGTCGGCGGCGCCGCGCGGCGGACGAGGTCGAGGCGATCGCGCTGTCCGTGCTGCGGGCCCGGATCGGCGACCTGCGCGGGGACCGGCACCTGTCCGCGCTGGCGGAGCGGGTGGCGGCCGGCGAGCTGGACCCGTACGGGGCGGCGGACGAGCTGGTCGCGGGCCTCACCGAGGGCTGAGACGCGCGTCGGCCGGACACCGGGGGGTGTCCGGCCGACGGTGCGTCAGGCCGTGGTCAGCTGCGGCCCTTGAGGCCGCGCAGGTGCTCCGCGACCGGGGCGAGGGCGGCGTACAGGGCGTCGATCTGCTCCGGGGTGAAGCGGTCGATGAAGTGGTGCCGGACCGAGCGCACGTGGTCGGGGGCCACCTTGCGCAGGATGTCCCAGCCGTGCTCGGTGAGGTGGGCGAAGAGCCCGCGCCGGTCGCCCGGACACTCCTGACGGAGCACCAGGCCGGCCGCCTCCATCCGGGTGATCTGGTGGGAGAGCCGGCTCTTGGACTGCAGGGTGGCGGTGGCGAGGTCGGTCATCCGCATCCGCCGGTCGGGGGACTCGGAGAGCACGACCAGGATCTCGTAGTCGTTGTTGGCCAGACCGTGGGGCTGCAGCTCCCGCCCGAGCTGGTACTCGAGCAGGTGGCTGACCTCCAGGTGGGCGCGCCAGAACTGCTGCTCCTTGGCGGTGAGCCAGGGGGTCTCCTCCTCCGCCACCGGCGGGGAGGAGACCTCTGCGGGGGTGTCGGTAGAGGCGTCCATGGCAGACAGCATACCGAGGTAGTTCAAAGTTCTACAATCCTACGGACGGCCCTCAGAGTCCGAACCGGCGCCCGAGGTCGCCCAGGTTCCCCAGCCCCGGCACGTTGATGTTGGGCAGTTGCTGCCCGCCGCCGTGCCCGGCCTGCTGGGGGACACCGTACCCGCCGCCGGGGACGCCGGCCTCGGCGTGCACCACGCCGACCGAGCGCTCCGCCATCAGGGTCTCACTGGACTGGATCAGGACGGTACCCGCCCCGATGAACTCGAACTGGTGCTCCTCGCCGGAGGCGCCGCCGATCCCGGTCAGCTGGCGCAGCCCGCCGAGCAGGCCGGTCATGTACCCGTGGTCGTAGTGGTGGCAGGGGGCCGGGCAGTCGGCCCAGCCGACCAGCGCCTGCGGGTCCACCTTCACCGGGGGCTCGACGAAGTGCACCGGGCCGTTGGAGGCGGCCACGAACTTGCCGGTGCCGATCAGGGTGAGGAAGCCGGGGATGATCGACTGCTTGAGCTGGAGGGTCGGCTCGAAGGCCAGCAGGTTCCCCGAACGGACCGTCAGGTTGCCGTTCTCCAGGTCGTAGGAGTTCAGGTCGAAGGCGCGGTCGGCGAGCAGCAGCTTGCCCCGGCCCTCGGCCACCACCCAGTCGGAGGCGTGCAGCGGGGAGTTGAAGTTCCGGCCGAGCGCGCGGTCGATCGAGCCGCGGCCCACACCCGTGAAGCGGACGTCGCCGTAGTAGGCGATCATCTTCCCCTTCTGCAGGTAGTAGGGGCCGTTCAGCTCGACCGAGAAGCAGTACGGGTTGACGTTGTCGTTCACCGGCAGGCTGTGCACGTCGTGCACCGGCGGCGGCTCGGGCATCGCGTACTGCGGCTGCTGCGGCGGATACCCGGGAGGCTGCTGCTGCGGGGGGTACCCGGGAGGCTGTTGCTGGGGGTAGCCCGGCTGCTGGCCGTAGGGCTGCTGCGGGGGGTACGGCTGCTGCGGCGGGTAGGACATCAGAGCTTCTCCTCGCTCGCCTGGACGTACACCACACCGTGGCCCGAGAGCTCCAGCTGGAACGCCTCGCCGGAGCCGCGGCCCACCATGTCGCGCCACCCCAGCGAGGTGGACAGCTTGTTCTGCACCTGGCCGCGGTGCGCCACGTAGGCCTGCGGGTCCACGTGCACCGGCTGGTTGGGCTGGATCGGGAGCTCGACGAAGCCGCCGTGCGCCATCACCGCGACCGAACCCTGGCCGCTGAGCTGGGTGGTGAACAGGCCCTGGCCGGTCATCTGGCCGCGGACCATGCCCATCACGCCGCCCTGCGAGCCGAGGAAGACGGTGGACTGCTGGAGCGTGCCGTCGAAGGCGAGCAGCCGGTCGGCCTCCACCAGCAGGGTGTCGCCGCTCAGTTCGATGATCTGGACGTGGTGGCCGCCGTGGCCGAAGAGCACCGTGCCCTGGCCCTCGACGGTCATCAGCGGGGTGTCCTCGTTCGCCACCCGGCGCCCGATCATGCTCATCACACCGCCCTGACCACCCGTCAGGTTGGGGGTGAAGGAGACCTCGCCGGTGTAGGCGATCATCGAGCCGCGCTGGCTGAAGATCCGCTGGCCGGGGAAGACCTTGGCCTCGATCAGCTTGGAGTTGACCTTGGTGAACGGCATCAGACGTCGCCCCCCATGGTGATCCGCTCGGAGGGCTGGACGTAGACCAGGCCCTCGCCGTTGAACTCGACCTGCACGGCCTCGCCACCGCCCTCGCCGATCAGGTTGGCGGTCCAGCCGCCGCCGGACTTCAGCGCCCGGTTGAGGTTCCCGGTGTGCGCGATGTACGCGCCCGGGTCCACCCGCAGCGGCAGCCCCTGGGAGACCCGCAGGATGACCGCCGGCCCCTTGGAGGTGAGCGCGGCCCAGCCGTGGCCGTCCACCTTGGTGGTGAACAGGCCGGTGCCGGAGGCCATCCCGTTGAGGCCGGTGAAGCTGGTGCCGGTGCTCAGCGTCGCCTCGGTGCAGAGGAGGTTGTCCGCCTCCACGTAGAGGGTCTCGCCGTTCAGCCGGACCAGGTTGACCTCGGTGGCCCGGTCGGCGAAGTAGCAGGTGCCCTGCCCCTTGACCTCCATGACCTCCATCTGTTCGCCCGTCAGCCGGCGGGTGACCATGCCACGTAGGCCGTCACCACCGCCGCTGAGCTTCTTGAAGTTCATCTGTCCGGTGTACGCGACCATGCAACCGTTGCGGGCCTTGACCGAGTCGCCCGCCAGGTCGACGGCGAGCACCTTGGAGCCCTGGAGTCGAAACTGTGCCACGCGCTGAAGATAGCGGTCCGGTTCGACCTCGGGGGAGGGCCCGCACGTCACTGGTACGAATCCGGTACACGGCCCCCCGGCTTCGGGGCCAGGGTAAAGGGCGGGTCATAATGTCCGGGCCGGTTTGTGCACCGGTTCACAAAGCCGACGTTACGAGGTACCCACCGTGAAGAGCAGTGCCGTCCACCGCCTCCGCCTGGTCTCGGCCCCCGAGGGCCTGTCCTTCATCCTGCTGCTGATCTGCTCGGTGCTGAAGCGCACCACCGACTTCAACGCCGTGCCCGTGATGGGCGCGGTGCACGGCGCCCTCTTCGTCCTCTACGTGGTCTTCCTGGCGCTGGCCTGGCAGAAGCAGCGCTGGGAGGCCAAGCGCGGCATCGTGCTCTTCGTGCTCTCGGTGCTCCCCTTCGGCGGCTTCGCGGCCGAGCGGATGCTGGCCAAGGAGGAGCGCGACGAGTACCCGGCCGCCGGGCAGCCCGCCGCCGCCTGACGGCCCCGAACGACACGAAGGCCCGGTCCTCCCCTCCGGAGGGACCGGGCCTTCGCGCGTTCAGGATTCAGCCGTGGTGACGGGACGTCAGTTGACGTTGACCCCGGACCAGGCGGCCGCCACCGCGTTGTACTCGGCGCTACCGGCGCCGTACAGGTCGGCCGCCGCGCTCAGGGTGCCGGTGCGGGCACCCTTGTAGTTGGTGGTCGAGGTCCAGTACACGGTCAGGGCGCGGTACCAGATGGCCGCGGCCTTGGTGCGGCCGATGCCGGTCAGGGTCGAGCCGTTGGAGGTCGGGCTGTTGTAGTTGACGCCGTTCACGGTCTTCGCGCCGCTGCCCTCGGACAGCAGGTAGAAGAAGTGGTTGGCGACGCCCGAGGAGTAGTGGACGTCCAGGTTGCCGACACCGGAGGACCAGGAGTCGGCCGAGCCGCCGTCCTTGGAGGGCTTGTCCATGTAACGGAGCGGCGTGCCGTCCCCGTTGATGTTGATCAGCTCGCCGATCAGGTAGTCGCCCTTGTCCGAGGCGAGGTTGGCGCTGAACTCGACCATGGTGCCGAAGATGTCCGAGGTGGCCTCGTTCAGACCGCCGGACTCGCCCGAGTAGTTGAGGCCCGCGGTGTTGGAGGTGACGCCGTGGGTCATCTCGTGGCCGGCCACGTCCAGCTCGGTGAGCGGGTGGGTGTTGGAGGCGCCGTCGCCGTAGGTCATGCAGAAGCAGCCGTCGTCCCAGAACGCGTTGACGTAGTTGCGGCCGTAGTGGACCCGGCTGTAGGCGCCGACACCGTCGTTGCGGATGCCGAGGCGGCCGAAGGAGTTCTTGTAGAAGTCCCAGGTGGCCGCGGCGCCGAACTGGGCGTCCACGGCGGCCGACTGGGCGCTGGAGACGGTCCCGGTGCCCCAGACGTTGTCGGTGTCGGTCAGCAGGGTGCCGTTGCCCGAGGTCTTGTTGTTGAGCGTGGTGGTGTACATGTTGCCCCGGCTCGGGTCCTTCAACTGGTACGTCGAGCCGGAGGTGTTGGTGGTCAGCGCGACCGAGCCGACGAAGACACCCTTGCCGGTGCCGGAGGCGGCGGCCGCGAGGTGCTGCTCGTGGGTGGAGAGCACCTCGCCGGTGGCGGCGTCGGTGACCAGCTTCTGGGCAGAAGGCATGCCGTCCGCGCGGACGCCCTCGACCACGGTCTCGTAGGCCAGGCGCGGGGTGCCCGAGGTGGCCCAGACGAGCAGCTTGGCGGCGCTCGAACCGGTGACCTCCTTGATCGGGGACTCGTCCTTGTCCACCGTCAGGCCGACGGTCGCCTGCACGGCGCCCTTGGCCTGCTTGGCGGCGTTGTCGGCCGGCACGGCCGGGGTCAGCGAGGGCAGCGCGATGGTGGCCTCGGTGGCCTTGTCCACGGAGAGGACCTTGCCCTTGGCGCTCAGGTGCGCGACCAGGTCGCCGCCGAGCACGGACAGGCCGCCGTAGGTGCGCTCGAAGCGCAGGTGCTTGGCACCGGAGGCGTCCACCACGGCGTCCTTGGCGACCAGGGCCTCGTCCTTGCCCAGGCCCAGGGCCTTGGCCACGACCGGGGCGTACGACTGGGCCAGCGAGGTGAGCGAGGCGCGCTGGGCGACGGCGGCGGTCGGGGCGGGGGCGGTCTGCGCGACGGCGCTGACCTGGATGGCGCTGGCGAGGATCACCGAGGCGGAGAGAGCGGCTCCGACAGTCAGCGTGCGCTTCATGTGCGGGTTCCTTCCGAAGTTCAACCGCGTGTGCGCGGTCGCACCTCGCTCCGGGGCGCCGGGGTTGGCGGCCTGTGGGGCGGAACGGGTGCTGACGTGCTGCTCCGTGCGGTCACGCGGCAACGGCCGGATTGGTGGGGCGGCCGTGCCGTACGGGGCTGGCGAGAAGCATGACTAATGCAGGTGCTGAAATGACAGGTCTCAGTCGAGAGTTGGCCATCACCCGCCAGTTCCACACGCTCCGTGATGGCTGGATCGACGCCATGACATGACGGACATGTCGGTCAAATCGGGGCAGTGCAGCGGAGTTTCGACCCGAACGGAAGCTGAACGGCCGTCGAAATCCGGCAACTGTCCAGACCAATACCCGTGTTGCGGACACATTGCGGGTAATCGGCACTCTGGTACGTACCAGAATCGCCTGTGGCGGGACTCCGCCAACCCGGGCGTCTTGTCGGCTTGTCGGTGTCCTGCTAAGAGCCGGACGGCCGGCCCCCTCCGAGGGGCCGGCCGTCCTTCCGTCACTGAGTGGGTGTCAGACGCCCACGGCCGACCAGGCGGCGGCGACGGTCTTGTACTCGGTGCTGGTGGTGCCGTAGAGCGAGGCGGCCGCGTTCAGGGTGGCGGTGCGGGCGGCCTTGTAGTTGGTGGTGGAGGTCATGTAGGCGGTCAGCGCCTTGTACCAGATCGCCGCGGCCTTGGTCCGGCCGATGCCGACGATGGTGGAGCCGTTGGAGGTCGGGCTGTTGTAGCTGACGCCGTTGATCACCTTGGCGCCGCTGCCCTCGGAGAGCAGGTAGAAGAAGTGGTTGGCCACGCCCGAGGAGTAGTGGACGTCGATCGAGCCGATGCCCGAGTACCAGGTGTCCTTGGACTTGCCGTCGAGGGACGGCTTGTCCATGTAGCGCAGCGGCTTGCCGTTGCCGAAGATGTTGATCTTCTCGCCGATCAGGTAGTCACCCGGGTCGGCGGCCAGGTTGGCGGACCACTCGACCATGGTGCCGAAGATGTCCGAGGTGGCCTCGTTCAGGCCGCCGGACTCGCCGGAGTAGACCAGGCCGGCCGTGTTGGCGGTGACGCCGTGGGTCATCTCGTGGCCGGAGACGTCGATGGCGGTCAGCGGGTTGCTGTTGTTGGTGCCGTCGCCGTAGGTCATGCAGAAGCAGCTGTCGCTCCAGAACGCGTTGACGTAGTTGGAGCCGTAGTGCACCCGGCTGACCGCGCCGACGCCGTCGTTGCGGATGCCGCTGCGGTTGAAGGTGTTCTTGTAGTAGTCCCAGGTGGCCACCGCGCCGTACTGGGCGTCCACGGCGGCGGACTGCGCGTTGGAGGCCAGCCCGTTGCCCCAGACGTTGTCCGCGTCGGTGAACAGGGTGCCGTTGCCCGAGGTGGCGCCGGCCAGGCCCACGGTCCGGGTGTTGCCCCGGGTGGTGTCCCTCAACTCGTAGAGGGAGCCGGTGTAGTTGGTGGTCAGGGTGACGCTGCCGACGTGCACGCCCTTGCCCGTGCCGGTGGCCACCGAGGCCTGGTACTGCTCGTGGGTGGAGAGCACCTCGCCGGTGGCGGCGTCGGTGACCAGCAGCTGGGCGGAGGGGATGCCGCCCTCGCGGACGCCCTCGACCACGGTCTCGTAGGCCAGCCGCGGGGTGCCGGAGACGGCCCAGACCGTCAGCTTGGCGGCGGAGGTGCCGGTGACCGACTGCAGCGGGGCCTCGTCCGCGTCGATGGTCTGGCCGACGGTGGCCTGCACGGCGCCCTTGGCCTGCTTGGCGGCGCTGTCGGCCGGGACGGCCGGGGTCAGGCTGGGCAGCGCGATGGCCGACTCGGTGGCCCTGTCCACGGAGAGCACCTTGCCCTTGGCGCTCAGGTGGGCGACCAGGTCGCCGCCGTGCACGGCGAGGCCGGCGTAGGTCCGGTCGAAGCGCAGGTGCTTGGTGCCGTCGGCCTCCAGCACGGCGTCCTTGGCGACCAGCGCTTCGGAGGAGCCGAGGCCGAGTGCCTTGGCCACCGCCGGGGCGTAGGACTGGGCCAGCGCCTTGAGCTCGGCGCGCTGGAGGGTCGACCCCTTGCTGCTCACGGAGACCGGCGCGGCCTGGGCGACGGCGCTGACCTGGATGGCACTGGCGAGGATCGCGGTGGCGGAGAGAGCGGCGCCGACCGTCAGCATTCGCTTCACGTACGGGTTCCTTCCGTGGGGGCCGACCGCGGTCGCGGTCGCGGGCGGCACCGGCCTTGAGGGTGGGGTGGCGGTGCCGTACGGGATGGCCAGAAGCATGACAATCCATCAGATGAAATGACAGGTCTCTGCCTGGTATTGGCCGGGGCCCGCCAGTGGCCCCCCGTCGTGTGGTGGCCGGATCGCGGCGCCGGACGGAACGGACACGGCGGGACATACCGGCCGCACTCCCGGTCAGAGTCGCGACGCGGCCCGCCGGTTGGCCATGAGAATCGGCAACTCCCGTTCACCTTGCGGCAGTTGCGCACCGTATCGGCGGGCTGCACGCTCGGTGGCGGACGGGGCCTCCCGCTGGCGGGACCCCGCCAGCTGTGACCTCTGTCCACCATGGTGGACACCCGCTACCCAGGGGCGGACTCGCGGGTACGGTGGGGCGATGCCCAAGCCGCTAGCTCTCGACTTCGACCCGATCGCCCGTGCCGAGACCCACTGGACCGAGCGTTGGGGCAGTGCGCCCTCGATGCCGGCGATCACCTCGGTGATGCGGGCCCACCAGATCCTGCTCGGCCGGGTGGACGCCGTGGTCAAGCCGTACGGGCTGACCTTCGCCCGCTACGAGGCGCTGGTGCTGCTCACCTTCAGCCGGACCGGCGAGCTCTCGCTCTCCAAGATCGGCGAGCGGCTGATGGTCCATCCGACCAGCGTGACCAACACGGTGGACCGGCTGGAGCGGGCCGGCCTGGTGGCCCGGCGCCCCAACCCGCTGGACGGCCGCGGCGTGCTCGCCTCGATCACCGGGCGGGGCCGCGAGGTGGTCGAGCAGGCCACCCGGGAGCTGATGGCGATGGACTTCGGTCTGGAGGGCTACAGCGAGGAGCAGTGCCGCAAGATCTTCGAGGTGCTGCTGCCGCTGCGGGTCGCGGCCGGCGACTTCCAGGGCTGAAGGCCGGGGGCCCGCCCCCCGGGAATCGCTGCCCGTGAGGGCGGATACCCTCGATGCCATGAAGCAGAGTGTGCTGACCCGCTACCGCGTCCTGGCCTACGTCACCGGCGTCCTCCTGGTCCTGCTGACCCTCGGCGTGATCGGGAAGTACGTGCTGGACGTCGACGGCGCGGCCGCCTTCACCCGGGTGGTCAGCATCGCGCACGGGTGGCTCTACGTGGTCTACCTGGTGTTCGCCTTCGACCTCGGCACCAAGGCCAAGTGGCCGATGGGCAAGCTGGCCTGGGTGCTGCTGGCCGGGACCATCCCGACCGCCGCCTTCTTCGTCGAGCGCAAGGTCTCCCGCGAGATCGCCCCGCTGATCGTGGACGAGGGGCCCGCGCGCGCCTGACGCGCCGTCGGCCGACCCGACACAGCCTGACCCCGCTCCCGGTGGCCATCGACATTTACTAGGACGTCCGAGTAAATTGTCGGGACAAGCCGAAGCTGTGCCCTGCCCCAAAAAGGCGGAGGCCGTGAGTTGAGTGGAGTCCGGACGTGGACGCCGAGGACATCGAGGCAGGCCGGCAGCGCTGGCAGCAGCGCTACGACAAGGCCCGCAAGCGGGACGCGGACTTCACCACGCTCAGCGGTGATCAGGTCGAGCCGGTCTACGGCCCGGCCCCCGGCCAGCCCGTGGAGGGCTTCGAGCGGATCGGGTGGCCGGGTGAGTACCCGTTCACCCGGGGCCTGCACGCCACCGGCTACCGGGGCCGCACCTGGACGATCCGTCAGTTCGCCGGGTTCGGGAACGCGCAGCAGACCAACGAGCGATACCGGATGATCCTGGACTCCGGCGGCGGTGGCCTCTCGGTCGCCTTCGACATGCCGACCCTGATGGGCTACGACTCCGACGACGCCAAGTCGCTCGGCGAGGTCGGCCACTGCGGCGTGGCGATCGACTCGGCCGCCGACATGGAGGTGCTGTTCGACGGCATCCCGCTCGGCGACGTCACCACCTCGATGACCATCAGCGGCCCGGCCGTGCCGGTCTTCTGCATGTACCTGGTGGCGGCCGAGCGGCAGGGCGTCGACCCCTCGGTGCTCAACGGCACGCTGCAGACCGACATCTTCAAGGAGTACATCGCGCAGAAGGAGTGGCTCTTCGCCCCCGAGCCGCACCTGCGCCTGATCGGCGACCTGATGGAGTACTGCGCCGAGGGCATCCCCGCCTACAAGCCGCTCTCGGTCTCCGGCTACCACATCCGCGAGGCCGGGGCGACGGCCGCACAGGAGCTCGCCTACACCCTGGCCGACGGCTTCGGCTACGTCGAGCTCGGCCTCTCCCGCGGCCTGGACGTGGACGTCTTCGCCCCCGGCCTGTCCTTCTTCTTCGACGCCCACCTGGACTTCTTCGAGGAGATCGCCAAGTTCCGCGCCGCGCGCCGGATCTGGGCCCGGTGGATGCGCGACCGCTACGGCGCGAAGACCGAGAAGGCGCAGTGGCTGCGCTTCCACACCCAGACCGCGGGCGTCTCGCTGACCGCCCAGCAGCCGTACAACAACGTGGTGCGCACCGCCGTCGAGGCGCTCTCCGCCGTGCTCGGCGGCACCCAGTCGCTGCACACCAACGCGCTGGACGAGACGCTTGCGCTGCCCAGCGAGCAGGCCGCCGAGATCGCCCTGCGCACCCAGCAGGTGCTGATGGAGGAGACCGGCGTCGCCAACGTGGCCGACCCGCTGGGCGGTTCCTGGTACGTCGAGGCGCTGACCGACCGGATCGAGGCGCAGGCCGAGGAGATCTTCCAGCGCATCGTGGACAAGGGGACGGCCGACCACCCGATCGGGCCGATCACCTCCGGCATCCTGCGCGGCATCGAGGACGGCTTCTTCACCGGCGAGATCGCCGAGGCGGCCTTCCAGTACCAGCAGTCGCTGGAGAAGGGCGACAAGCGCGTGGTCGGCGTCAACTGCCACCCGCGCAGCGTCACCCCCGAGCTGGAGATCCTCCGGGTCAGCCACGAGGTCGAGCGCGAGCAGGTCCGGGTGCTCGGCGCCCGCAAGGCCCAGCGCGACGAGGCGGCGGTGCGGGCCGGGCTGGACGCCATGCTGGCGGCCGCCGGCTCCGGGGAGAACATGATCCCGCCGATGCTCGACGCGATCCGGGCCGAGGCCACCCTGGGCGAGATCTGCAACGCGCTGCGCGGCGAGTGGGGCGTCTACCAGGAGACGGCGCGGTTCTGACCGTCCGTCACCCCGGTCTGGCCGGTCACGCGGGCCCCCGGCGGTCGAGGCGCACTCGGAAGAGTGCCCCGCCGCCGGGGGCCCGCTCCGCGTCCAGCTCCAGTCCGTGGGCCCGGGCGATCTGCCGGGCCATCGCCAGGCCGAGGCCCGAGCCGGGCAGGGCGCGGGCGGCCGGGGCCCGGTAGAAGCGGTCGAAGACGTGCGGGAGGTCCTCGGCGGCGATCCCCGGGCCGTGGTCCCGCACCGTCAGCTCCCGCCCGGTGAGGGTGACGTCGACCGGGCCGCCGGGCGGGCTGAACTTGGCCGCGTTGTCCAGCAGGTTGCCCGCCAGCCGGGCGAGCCGGGCCGGCACGCCCGGGATCACCACGTCCGCGGCCAGGGCGGCGTCGAAGCGCACCGAGGGCCAGTGGCCGCGGGCGGTCGCCACGCAGTGCGCCACCAGCAGGTCCAGCCGGACGGGCTCCACCAGGGCCTGCGGCTCCTCGTCCCGGGCCAGTTCGATCAGGTCGTTCACCAGCCCGGTCACCTCGCGCAGCTGCCGTTGCAGCCCGGCCGTCGCCCGCTCGCGCTGCTCGGGCGTCAACCGCTCGACCCGGCCCAGCAGTTCGGCGTTGGTGCGCAGGGCGGTGAGCGGGGTGCGCAGCTCGTGCGAGGCGTCCGCGACCAGGCGCCTGCGGGCCGTGACGGACTGCTCCAGCTCGCCCAGCATGGTGTTGAACGCCCTTGCCAGCCGCGTGACTTCGTCCTCGCCCCGGCCTTCGGGCAGGTCGATCCGGACGGTGGCGTCCCGGGTGGTGGCGATCCGCTCGGCGGTTGCGGTCAGCCGGGCCACCGGGGCCAGCCCCGTCCGGGCCACCGCGTAGCCGAGCCCGCCGGCCAGCAGCACCCCGGCCCCGGCCACCGCGGCGAGCAACTCCCCGGCCTGGCGCACCCCTTGCTCCACCGTGTCGGAGCGCAGCGCCACCTGGACGGCCCGGCCGGGCTCGGTCTCGTAGGGCGTGGTGAGCATCCGCGCCGGGTGCCCGTCCACGGTGACGGCGGTGTAGTACGCCGCCCGCTGCCCGGCGGCCACCTGCCGGGTGCTGCCGGTGACCGGCAGCAGCCAGCGCCCGGGCGGGTCCTGGGCGGGGGAGGCCGGGACGAGCTGGGTGCAGGGCGGGGCGGCCAGGAAGCCGCACTCGCCGTGCACCACCTGCGGGGGCTGTCCGCGCTCCTGCTGCTTGACCAGGGTGGCGTGCTGGGTGAGCGTCAGGTCCAGCTGGTGCACCAGCTCGTAGCGGATCACCACGAAGGCGGCGGCGCAGACCCCCAGCGCGACCAGCGCCACCGCCGCCGAGGTGGCCAGGGCCAGCCGGGTGCGCAGCGGGCGGCGGCTGCGCCAGCGGGCGTGCTCCCTCACGCCTCACCCAGCCGGTAGCCCACCCCGTGGACGGTGTGCACGATCCGTGTCCCGCCGCCCGCCTCCAGCTTGCGGCGCAGGTAGCCGACGTACACCGCGAGGGAGTTGGAGCCCGGGCCGAAGTCCGCGCCCCAGACCCGCTCCATGATCAGCTCGCGTGGCAGGGCCTGCCCGGGGTGGAGCAGCAGCAGCTCCAGCAGGGCCGACTCGGTGCGGGTGAACTCCAGCGGCCGCCCGCCGCGCCGCCCCGTCCGGCTCACCGGATCCAGCGTCAGATCGCCGTGGACCAGGGCCCCGCCGGGCTCCACCGGGGCCGTCCGGCGCAGCAGGGCGCGCAGCCGGGCGGTCAGCTCGTCCAGGGCGAAGGGCTTGGCCAGGTAGTCGTCGGCCCCCGCGTCCAGCCCGTCCACCCGGTCGCTGACCGAGTCCTTCGCGGTGAGCACCAGGATCGGGGTCCGGTCGCCGAGGGCGCGCAGCCGCCGGCAGACCGCCAGGCCGTCCAGCCCCGGCATCAGCACGTCCAGCACCAGCGCGTCCGGCTCCCACCTGCCCAGCTCGGCCAGCCCGGTGGCGCCGTCGGGTGCGCCGCGGGTGGTGTACCCGGCCACCGCGAGACCGTCCTCGACGGCGGCCCGCACCTCCGGGTCGTCGTCCACCACCAGGATCCTCGCGCTGTTGCTCATGGGGACAAGCTTCACAGAACGGACTATTAGATCTCTCTTACCGGGCCCGGCCAGGCTCCGGTGTCATGACGGAACGACACTTGTCCGTGGTGATCGGTGCGGGCGGCACCGGCGGCCACATCTACCCCGGCCTGGCACTCGCCGAGGCACTGCGCAGGGCCCGGCCGGAGGCCGAGATCTCCTTCGTCGGCACCGAACGCGGCCTGGAGACCACCCTGATCCCGGCCGCCGGGTACCGGCTGCACACGGTGGACATGATCCCCTTCGACCCCTCGCTCGGCCCGCGCCGCTACCTGCTCCCGGCCGACCTGCTGCGCTCCGGGGTGCAGTGCCGGGAGATCCTGCGCGCCCAGGGCGCCCAGATCGCGGTCGGCATGGGCGGCTACCCGAGCGCGCCGGTGATCGTCGGCGCCCGGCTGGCCCGACTGCCCAGCGTGGTCCACGAGTCCAACGCCGTGCCCGGCCGGGCCAACCGCTTCGCCGCCCGGCTCACCCCGCACCTGGCGCTGGCCTTCGACCGCACCCGGGCCCACCTGCCCGCCGGGGTGCGGGCCGAGACGGTCGGCATGCCGATGGCCGGCTTGCTGGCCCGGCTCGACCGGGCCGGGCTGCGCCCCGAGGCCCGGGTGCGGCTCGGCGTGCCGCCCGGCGCCCGGCTGGTGGTCTTCAACGGCGGCAGCCTCGGCGCGGCCCGGCTCACCGAGGCGGCACTCGGCCTGGCCGAGCTCTGGCGGGGGCGGCGGGACGTCCGACTGCTCGTCAAGACCGGCCCGGCGGCACTGGGCGCGGCCCGCGAGCGGCTGGCCGGCAACCCGGTGGCCTCGGCGGTCCCGTACCTGGACCGGATGGACCTCGCCTACGCCGCCGCCGACCTGGTGGTCTGCCGGGCCGGTTCGGCCACCGTGGCGGAGCTGGCCGGCATCGGCGTCCCCGCCGTGCTGGTGCCCTACCCGCACGCGCCGCACGACCACCAGACCCACAACGCCCGGGTGCTCACCGACGCCGGGGCCGGCCTGCTGCTGCCCGACGCCGAGTGCACCGCCGAGCGGCTGGCCGCCCTGGCCGGCCCGCTGCTGGCCGATCCGGCCCGGCTGGCCGCGATGGCCCGGGCCGCCGACCCGGGGACGCACGCCGACGCGGCGGACCTGCTGGCGGCCAAGGTGCTGCGGACCGTCCGCACGCACCACCGAGACCTGAGGAGGGTCGCATGAACGACTACTGGCAGGGCAGGCGCGTACTGGTCACCGGCGCGGAGGGCTTCATCGGCTCGACGCTGGTCGACCTGCTGGTGGCGCGGGGCGCGGCGGTGCGGGCGCTGGTGCACTACAAGCCGTACGGCGAACGCGGCTACCTGGCGCGGTACCTGAGTGGTGGTCAGGTCGAGATGCTCGCCGGGGACGTCCGGGACCCGGGGCGGGTGCAGGACGCGGTGGCGGGCTGCGACACCGTCTTCCACCTGGCCGCGCTGATCGGCATCCCGTACAGCTACCAGGCGCCCGAGGCGTACGTGCAGACCAACGTGGTCGGCACCCAGAACGTCGCGGCGGCCTGCCTGCGGCACGGCGCCCGGCTGGTGCACACCTCCACCAGCGAGGTGTACGGCACCGCGCGGACGGTGCCGATCTCCGAGGACCACCCGCTCCAGCCGCAGTCGCCGTACTCCGCCTCGAAGATCGGCGCCGACATGACGGCCCTGTCGTACCGGCACGCCTTCGAGCTGCCGGTGGTGGTGGTCCGCCCCTTCAACACCTACGGCCCGCGGCAGTCCGCCCGGGCGGTGATCCCCACCATCCTGGCCCAACTCCACTCCGGCGCCCGGCAGATCAGGCTCGGCTCCACCACCCCGACCCGTGACTTCACCTTCGCCACCGACACCGCCGAGGGCTTCCTGGCGGCGGCGCGGGCCGACGCGGCGCTGGGGCGGGTGCTCAACCTCGGCACGGGCCGGGAGATCTCCATCGGCGACCTGGCGCACCGGCTGATCGCCGCCTCCGGCCGCGAGGCCGAGGTGGTCACCGACCCGGGGCGGCTGCGGCCCGGTGGCAGCGAGGTCGAGCGGCTGCTCTCCGACAACCGGCTGGCCCGCGAACTGACCGGCTGGCAGCCCCGGGTGACGCTCGACCAGGGCCTGCGCGAGACCTCCGCCTGGGTCGAGGCCAACCTCGACGCCTTCGCCCCGGACCGGTACCAGGTGTGAAGCCAGGTGCGCCGGGAACGCCCCTGGTGCGGCCACTCCCGATCAGTTCGTCAGCAGGCCCGGGAGGGGGTTGAGGAGGAGGGTGGTGAAGCGGTGGATCCAGGCGGCGGTGATGGGTTCGCCGCTGACCAGCATGCGGTGTTCGACGGTGCCCGCGATGGTGTCGAAGATGATGGCGATCTCCTCGCAGGCGGTGGCCTCGTCCAGGTCCGGGCCGAGTTCGCCGCGGCGCTGGGCGTTGAGCCGCCCCTGCTGCACGAGGTGCTTCTGCGGGTCGACGATCCGCTCGCGGATGCGCCGCCGCAGCAGCGGGTCGCGGGTGCCCTCGGCGAAGAGGGCGAGCAGGGCGGCCTGGGTCTCGGGGCGGGCGAGGAGTTCGGCGAAGCGGAAGACCACCGCCTCGATGTCGGCCCGCAGGCTGCCGAGGTCGGCGACCTCCAGGTCGTCGAAGAGGCTGGCGACGGCGTCGACCACCAGTTCGTTCTTGGAGGGCCAGCGCCGGTAGAGGGTGGTCTTGGCGACGCCGGCCCGGGCCGCCACGTGTCCCATGGTGAGCCCGCCCCAGCCGAGTTCGGCGAGGGCTGCCCTGGTCGCGTCGAGGATGGCGGTGTCGGCGGCGGCGCTGCGCGGCCGCCCCTTGCCGCGCGGATGCGCGGAAGCCGGGGCGGGGGCCGCGTCCGGTTCCGGGGCGGGCTGCCGGGTGGTGGGGGCCACCGAGCCTCCTACGGTTTACCTGCAAGTAACTTGGCCTGCACACGGTAGCGACAGACTGGCCGGAGCGGCATCCGCAGGCCGGGGGAAAGTGGGGCAGCTCACGTCCCCACCGGCCCGGAAGGGCTTGCGGCACCGGCCCTCGGAACAGATACGCTACGACTCGTAGCGAATAGAGCGACAACCACGCGTCCGGCCCAGGGATCGGGCGGACGCGGGGCGCGGGTGGGGATCCGCGCCGGCACTCCTTCGACTACGCCGGGAGCCTGCTCCCGCCGACGCCGGGGGGACCGCCCGGCGGTGCCGGGCCTTTTCCCGGCGGTTGGCACACGTCGGGGGCGCGGACGGGGGAGGATGGTGCCATGCAGTCACCGAATTCGCGTCTCAACAGCTCCGCCCTGCGTGGTGCGGTCGACCTCGCCGCAGTGAAGGCGGCCGGTGAGGCCGCCCAGAAGGCCGAGCAGGTCAGGGCCGAGCGGGCCCGCCAAGCGGCGGCCGGGGGTGCGGACGACTCCGCCTCCGCCGCCTACCCGCTGGTGATCGACGTCAGCGAGGACACCTTCGAGGTCGAGGTGGTGCAGCGCTCCGCCGAGGTCCCGGTGGTGGTGGACTTCTGGGCCGAGTGGTGCGGGCCGTGCAAGCAGCTCAGCCCGATCCTGGAGCGCCTGGCCGAGGAGTACGCCGGCCGGATCGTGCTCGCCAAGATCGACGTCGACGCCAACCAGCTGATCGCCCAGCAGTTCGGCATCCAGGGCATCCCGGCCGTGATGGCCGTGGTGGCGGGCCAGTTGGTGCCGCTGTTCCAGGGCGCCGAGAACGAGGCCAACGTCCGCAAGGTGCTGGACCAGCTGATCGCCGTCGCCGAGCAGCGATTCGGCATCGTCGGCGGCGCGGCCTCCGCCGACGGCGCCCCGGTCGCGCCGCTCCGTCCGGAGGACCCGGCGCTGTCCGCCGCGCACGACGCGCTGGACCGGGGTGACCTGGGCGGCGCGATCCAGGCGTACCGGAACGTGCTGACCGACCAGCCGGGGAACACCGAGGCCAAGCTCGGCCTCGCGCAGGCCGAACTCCTGCACCGGGTCGAGAAGTTGGACCCGCAGGAGGTCCGTTCGGCGGCCGCCGCCGGCCCCAAGGACGTGGCGGCCCAGCTGGACGCGGCCGACCTGGACCTGGTTGGCGGGCACGTCGAGGACGCCTTCGGGCGGCTGGTGGACACCGTGGGCCGCACCTTCGGCGAGGACCGGGACACCGTCCGGCTCCGGCTGCTGGAGCTGTTCGAGGTAATCGGCGCCGAGGACGAGCGGGTCGTCAAGGCGCGTACGGCGCTGGCGCGGGTGCTCTTCTGAGCGTGACCCTGGCACGGCGTGTGACCTGCGGTGCCGTGGGAGATTTGGCGACATTGCGCAGGAATCCACAGGCGTTTATCAAATCTTGACCACACCCCCCACTCGTCACCCCCGGTGACGGTGGGGGGTGTTTCGTCCGTGTTTCCGCTGAGTGGCGCACCCGCTCGCACGTGCGAACATCACGCTGGGTGACGGCGCCTTGGATTCCATGATCAATGGGTCCTGATGTTGGATTACCCGTCAGTAACGCACCTCTTGTACTTCGCCTGGGATTCAAGCACGATCGGCGACGCCCGGTCCTCTCTCCAGAGGTCCCCGCCGGGCCGCCGCCGGTCCCCACCGGCGGTCGGAGGGCAGGGGGGTATCCGCAGATCCCACACGCGGTTCCTGTCCTTCTTCGGCTGCACGCCCCGTGCGGTCGTTGGTTGTCGCCGCTACCGAGGACGCAGTTCTCTCCCATCCCAGGTCGGCGCCGGGCACAGGGTGGCCCGGCGTGGCCAGGAGATGTGCGTCCCAGAAGGAGGACACGCATGTCCCAGACTCACGGCAAGACCCGCTGGAAGCGCTTCGCGCTCGTGATGGTCCCCAGCATCGCCGCCACCGCCGCCATCGGCGTGGGCATCGCGAACAGCGCCCTCGCGGCCTCGTTCGCCGTCTCCGGGCAGCGCTTCAAGGTCACGGTGGAGCAGCTGACGGGCGAGAAGTTCGCCCAGTTCGGTTCGTTCGATGCCGAGGTCAACGGTCAGATCCACCCGGTCGCCATCTCGGCTTTCGACACGGCCACCCTCAAGGGCATGTGCCAGTCGGTCGTCACCAGCCCGAGCCTGCTCGGTCTCAAGCTGCCGGACGTCACCATGCGTCTGGAGGCAGGCAAGAGCGACGATCCGAAGAAGCAGGTCACCGCCGAGAACCTGCTGATCGACCTGGACAGTCTGCGGGGTGACGCGGAGTTCAAGAGCATCAACATCGGCCAGGACGCCTCGACCCTCGACGGCACCGCGACCAAGGACTGGAAGAGCGCGCTGGGCACCACCAAGCCCAGCGGCCTGATGGGCTTCTCGCAGGCGGCCAAGAGCGCCACGCTCACCGACGTGAAGCAGACCGCCTACGCTACCTCGGCCGGCACCTTCAACCTCCGCGGCCTGTCGCTGGACCTGTACCTGGGCAGCAACGGCAAGGGCAAGGAGTGCTTCTACGAGGACCCTAAGCCGGGCTCCGTGCTGGACCCGAACGCTGCCAAGCAGTAGTCGGACCGGTCGGACCCGCAACGTGGTCCATCTGGCCGGGGCCGGCTTCGGCTGGCCCCGGCCGCACCATCTCGCACCGCCCACCTCGTAGATCCCGTCGAGGAGTTGCATCGTGTCCAGCGCAACTGCCCAGTCCTGGCCCGAGGCCGGGAGCCCGTTCACCCGTGCGCGGACCGGGTTCCGCAACTGGCGCCGCACCAGGCCCTTCTGGGGCGGCCTGCTGGCCATGCTCGCCGGTGTGCCGATCCTCTACCTGCCGTACCACAGCCTCAACCTCAGCGGCATGACCGTCCAGATGGCCACCACGGCCGGGGCGGGCTCGCTGGTCATCGGCCTGCTGATGATCGCGCTCGGCCTCACCGGGTGGTTCCAGCCCGCGGTCCGCATCTTCGCCGGGGTCGCCACCACCATCCTGGCCCTGGTCTCGATCCCGATCGCCAACTTCGGCGGCTTCCTGATGGGGCTGACGCTCGGTCTGGTGGGCGGTGGCCTGCTGGTCTCCTGGGCGCCGATCCAGGCCGAACCGCCCGTGGTGGGACCCGAGTTCGCGGGACACCCCGGCGCCGAGCAGCAGCACGCCCCGTTCCAGGCCGCCGGGTTCCAGGCCGCCCACGAGCCGGCCTCCGACGAGCAGGCCGCGCAGGCCGAGGCGCTGCCCGTGCAGCGCGTCGCCGAGGAGCAGCCCGCGCCGACCGAGCAGGGGGAGCAACGGTGACCGACGCAGTCGAGCCGGGCGCGGCCAAGGTGCCCGGCCCCCGGCACGCCGCACCGCGCCGCACCGGGCGGCTGCGCGGGCGGGCGTTCGCGCTGGCCGCGGTGCCGACCGCGCTGCTGATGGGCGCGATCCCGACCCTGGCGCAGGCCGAGCCCAAGACCTCCTGCGGCGCGGCGACGGCGCCGGACACCATCCTGGAGGAGACCCCGGTCCCGAAGAGCGAGCTGACCCCGCTCCCCGGCCCGGGTCTGCCCAGCACGGTGCCCTCGGCCAAGCCCTCCGGCGCGCCGTCCGCGCCCGTGACGCCCTCCGCTCCCGCGAGCGTGCCGGCTCCGTCCGCCTCGCCGACCACCGCGAGCCTGGTCGGCGGTACCGGACGGACCGTCAGCAACGCGGTGGCGCTGGGCGGCGAGAGCACTGCGAAGGTCTCCCAGGCCGGACTGATCGACGATCTGCTCGGGGTCTTCACCCCGTCGAAGTCCCCGACCCCGACGCTGGCGCAGCCCCCGAAGCCGGCCCAGGCCACGCCGACCCCGGCGACCGGACCGGGCCAGCCGGCCACGCCCACCCCGACCCCGACCGCGAACCAGGGCACGCCGCAGCCGCGCACCGGTGCGAGCGCGAGCGCGACCCCGGACGCCCCGGCCGCGCAGCAGTCCTCGGCGGCGCCGTCCGCGGCCCCCTCGGCCAAGGCCGTCCCGTCGGCGAAGTCCACCGAGAAGGCCAAGCCGGGTGTCGCGCCGAGCGCCTCGCCGAGCCCCTCGGCCGACCCCAACTGCGCGGTGGACACCCGGTCCGCGAAGGCCTTGGCGGCCGGCCCGGGCCACGTGGTGCCGGAGCAGAACTGGACGCTGCGCTCCACCCTGCTGGCCCTGCACGGCTCGGTCTTCAACGGCGTCTACGACGTCCGGACGCCGAGCGGCACCAAGCGGGTGCTCAAGTTCACCACCGCGAGCGTGGACATCGAGAACCTCGACATGTCGACGATCGAGATACCGGGCTACACCTTCCACGTGAAGGGCGGCCCCGGCACCACCTCGACGATGCGTCAGGGCCCGGTCACCATGTACGTGGAGAGCCTGTCCGGCCACCTCACCGAGGTGATCGGCCTGCCGATCCCGATCGACCTGGGCGAGATCACCCTCACCCCGGACACCCTGCCGCGCTGGCTCTGGGACCTGATCAGCACCGTTCCGATCCCGCTGGACCTCAAGCTGAAGGACGCCAAGGCCGTCCAGGCCGGGCAGTTCGGCGGCACGCTGAAGATCCCCGGCATGCACCTCTACAACGACCAGACGCCCTACTAGGGACCACGACCGACGGGCCGTCACCTCCGTGAGGAGGTGACGGCCCGTTCGGCTTGCCGCTACAGGTCAGAGACCGCTGCGGGTGCCCAGGTGGTGGACCTGGACCATGTTGGTGTTGCCGG
>NZ_JBVJLD010000008.1:0-52274 GCF_055584905.1 Kitasatospora sp. NPDC088742 | reverse complement strand
CCGTGAGGAGGTGACGGCCCGTTCGGCTTGCCGCTACAGGTCAGAGACCGCTGCGGGTGCCCAGGTGGTGGACCTGGACCATGTTGGTGTTGCCGGGGACGCCGGGCGGGGAGCCGGCCGTGACGATGACGGTGTCGCCCTCGCTCAGGCGGCTCAGCGCCAGCAGCTCCTGGTCGACCTGGGCGACCATGGCGTCGGTGGTCTCTACCTGCTCGGTGACGTACGCCTCGACGCCCCAGCTCAGCGAGAGCTGGGCGCGGGTCGCGGCGTCCGGGGTGAAGGCGATCACCGGGATCGGCGAGCGGTAGCGCGACAGGCGGCGGGCGGTGTCACCGGACTTGGTGAACGCGACCAGCGCCTTGGCGTTGAGGAAGTCGCCCAGCTCGCAGGCGGCGCGGGCGATCGAGCCGCCCTGGGTGCGCGGCTTGCGGCCCGGGTTGAGCGGCTGGAGGCCCTGCGCGAGCAGCTCCTCCTCGGCCGTCTCGGCGATCCGGCTCATGGTCTTGACGGTCTCGATCGGGTACTTGCCGACGCTGGACTCGGCGGAGAGCATGATCGCGTCCGCGCCGTCCAGGATGGCGTTGGCCACGTCGGAGACCTCGGCGCGGGTCGGCCGCGAGGCGTGGATCATCGACTCCATCATCTGGGTGGCGACGATGACCGGCTTGGCGTTGCGGCGGGCCAGGGTGATCAGCTGCTTCTGGACCAGCGGCACCTTCTCCAGCGGGTACTCGACCGCCAGGTCGCCGCGGGCCACCATGATGGCGTCGAAGGCGAGGACGATCTCCTCCATCGCCTCGACGGCCTGCGGCTTCTCGATCTTGGCGATGACCGGCACACGAATGCCGACCTCGTCCATGACCTTGTGCACGTCGTCGATGTCGGCCGCGTTCCGCACGAAGGACAGCGCGACCATGTCGACCCCGAGCTCCAGGGCGAAGCGCAGGTCGTCCTTGTCCTTCTCGGACAGGGCCGGCACGTTGACCGCCGCGCCGGGGAGGTTGATGCCCTTGTTGTTCGAGAGCACGCCGCCCTCGATCACCACGGTCTTCACCCGCGGGCCGTCGACGCTGACGACCTCCAGG
This sequence comes from Kitasatospora sp. NPDC088742, assembly GCF_055584905.1. Lineage (NCBI taxonomy): Bacteria > Bacillati > Actinomycetota > Actinomycetes > Kitasatosporales > Streptomycetaceae > Kitasatospora > Kitasatospora sp. NPDC088742. Next base: position 51,189 of record NZ_JBVJLD010000008.1, on the reverse strand, counting down.
GCGATGACGCCGTCGTTGATCAGGACCGGGTCGCCGGGCTTCACGTCGCCCGGCAGGCCCTTGTAGGTGGTGCCGCAGATGTGCTGGTCGCCCGGCACGTCCTCGGTGGTGATGGTGAACTCGTCACCGTTGTCGACCGTGACCGGGCCGTTGGCGAAGGTCGCCAGGCGGATCTTCGGGCCCTGGAGGTCGGCGAGGATGCCGATGGTACGACCGGTGTCCTGGGACACCTGGCGGACCTTGCGGTACCGCTCCTCGTGCTCGGCGTGGGAGCCGTGGCTCATGTTCAGTCGGGCGACGTTCATGCCCGCTTCGACGATGGCCTTCAGCTGTTCGTAGGAGTCCGTGGCCGGACCCAGGGTGCAGACAATTTTCGCTCGGCGCATATCGGTCAGTCTATCCGTTCGTGTTATCGGTGCATTCGGCCCGAAAGCTGAGGAATCGTCAACGAACTGTCCCGAGGGGTGGGATGCTGATGGTTCGTCAGGTTTGGTGTACCAGAGCGAAGGTCTGCCTGGCGATTTCCAGCTCCTCGTCGGTCGGCACCACCGCCACCGTGACCCGGGAGTACTCGGGCGAGATCACCCGGGCCTCACCGGAGCGGACCGCGTTCAGCTCCGGGTCCACCGCGATGCCGAGCTCCTCCAGACCGGCGCAGGCGGCGGCCCGGACGGGGGCGGCGTTCTCGCCCACCCCGGCCGTGAAGGCCACCGCGTCCACCCGGCCGAGCACGGCGTAGTAGCCGCCGAGGTACTTGCGCAGCCGGTGCACGTAGGCGTCGAAGGCCAGCTTCGCCTCGGCGTCGCCCTCCCCGGCGCGGCGCATCACCTCGCGCATGTCGTTGTCCCCGCACAGGCCCAGCAGGCCGGAGCGGCGGTTCAGCAGCTCGTCGATCTGATCGATGCTCAGGCCGCCCACCCGGTGCAGGTGGAAGACCACGCCCGGGTCGATGTCACCCGAACGAGTGCCCATCACCAGGCCCTCCAGCGGAGTGAGGCCCATCGAGGTGTCCACGCAGACCCCGCCGGCCACGGCCGAGACCGAGCCGCCGTTGCCCAGGTGCAGCACGATCACGTTGACCTCGGCCGGGTCCTTGCCGAGCAGCCGGGCGGTGGCCCGGGAGACGTACTGGTGCGAGGTGCCGTGGAAGCCGTAGCGGCGCACCCGGTGCTCGTCGGCGGTCTTCCGGTCGATCGCGTAGCGGGCCGCGTACTCCGGCATCGTCGCGTGGAAGGCGGTGTCGAAGACCGCGACCTGGGGGAGGTCGGGGCGCAGCGCCCGGGCCACCTCGATGCCGGTGATGTTGGCGGGGTTGTGCAGCGGGGCGACCGGGATCAGCCGGCGGATCTCGGTCAGCACCTCCTCGGTGACCAGGGTGGGCTCGGTGAACCGCAGCCCGCCGTGCACCACCCGGTGGCCGATCGCGGCCAGCTCGGGGGAGTCCAGGCCGAGGCCGTCGGCGGTGAGCTCCTCGGCGACGGCCTTGAGCGCGGCGGCGTGGTCGGCGAAGAGCGCCGAGACCTCGCGCTTCTCCCGGCCGAGCGGGGCGTGCGCCAGGCGGCCGCCGCTCTCGCCGATCCGCTCGACCAGGCCCGAGGCGAGCCGGGAGCCGTCCACCATGTCGATCAGCTGGTACTTGACCGAGGAGGACCCGGCGTTGAGGACGAGTACCCGGGTGGCTCCGGTCACGAGGCGGCTCCTTGGTTCTGCGCCTGGGCCTGGCTCTGGCTCTGGGCCTGGCCCTGGGCCTGGATGGCGGTGATGGCGACGGTGTTCACGATGTCCTGGACCAGTGCCCCCCGCGACAGGTCGTTGACCGGCTTGCGCAGGCCCTGGAGGACCGGGCCGACGGCCACGGCTCCGGCCGAGCGCTGCACGGCCTTGTAGGTGTTGTTGCCGGTGTTGAGGTCGGGGAAGACCAGCACGGTGGCCCGGCCGGCCACCTCGGAGCCGGGCAGCTTGGTGGCGGCCACGTTCGGGTCCACCGCCGCGTCGTACTGGATCGGGCCCTCGACCAGGAGGTCCGGGCGCAGTCCGCGGATCAGCTCGGTGGCCTTGCGGACCTTGTCCACGTCCACGCCGGAGCCGGAGGTGCCGGTGGAGTAGGAGAGCATCGCGACCCGGGGCTCGACCCCGAACTGGGCGGCGGTCTCGGCCGACTGGATCGCGATGTCGGCCAGCTGCTGGGCGTCCGGGTCGGGGTTGACCGCGCAGTCGCCGTAGACCAGCACCTTGTCGGCCAGGCACATGAAGAAGACCGAGGAGACGATCGCGGCGCCGGGCGAGGTCTTGATCACCTCGAAGGCGGGCCGGATGGTGGCGGCGGTCGAGTGCACCGCGCCGGAGACCATGCCGTCGGCGATGCCCTCCTGGACCATCAGGGTGCCGAAGTAGGAGACGTCGGTGACCACGTCCAGGGCCAGCTCGACCGTCATGCCCTTGTGCGCGCGCAGCTTGGCGTAGAGCTCGGCGAACTGCTGGCGCAGCGGGGAGGTGGCCGGGTCGACGATCCGCAGCCGGGCGCCGTCGGCCCGGTCGAGGTCCTCCGCAGGCACCGCGATGCCCAGCGCGGCGGCCTTGCGGCGCACCTCGTCCGGCGGGCCGAGCAGGGTGAGGTCGCAGATGTTGCGGCGCAGCAGCACCTCGGCGGCGCGCAGCACCCGCTCCTCGGTGCCCTCCGGGAGCACCACGTGCCGGCGGTCCGACCGGGCCCGCTCCAGCAGCTCGTGCTCGAACATCATCGGGGTGACCCGCTCGGACTTGCCGAGCTCGATCCGCTTGGTCAACTCGGCGGTGTCCACGTGGAGTTCGAAGAGCCCGAGGGCGATCTCGGCCTTCCGCGGACTGGCCGGGCCGATCCGGCCCTCCAGATGGGTGAGCGCGGCGGCGGTCAGCCAGCTGCCCTCCGGGACCACGGCCACCGGGGTGCCGGGGGCCAGCCGGCCGGCCAGCGCCATCACGTTCGGGCCGGGGTGCTGACCGAGCGTCAGCAGCACGCCGGCGATCGGCGGGGCGCCCGCCGCGTGGGCGGCCAGCGAGCCGATCACCAGGTCGGCCCGGTCCCCGGGGGTGACCACCAGGGCGCCGTCGGTCAGCGCGTTCAGGAAGGTCGGCAGCATGGCGCCGCCGAAGACGAAGCCGCGGACGTCCCGGGCCAGCCCCGCCGCGTCGCCGAGCAGCACCTCGGCACCGGTCGCCTCGACCAGCTGGGCCACCGTGGGGGCGGCCAGGGCGGGCTCCTCCGGGAGCACGTAGGACGGGACGGAGAGCTTCTCCGCCAGCACCCGCTGGATCTGCTGCTTGGCGCCGGGGGCGACCCGGTTGGCGATCATCGCCAGCACCGAGCAGCCCAGGTCGCGGTAGGCCCGGTGGGCGTTGCGCACCTCGGCGACCACGGCCTGCGGGTCCTCGTCGTGGCCGCCGACCACCGGGAGCACCCAGGCGCCGAACTCGTTCGCCAGCCGGGCGTTGAAGGCCAGCTCGTCCGGGATGTTGGTGTCCGCGAAGTCGGTGCCGAGCACCAGGACGGCCTGGCAGCGGCGCTCCAGCGCGTGGAACCGCTCCACCAGGGTCGAGACCAGCTCGTCCTGCCCCTGGGCGGCCTGCAGCGCGGCGGCCTCCTCGTAGGTGAGCCCGTAGAGCTCGTGGGTCGGCAGGTCCAGCCGGTACCGGTCGCGCAGCAGCTCCACCACGTGGTCCGAGCCGGCCTCGCCCGGCGCGCTCGCGTGGACCAGCGGCCGGAAGATCCCGACCCGGTCCACCTGACGGGTGAGCAGTTCCATGACCCCGAGTTCGACCGCCTGCCGGCCGTCCCCCCGGTCGATCCCGGTCACGTACACGCTGCGCGCCACCTGGCAGCTCCGTTTCGGTCGTCCCTCGGTCAGCGGTCACATCGACCATACATTCGCACCGGTCACGGGCGTCCGCATGCCCGGACACCCACCGGAGGCAAGGGACGAAGGTCACCGGACCGCCGGGCCGCAGGGCCCTGACGGGCGGTCAGCCGTTGCCGAAAACCCCTCTCCGGCCGGCCGTGGGGACCCTAGGATCGGCCGTTCATGATCAATAAGGGGGAACCGCACGTGCGAACAGCACTTCTGCGCACCGGCCTGGGCGTCTGCCTGCTCGGCCTGGTGCTCACACTGCTCACCGGGACACGGGCCACCGCGCTCGTGCCGGAGAGCTGCCAGGCCGGGCACTTCTGCACCTACGACGGCGCCGACGGCCAGCTCCGCCTGCACGAGTACCCGGCGGGGGCCTCGGACCTGGAGTTCGCCGACGCTTGGAAGAACCGGGTGAGCTCGGTCCGGAACAACACCGACTACTGGGGGTGCCTCTACGACGGGGTCTCCTACGGCGGGGAGCTGCAGGCGATCCGCCCCCGGTCGAGTGCCGTGGTGAACCTGACGGGTGCGCAGCTCGCCGACAAGGCCGAGTCGTTCAAGCTCGCCAAGTCCAAGGCCGGCTGCTCCACCGGCTACGAGCGCTGCGAGCAGGGCTACGTCTGCCTGTTCAAGGACGTCAGCGGCCGGGGCGTGATGACCTCGGTCGGCGTGCCGGCGATCGCGCAGTACAACCCGGACTGGGACGACCAGGCGGTCTCGATCTTCAACCACACCGCCAGGCACGCCTGTTTCTACCCGCACGCCGATCACACGGTGGGCTGGCCCGGGGACCCGGCGAACCGGATGTTCGTGGTGCTCAGCGGGGACAGCGCGACCCTGCCCGCGGTGTACGCCGGCAACATCAGCTCCCACCAGCAGGTCGAGGGGACGAGCCAGTGCTGACCATCCGACGTACCGTCACCCTCGGCCTGACGGCCGCCCTGCTGACCGGGCTCGGCACCGCTCCGGGGGCGGCGGAGGAGCCGCCCGCCTTCACCGCCGCCAACCTGGCCGCGCTGAGCACCGTGACCACCTCGGCCCCGGGCCCCGGGATCACCCGCACCACCTACACCCGGGACGCGGCCGACCGCCCGTGGCGGGTCAACGTCGTGGTGGTGGACCCGGATGCCGCGCCGCTCTCGCTCACGGGCACGGTCGGTGCGGGCACGGCCCGGGCCGAGCAGGTCACCGCGATGCTGGAGGCCACCACGGCGGTGAAGAGCCGCAAGCCGTACGTCGGGGTCAACGGCGGGTTCTTCGACAACCAGGTGGTGTTCGACCCGGCCACCGGGGTGTCCACCGGTGACCTCGGTGGGCTCTCGATCGCGGACGGGAAGCTGCTCGGCGAGGCGGCCGGCGGCCGGCCGAAGGGTGGGACCGGTACCGAACGCCGCCCGGCCGGATCGGCCCTGGTGCTCCGTCACGGACGCCCGTACATCTCGGAGTTCAGCAGCGCACTGGTGATCGGGACGGCGGCCGGGACGCGGAAGCTGGACGGCGTCGACCGGGCGCCCGGCCGGGCCGCGCACTGCCAGCTCGCCGACCCGCTGGACCGGGACGAGCGGATGAGCGGCGGTGCCTGCACCGATTCGTCGGAGATCGTCGAGTTCACCCCCGAGTACGGCGCGCCGACCCCGGCCGCGGGCTTCCTGGGCGCGGCCGACACCGACGACGGCTACGAGGTCCAGGTGGACGCCGCCGGAGCGGTGAGCTGCTACCCCGTCCGGGGCGGGCGGACGGTGCCGGCCGGCGGCACCGCCTACCAGGGCATCGGGGAGGGGGCGAGCTGGCTGGAGGCCAATCTCTGCGGCCCCGTCAGGACCGCTCCCACGGTGAGCCGGACGGTCACCGACACCCGCTTCGGCGACCAGCTGGTCAGCCCCGGGCAGCCGGTCGACCCGGCGATGTACGTCACGCCCGGCGGGGACCTGCTGGTGCGCGACGCCAAGCGCGAGTACGTCCTGGACGCCCCGGCCGACCAGGCCGCGCGGACGGCCGTCGGGGTGGACGGGTACGGCCGGATGATGCTGGTCACGGTGGACGCCCGGAAGACCGGGACCGTCTGGTACGGCGCCTCCCGCCTGGAGCTGGCCCAGCTGATGCTGGACCTCGGCGCGGTGGACGCGCTCAACCTGGACGGCGGTGGCTCCACCACGCTGGCCGTCCGCGGCGCGGACTACACCGAGCAGCTCGCCAACGTCCCGTCCGAGGGCGGCTTCGACGGCCAGCGCCCGGTCGGCGACGCCGTCTACGTCGGCCGGGGCGGCTACCCGCTCCCGTAGGACGGACCGTCACCCCGGGGGCCCACGCCCCCGGGGTGACGGGTGCTCAGACCGCCGGGCGGAGCCAGAGGGTGGCCAGCGGGGGGAGGACCAGTTCGGCGGAGCGGGGCTGGTCGTTCCAGGGGGTGGCCTCGGACTTGACGGGGTGGGAGTTGGCGATGCCGCTGCCGCCGTACTGCTCGGCGTCGGTGTTCACCACCTCCTCCCAGAGCTGCTCCCGGCCGGGGAGCTGGGGCAGGCCCACCCGGTGGCCGTGGCGGACCACGGGGGAGAAGTTGCAGACCGCGACCAGCGGGGTGCCGTCGGCGGCGTGGCGGACGAAGGAGAGCAGGTTGTCCTCGGCCGCGCCGCCGTCCAGCCAGCGGAAGCCCTCGGGGGTGGTGTCCTGCTCCCAGAGGGCGGGGGTGTCCAGGTAGGTGTGGTTGAGGTCGGCGACCAGGCGGCGCACGCCGAGGTGCTCGCCGGCCGCCGGCCAGTCGTCACCGAGCACCCACCACTGCGGGCCGTCCTCGTGGTTCCACTCCGCCCCCTGAGCGAACTCCTGTCCCATGAACAGGAGTTGCTTGCCTGGGTGGGCCCACATGAAGCCCAGGTAGGCCCGGTGGTTGGCCCGCTGCTGCCACCAGTCGCCGGGCATCTTGGAGACCAGCGCGCGCTTGCCGTGCACCACCTCGTCGTGCGAGATCGGCAGCACGTAGTTCTCCGACCAGGCGTACACCAGCGAGAAGGTGATCTCGTCGTGGTGGTGCTTGCGGTGCACCGGCTCCTTGGAGATGTAGACCAGCGAGTCGTGCATCCAGCCCATGTTCCACTTCAGCCCGAAGCCCAGGCCGCCGCTGTCGGTGGGCCGGGTGACGCCGTCCCAGGCGGTGGACTCCTCGGCGATGGTGACCACGCCGGGGCAGCGCCGGTAGACGGTGGCGTTCATCTCCTGGAGGAAGGCGACGGCGTCCAGGTTCTCCCGGCCGCCGAACTGGTTCGGGGTCCAGGCGCCGCCCTCGCGGGAGTAGTCCAGGTAGAGCATCGAGGCCACCGCGTCCACCCGCAGGCCGTCGACGTGGAACTCCTCGCACCAGTAGACGGCGTTGGCGACAAGGAAGTTGCGCACCTCGGTGCGGGCGTAGTCGAACTCCAGCGTGCCCCAGTCCGGGTGCTCGGCGCGCAGCGGGTCGGCCGGCTCGTAGAGCGGCACGCCGTCGAAGCGGGCCAGCGCGAAGTCGTCCTTGGGGAAGTGCGCGGGCACCCAGTCGACGATCACGCCGATGCCGTGCCGGTGCAGGGTGTCCACCAGGAAGCGGAAGTCGTCGGGGGAGCCCAGCCGGGAGGTCGGCGCGTAGAAGCCGGTCACCTGGTAGCCCCAGGAACCGCCGAAGGGGTGCTCCATCACCGGCATGAACTCCACGTGGGTGAAGCCCAGGCCCTGGAGGTAGCCGGGGAGTTCGGCGGCCAGCTCGCGGTAGGTGGTGAGGTCCGGGCGCCAGGAGGCCAGGTGCAGCTCGTAGACCGACATCGGGGCCCGGTGGTGCACCGTGCGGGCCCGGCGGGCCATCCAGTCGGCGTCCTGCCAGACGTACTCCGAACTGGTCACCACCGAGGCGGTGGCCGGCGGCACCTGGGTGGCCCGGGCCATCGGGTCGGCCTTCTCCAGCACCCGGCCGTCCCGGGCGTGGATCTCGTACTTGTACGTGGCGCCCTCGGCCAGCCCCGGCACGAAGAGCTCCCAGACCCCGGAGGAGCCGAGCGAGCGCATCGGGTGGCCGGTGCCGTCCCAGTGGTTGAAGTCGCCGATCAGCCGCACGCCGGTGGCGTTCGGCGCCCAGACCGCGAAGGAGGTCCCGGCGATCCCGGCCACCGTGCGGACCTGGCTGCCGAGCGCCCGCCAGAGCTGCTCGTGCCGGCCCTCCTGGATCAGGTGCAGGTCCAACTCGCCCAGGGTGGGCGGCAGTCGGTAGCCGTCCTGCTGCTCCAGCGGCTCGGCGCCCGGGTAGCCGACCCGGAGCGTGTACGCCGGGATCTCCCGAAGGCCCGTCAGCAGGCCGGTGAACAGGCCGCGCTGGAGGTGGGTCAGCTCCACCGGCCCCTGCCCGGTGAGCACCAGCACGCGCTCGGCGAACGGGCGCAGCACCCGGATCGTCACGCCCTCGGTGGTGACGTGCGCGCCGAGCAGGGCGTGCGGGTCGTGGTGCTCGCCGGAGAGCAGCCGGTCGATCTCACTGGGCGGCAGCGGTGCCTCGGGCAACCGCAGCGCGGTCTCCGGGTGCCGGGAGGGGGCCGGGTCCGGGACGAGTGCCGGGACGGGGGCCGGGGCCGGGACGGGCGCCGCCGGTTCCGCCGTGACCGCGACGGGGCGTGGTGGGGCCGGCGGATGGGTGCGCCCGGGGCGGGGCTTGGCGCGGCGGTGGGCCGGGTCGCCGGGCCGCTCGGGCAGGAAGGTGGCGGGCACGGGTGTGCTGCGGTCGCGCTTCTGGCCGGGCGGGGTCACGGCGGGGTCCTCCTGCGGGGGGTCGGGCGGATCGTCGGGTCGGGGCGGTCGGGGTGGTCGGGGTGGTCGGGGTGGTGCGGGGCGGGGAAGGCCGGGGAGGCGGACGGGGTGAGCTGCCGTCAGACGGTGAGGGCCAGGCGGTTGATGGCGGCCAGCGGGATGGGGAGCCAGCTCGGCCGGTGCCGGGCCTCGTAGACCACCTCGTAGACCGCCTTGTCGATCTCCAGCGCGCGCATCAGCTCGGGCACCGAGCCCGGCTCCATCCCGCCGCCGGCGTGGTAGCCCGCGCAGTACGCGGTGCGGTTGCGGCCGGCCCAGGCGGCGGCCAGGTGGGCCAGCTCCGGGTCGGCCGGGGTACCGGCCAGCAGGTGGGCGGCGGCGTAGTCGAAGGAGCGCAGCATGGCGGCCACGTCGCGCAGCGCGGGCTGCGGGAGCCTGCGCTCGGCCAGCGGCTTGGCCGGTTCGCCCTCGAAGTCCAGCAGCACCCAGCCGTGCGGGGTGCGCATCGCCTGGCCCAGGTGCAGGTCGCCGTGGATGCGCTGGACCGGCAGGCCGTCCAGGTGGTCCGCCGTCAGCGCGCGGAAGGCGGACCGCAGGGCGGACCGGTACCGGGCCAGGCCGGGGACGGCGGTGACCGCCCGGTCCAGCCGGTCGGCCATCTGGGCCGCCAGCAGGCTGGTCTGGGCCCGGTCCAGCCGGGCCACCGGCATCGAGCGGGCCAGCACCCGGTGCACCTCGGCGGTGGCCCGGCCGAGCCGGTGCGCCTCGATCGCGAAGTTGCCGGGGGAGGGGTCGCCCTTGAGCCGGCCGACCTGGTCCAGGGCCAGCTCCCAGCCGTCCTCGGCGTCCGGCAGGTAGCGCTGGAGCAGGCCGAGGGTGGCCGGTTCGGCCCCCTCCATCCGGCTCTCGAACCAGGCGGCCACCCGGGGGATCCGGGTGGAACCGGCCCGGGAGAGCGCGAGCGAGAGCTCCAGGTCCGGGTTGGTGCCCGGGCTGATCCGGCGGAACAGCTTGAGGATGAACTCGGTGCCGTAGATCACCGAGCTGTTGGACTGCTCGGCGGTGGAGGCCCGGCCGGGCAGGTGGGCGGGCAGGCCCGGGCCCGGGGTGCGGCGGAAGGAGAGCGCGCCGAAGCGGTCGCCGGTGGCCAGGTGCTCCAGCAGACGCCCCGTCAGCTCCGGGTCGTGCACCGCGTCGTAGAGCGCGGCGCCGTCGTGCTGGCCGCCGGAGAGCCGGCCCAGCACGGCGGTCGGCGGCAGGCCGGACGAGTGCTGGGAGCGGATGCCGAGCATCAGCTGGTAGATCTCGCCGGGCGAGTCGTCACCCGCGTACTCCACCCGCAGCAGGAGGTGGAGCAGGGCCGGGTCACCCACCTGGAGCGGGGTGCCGACCAAGGGTGTCAGCCCGGTGATCGCGCGCCCCTTGCCCGCGTACCAGCGCTGGCCGGGCAGCCAGGCCGCGATCAGCGGCAGGGCGGACTGGACCAGCTCGCTGACCCCGACAGCGGTTCTCCGGACCCCGGTGCCCCGCGCTCCGACCGGGGCGGGGGCCGCTCCGGTCGGATCTTGGTGCAGGTGGGCCTGAGAACGGGAGGTTTCGGACATGACTCCCTTTCCCCGGAAGCGGGCCGACTGCCCGACGGGTCTGGCCGGGTCCGTCAGTCTTCCGGATTTCGGCGGCGCGGCGGCGACGGCACGCGAGCCGGGCTCGGGTGTCACGCCATAGTGTGGGTGGCCGTTGGGCTGTTCTCCGTACGCGGTGGTGCAGAGAGGCGCCCGGGGGCGCGAGAACACGCCCTCGCGCCCCCGGGGCAGGTGAACTGACTGATCGTTACTTCACTGGCCGGTCACTGCTTGCGAGGGTTGCGCAGCTGGAACCAGTAGAAGCCGTGCCCGGCCAGGGTCAGCAGGTACGGCCACTCGCCGATGGACGGGAAGCGCACACCGCCGATCAGCTCGACCGGGTAGCGACCCCCGTACCGCCGCAGGTCCAACTCGGTCGGCTGCGCGAACCGCGAGAAGTTGTTCACGCACATGACCAGGTCGTCCTCGTGCTCGCGCACGAAGGCCAGCACCGCGGGGTTGCTGGAGGGCAGTTCGGTGTAGCTGCCGAGGCCGAACGCCGGATTGAGCTTGCGGATCTCGATCATGCGACGCGTCCAGTGCAGCAGCGAGCTCGAACTGCTCTGCTGCGCCTCGACGTTGGTCACCTGATAGCCGTACACCGGGTCCATGATGGGCGGCAGACTGAGCCTGCCCGGGTCGGCCGAGGAGAAACCCGCGTTGCGGTCCGGGGTCCACTGCATCGGGGTGCGGACGCCGTCCCGGTCACCGAGCCAGATGTTGTCGCCCATGCCGATCTCGTCCCCGTAGTAGAGGACCGGCGAGCCGGGCAGCGAGAGCAGCAGGGCGGTGAACAGCTCGACCTGGTTGCGGTCGTTCTCCAGCAGCGGGGAGAGCCGGCGGCGGATGCCCACGTTGGCCCGCATCCGCGGGTCCTTGGCGTACTCCGCGTACATGTAGTCGCGCTCCTCGTCGGTGACCATCTCCAGGGTCAGCTCGTCGTGGTTGCGCAGGAAGATCCCCCACTGGCAGTTGCCGGGGATGGTCGGGGTCTTGGCCAGGATCTCCGAGACCGGGTAGCGGGACTCCCGGCGGACCGCCATGAAGATCCGCGGCATCACCGGGAAGTGGAAGGCCATGTGGCACTCGTCGCCGCCGGAGGAGAAGTCGCCGAAGTAGTCGACCACGTCCTCCGGCCACTGGTTGGCCTCGGCCAGCAGCACGGTGTCCGGGTAGTCCGCGTCGATCTCCTTGCGGACCCGGCGCAGGAACTCGTGGGTCTCCGGGAGGTTCTCGCAGTTGGTGCCCTCGCGGGCGAACAGGTACGGCACCGCGTCCAGCCGGAACCCGTCGATCCCGAGGTCCAGCCAGAACCGCAGCCCCGCGATCATCTCCTCCTGGACCCGGGGGTTGTCGTAGTTCAGGTCCGGCTGGTGCGAGAAGAACCGGTGCCAGAAGTACTGCTTGCGGACCGGGTCGTAGGTCCAGTTCGAGGTCTCGGTGTCGACGAAGATGATCCGCGCGTCCGGGTACTGCTTGTCGTCGTCGGCCCACATGTAGAAGTCCCCGTACGGCCCGTCCGGGTCGCGCCGGGACTCCTGGAACCACGGGTGCTGGTCGCTGGTGTGGTTCATCACGAAGTCGATGACCACCCGCATGCCGCGCTTGTGCGCCGCGTCCACGAACTCCACGAAGTCGGCCAGGTCGCCGAACTCCGGCAGCACCGACTTGTAGTCGGCCACGTCGTACCCGCCGTCCCTGAGCGGCGAGGCGAAGAACGGCGGCAGCCAGAGGCAGTCGACGCCGAGCCACTGCAGGTAGTCCAGCTTCGAGGTGAGGCCCTTGAGATCGCCCACCCCGTCCCCGTTGCTGTCCTGGAACGAGCGCACCAGGACCTCGTAGAACACCGCCCGCTTGAACCACTCCGGGTCGCGGTCTCCCGGCGAGGTCTCGGCGAAGGTGTCGGGCACGGGATCGTTCACTGTCACTGAGGGTTCCTCCGAACCGTGAGGAGGTGGGCCGGCCCGGTGGTGGGGTCGAGCCGGACGTAGTTGTGGCGGTGCCAGGTCCAGGAGGCTCCGGTCAGTTCGTCGTGGACGGCGAGGGGGCCGTCCCAGGGGAGGGTGACGGTGGCTTCCTGGGGGTGGTGGGGGTCGAGGTTGACCACGGTGAGGACGTGGTCGGTGAGGCCGTCCTCGGTGGTGGCGGTCTTGGAGTAGGCGATCAGGTGGTCGTTGTCGGTCTGGTGGAAGACCAGGTCGCGCAGCTGCTGGAGCGCGGGGTGACGGCGCCTCAGGCGGTTGAGGGTGGTGATCAGGGGGGCGAGGGTGTCGGTGCGGGACCAGTCGCGCGGGCGCAGCTCGTACTTCTCGGAGTTCGCGTACTCCTCGGAGCCGGGCTTGGCGGGCTCGCCCTCGAAGTGCTCGAAGCCGGCGTAGACGCCCCAGCTGGGCGCGAGGGTGGCGGCCAGGACGGCGCGCAGGGCGAAGGCGGCGGGGCCGCCGTCCTGGAGGTGGCCGGGCAGGATGTCGGGGGTGTTGGCGAAGAAGTTGGGGCGCATGTAGGAGGCGGCCTCACCGGTCAGTTCGGTGAGGTACTCGGTGAGTTCGTCCTTGGTCTCGCGCCAGGTGAAGTAGGTGTAGGACTGGTGGAAGCCGATCTTCCCCAGGGTGTGCATCATCGCGGGGCGGGTGAAGGCCTCGGCCAGGAAGACCACGTCGGGGTCGGTCCGGGCGATGTCGCCGAGCACCTTCTCCCAGAACAGCACCGGCTTGGTGTGCGGGTTGTCCACCCGGAAGATCCGCACGCCGTGCGCCATCCAGTGCCGCAGGATCCGCAGGGTCTCCTTGACCAGGCCGTCGAAGTCCTGGTCGAAGGCGATCGGGTAGATGTCCTGGTACTTCTTCGGCGGGTTCTCGGCGTGGGCGATGGTGCCGTCGGCGCGGTGGCTGAACCACTCGGGGTGCTTGTTGACCCAGGGGTGGTCGGGGGAGCACTGGAGGGCGAAGTCGAGGGCGACCTCGATGCCGAGCGCGGTGGCCTCGGCGACGAAGAAGTCGAAGTCCTCGATGGTGCCCAGGTCGGGGTGGAGCGCGTCGTGCCCGCCCTCGGGGGAGCCGATCGCCCAGGGGGAGCCGACGTCGTGCCGACCCGCCGTCAGGGAGTTGCCGGGGCCCTTGCGGTAGGCCCGGCCGATCGGGTGGACCGGCGGCAGGTAGAGCACGTCGAAGCCCATCGCGGCCACCGCCGGGAGCCGTTCGGCGGCGGTGCGGAAGGTGCCGGAGACCGGCGGGTTGTTGCCGTCCGGGTCGACCAGGGCGCCCTCGGAGCGCGGGAAGAACTCGTACCAGGATCCGTACAGCGCCCGTTGCCGGTCCACCTGGAGCGGCAACGGCCGGGTGGAGCTGATCAGTTCGCGCAGCGGGTAGCGCTCCAGCAGGGCGGTGACCTCGGGGGCGAGCGCCGCGGCCAGCCGGGAGAGCGGGGAGAGGGCGGTGTCGCGCAGCGCGTCGGCGGCGGCCAGCACGTGCGCCCGGCCCTCCTTCTTGGGGACGCCGGCCGCGGCCCGCTCCAGCAGGGCGGCGCCCTCCTCCAGGACCAGCGTGGTGTCGATCCCGGCGGGGAGCTTGATGGCGGCGGTCCGGCGCCAGTGGGCCACCGGGTCGCCCCAGGCCTCCACCAGGTAGGACCAGCGGCCGGGGGCGGTCGGGGTGACGTAGGCGCCCCAGCGGTCGGTGCCCGGGGCGAGCTCCTCCATCGGGGTCCACGGGGCGCTGCGGCCGCGCGGGTCGCGGAGCACCACGTTGGCGTTGACCGCCTCGTGGCCCTCGCGGAAGACGGTGGCGGTCACCTGGAACCGTTCGCCCACCACCGCCTTGGCCGGGCGGCGCCCGGCGTCGATCTGGGGGGAGACGTCCAGGACGGGGATGCGGCCGATCACGGTGGTGCTCTCTGTCGTCTTGCGGGCGATGGTCTTCCGGGGGGCGGTGGCCTTGGTGGTGGCGCTCTTGGTGGTGGCGCTCTTGCGAGGGGTGGTGGCCCTGGCGGTGGTTTTGGCAGTGGTGGTCTTCCGGGCCGCCCGAGGGGCGGGGAGATCCGGTTCCGACGGCGGTTCGAGGGCCGCCGCGCCGTGAGTCGGTTGATCCCGCGTGTCACCGTGCATGCCTGACTCCTGCCCGAGGGGGACTGCGTGGGTGAGAGAGGACCTGCTCCGGAGACCTGCCCGCGCACGTCCCGGCGCGCGTCGCATCGGGCGCGCTCCCGTGCGACCCAACCCAACCGACAACGACGGGCAGGTGTACGAGGACACGCCTGATCACGAGCACACAGACCGAATGGGCTAAGGGAATTGAAAGATCGTCGGCAAGAAGGGTTTCCGGACGTGAAGCAGACGGAGGAGACGCCACCCGGATCGCTCTCCCCGCCGCAGCTCCGACTTTTGTCCATCCTGACGGCCTCGGCAAGACCTACGGATGAGTAAGCGGGTGATTTCGGACGGTATGCAGGGGTGAATCAGCCAGCGGAAACGTGCGCGTTGCGGAGTGTTCACGTGCCCCTGGGGCGGGCGTGGAATTGAATGCGCCCCCGTGCGCCCCTATGCCGCCGAATGCGCCCGTTGTGATCTCATCAATGGTCCATCCGGGTGCCGAATACGTCAGTTGACGGACCTTCGGCTCGCCCGCCGGGTCTAGGCTGCACGCCGTGAAGGCAATCCGCAGATTCACCGTGCGCACAGTCCTGCCCGAACAACTCCAGCCGCTGCACGAGCTCGCGCTCAACCTCCGCTGGTCCTGGCACCCGGAGACGAGGGAGCTCTTCCGCTCCGTCGATCCGGAGGTCTGGGCGGCGGTCGGTGAGGACCCCGTGCGGCTGCTCGGCGAGGTGCCGGCCGAGCGGCTGTCCGCGCTGGCCGCCGACCGACGCTTCCTACGCCGGTTGAACGACCTCACCGACGAACTCCGTGACTACCTGACCGGACCGCGCTGGTACCAGTCCGCCGAGTCCGCAGGGGACGGCACCGACGCGCTGCCCGCCGCGATCGCCTACTTCTCCCCGGAGTACGGCATCGCCGCCGCGCTACCGCAGTACTCCGGCGGCCTCGGCATCCTGGCCGGGGACCACCTCAAGGCCGCCAGTGACCTGGGCGTCCCGGTGGTCGGCGTCGGCCTGTTCTACCGGCACGGCTACTTCCGCCAGTCGCTCTCCCACGAGGGCTGGCAGCAGGAGCGCTACCCCCTGCTGGACCCGGACGAGCTGGCCGTCAGCCTGCTCCGCGAGCCCGACGGCACCCCCTGCCGGGTGGAGCTCGCCCTCCCCGCGGGCCGCAGCCTCACCGCGCAGATCTGGAAGGCCCAGGTCGGCCGGGTGCCGCTGCTGCTGCTCGACTCCGACATCGAGTGCAACACCGCCGCCGAGCGCGAGGTCACCGACCGCCTCTACGGCGGCGGCAGCGAGCACCGGCTGCTCCAGGAGATGCTGCTGGGCATCGGCGGGGTCCGGGCGGTCCGGACGTACTGCCGGCTCACCGGCCACCCGGGGCCCGAGGTGTTCCACACCAACGAGGGTCACGCGGGCTTCCTCGGCGTCGAGCGGATCCGCGAACTCGTGAACGGACCCGAGCAGTTGGGCTTCACGGCGGCCCTGGAGGCGGTCCGCGCCGGGACCCTCTTCACCACCCACACGCCCGTCCCGGCCGGAATCGACCGCTTCGACCGGGAGCTGGTGGCCCGTCACTTCAGCGGTGACGCCGCCCTCCCCGGCGTCCCGGCCGACCAGGTGCTCGCGCTCGGCGTGGAGAGCTGGCTCGGCGGCGACCCCAAGCTCTTCAACATGGCCGCGATGGGCCTGCGGCTGGCCCAGCGGGCCAACGGCGTCTCCACCCTGCACGGCGAGGTCAGCCGGGGCATGTTCAACGGACTCTGGCCGGGATTCGACGCCACCGAGGTGCCGATCACCTCGGTCACCAACGGCGTCCACGCCCCCACCTGGATCGACCCGGCGGTGGTCCGGCTCGGCGCCGGCGAGCTCGGCCAGGAGCGGATCGAGGAGGCCATGGCCACCGGCGAGGCCCGCCGCTGGACCGGCCTGGAGCGGATCGGCAACACCGAGGTCTGGGAGCTGCGGCGCACCCTGCGCACCCAGCTGGTCGACGAGGCCCGGCTCCGGCTGCGCGCCTCCTGGCGCCAGCGCGGCGCCGGGGACGCCGAGTTGGGCTGGGTCGACACCGTGCTCGACCCGTCCGTGCTGACCATCGGTTTCGCCCGCCGGGTCCCCTCCTACAAGCGGCTCACCCTGATGCTGCGGGACCAGGACCGGCTGCGCTCGCTGCTGCTGCACCCGACCGCGCCGGTGCAGATCGTGGTGGCCGGCAAGGCCCACCCGGCCGACGAGGGCGGCAAGCGGCTGATCCAGCAGCTGGTGGCCTTCGCCGACGACCCGCAGGTGCGGCACCGGATCGTCTTCCTGCCGGACTACGACATGGCGATGGCCCGGCACCTCTACCCGGGCTGCGACGTCTGGCTGAACAACCCGCTCCGCCCGCTGGAGGCCTGCGGCACCTCCGGGATGAAGGCGGCCCTCAACGGCTGCCTCAACCTCTCCATCCTGGACGGTTGGTGGGACGAGTGGTATGACGGCGAGAACGGCTGGGCGATCCCCACCGCCGACGGCGCCTCGGCCACCCTCGACCCGGAGAGCCCGGAGGCCGAACGGCGGGACGACCTGGAGTCGGCCGCCCTCTACGACCTGATCGAGCACCAGGTCGCGGCCCGGTACTACGACCGCGGTGCGGACGGGCTGCCGCACCGCTGGATCGCGATGGTCCGGCACACCCTGGTCACCCTCGGGCCCAAGGTGCTGGCCGGGCGGATGGTCCGGGAGTACGTCGAGCGGCTGTACGCCCCGGCCGCCCGGGCCCAGCGCGAGCTGGCCGCCGGCGGTCACCTCGGAGCCCGGGAGCTGGCCGACTGGAAGGCCGCCGTCCGGGAGGCCTGGCCGTCCGTCCGGGTCGAGCACGTGGAGGCCGAAGGCTCGGCCGAGGCACAGGAGTTGGGGTCCGCGCTGACCGTGCGGGTACAGGTGGCCCTCGGCACCCTGGACGCCGCCGACGTCGAGGTCCAGGTCGTCTCCGGCCGGGTGGACGAGAGCGACGGCATCTCCGACGCCGTCACCCTCGCCCTCAAGCCCACCGGCGGCCCCGACCTCGACGGCCGCCACCGCTACGAGGGCACCCTCGAACTCGCCCGCACCGGCCCCTTCGGCTACACCGTCCGGGTCCTCCCCTCCCACCGTCTCCTCGCCTCCCCGGCCGAACTCGGCCTGGTCGCCCTTCCGGCGGAGACGGCCGGAATGGACACCGGCGTCCTGCGCTGAAACCGCTTGCACGGATGACCCCTCCCGCTTATCGTCACTCTGACATTAAGCGGGAGGGGTCATCGTCATGGCATGGACCGAGGTACTCGGATTCGTCACCGGAGCCGTCTGCGTCTGGCTGACCGTCAGGGCGAAGGTGTGGAACTTCCCGGTCGGGATGGCCAACAACGTCTTCTTCCTGGTGCTGTTCCAGGGCGCCGGCCTGTACGCCGACGCCGGGCTCCAGGTGCTCTTCCTGGCGCTGGCCGGCCACGGCTGGTGGCAGTGGGTACGGGGCGGGGAGCGGCGTGCGGGGCGTGAGGTCCGGTACGCCTCGGCACGGGAGACGGTGCTGCTGGGGCTCCTGGTGGTGCCGGTGACGGCGGCGCTGGCCGCGCTGCTGGGGTGGGTGAACGGCAGCGCTCCGGTCTGGGACGCGCTGACCACGGCGCTCTCGCTGGTGGCGCAGTGGCTGCTGAACACCAAGAAGGTGCAGACCTGGTGGTTCTGGATCGCGGCGGACGTGGTGTACGTGCCGCTGTACGCGAGCAAGGGGCTGTACCTGACGGCGCTGGTGTACGTGCTGTTCCTGGGCATGTGCGTCGCGGGGCTGCGGAGTTGGCGGAGCGCCGTCGCCCCGGCGGCGGTCGTGGGGGTGGCGGCATGACGTTCCGTCACGGGATGGTGATCGGGAAGTTCTACCCGCCGCACGCGGGGCACCACTTCCTGGTCCGGGCGGCGGCGGACTCCTGCGAGCGGGTCACGGTGGTGGTGATGGCGGCGGACGTCGAGTCGGTGCCGCTGGCCGCGCGGGTGGCCTGGCTGCGGGCCGCGCACCCCGGTGTGGAGGTGGCCGGAGTGGTCGACAACCTGCCGGTGGACTACGGCAGCGAGGAGATCTGGGCGGGGCACGTCGCGCTGATGCGGTCGGCGGTGGTGGGCGAGGTGGACGCGGTGTTCAGCTCGGAGGGCTACGGGGTGGAGCTGGCCCGGCGGTTCGGGGCCGCGCCGGTGGTGCTGGACGCCGGGCGGGAGACCTTCGCCGTCTCCGGCACGGCGGTGCGGGCCGATCCGGCGGCGCACTGGGGGGAGTTGGAGCCGCCGGTACGGGGGTGGCTGGCGCGCCGGGTGGTGGTGCTGGGCGCCGAGTCCACCGGCACCACGACGCTCTCCCGCGACCTGGCCGCGGCCCTGCGGGCCCGGGGCGGCCCGCACGCCCGGACGGGCTGGGTGGCCGAGTACGGGCGGGAGTTGACGGTCGCGAAGCTGGCGGTGGCACGGGCGGTGGCGGCCGAGGGCGGGCCGGTGCCGACGGTCTTCGACCTGGAGTGGACGGACGCGGACTTCGAGCTGGTCTGCCGGCGGCAGACCGAGGCGGAGGAGCGGGCGGCGCGGGACGGGGGGCCGGTGCTGGTCTGCGACACCGACGCGCTGGCGGCCACGGTATGGCAGGAGCGGTACGTGGGCGGGGCGACGGAGCGGGTGCGGGCGCTCGCCGCCGGGCTGCCGCCGAGGGCGCTGTACCTGCTCACCTCGGAGGTGGGCGTGCCGTTCGACGACGACGGGCTACGGGACGGGGAGCACCTGCGGGGGTGGATGAACGGGCGGTTCCGCGAGGTGCTCGCGGCCGGGGCGGTGCCCTGGCGCGAACTGACGGGCACTCGGGCGGAGCGGCTGACGGCGGCCCTGGCGGCGGTGGACGACCTGCTCACCGCGGGGTGGGGGCTCGCCGACCCACTGGGATGAGCCACCAGGGGCGCGGGGAACTGCGCGCTTCGGGAGGCGGCGCACCTGCAACTGATCCACCGTCGGCCAGTTGCAGGTGCTGCCATTCCCCTGCGCGCAGTTCCCCGCGCCCCTGCGGGGCGCTTCCTGCGAGGCGCAGCCACTCAGACCAGGCTGTCGCGCCAGGCCTGGTGGAGGTCGGCGAAGTGGCCGTGGTCGGAGATGAGGGTGGCAGGGGTGCCGTCCTCGACGATGCGGCCCTGGTCGAGGACCAGGACGCGGTCGGCGATCTCGACGGTGGAGAGGCGGTGGGCGATGATCACTGCCGTCCGTCCGGCCAGGACGGTCCGCATGGCCTGCTGGACCGCCTGCTCGCCCGGCACGTCCAGCGAGGAGGTGGCCTCGTCGAGGATCAGGACCGCCGGGTCGGCGAGCAACGCCCGGGCGAACGCGACCAGTTGGCGCTGGCCGGCCGAGATGCGGCCACCGCGCTTGCGGACGTCGGTGTCGTAGCCGTCGGGCAGGGCGGAGATGAACTCGTGGGCCCCGATCTCCCGGGCGGCCTGCTCGACCTCGGCCCGGGTGGCGCCGGGCCGGCCGATGGCGATGTTCTCGGCGACGGTGCCGGAGAAGAGGAAGGACTCCTGGGTCACCATCACCACGCCCCGGCGCAGCTCCTCGGTGGGCAGCGCGCGCAGGTCGACGCCGTCGAGGCGGACGGCGCCCTCGCTCGGGTCGTAGAAGCGGGCCAGCAGCTTGGCCAGGGTGGACTTGCCGGCGCCGGTGGCGCCGACCACGGCGGTGGTCTGCCCGGCGGGGAGGACCAGGTCGAAGCGGGGGAGCACCTCCGCGCCCGTGGGGTAGGCGAAGCGGACGCCGTCGAAGGAGACCTCGCGGCCCTTGCCCTCGGCGGCGGGCAGCGGCTGCGGGGTGGCGGGCTCGGCCACGCTGGGCTCGTGCGCCAGCAGGCCGGCGATCTTCTCCAGTGCGGCGGCGGCGGACTGGTAGCTGTTCAGGAACATCGCCAGCTGGTCCAGCGGGTCGTACAGGCGGCGCAGGTAGAGCACGAAGGCGGTGAGCACGCCGAGCTCCAGGCCGCCGTCGGCGGCGAGCACGGCGCCGAGCAGGACCACGCCGGTGATCCAGGTGTTGGCGGTGGCGCGGGAGATGGTGACGTAGCGGGCCATCTCCAGCAGGCCGTCCGCGGTGGCCTGGGCGGACTGACGGTTCACCAGGTCGAAGGCGCGCTGGTTGGCGCTCTCGCGGCGGAAGGCCTGCACCGGGCGGATGCCGTTCATGGTCTCGGTGAAGCGGACGATCACCGAGGCGACCGCCGTCCGGGAGCGCCGGTAGACCTGGAGCGAGCGGCGGCGGAAGGAGCGGACGGTGAGGTACATCGGCAGGAAGGAGAGCAGCGCGGCCAGGCCGAGGCGCCAGTCCATCACCATCAGCACGGCGGAGATGTAGACGACCGAGAGTCCGACGGTGAGCAGCTCCTGGAGGCCCTCGGCCAGGAGCTCGCGCAGTGCGTCCACGTCGCTGGTGGCGCGGGAGATGATCCGGCCGGAGGTGTAGCGCTCGTGGAAGTCGAGGCCGAGCCGCTGGGCGTGGCGGAAGATCCGGCCGCGCAGGGTGAGCAGGATGTCGTTGTTGATCCGGCCGCTGAGCCGGATGAAGGCGCGCTGCAGCACGGTGGAGAGCGCGGCGCAGCCGAGGTAGGCGGCGATCACGGCTATCAGCGGGCCGGCGTCGTGGTCGCGCAGGGCGGGGACGCCCCGGTCGATGGCGACGGCGACCAGCAGCGGGCCGGACTGCAGGGCGGCCTGCTGGATCAGGATGACCAGCATGGCGAAGCCGATCCGGCGGCGGTGCGGGCCGAGCAGTTCGCCGAGCAGCTTGCGGGGCGCGCCGGCCGGGACGGGGATGTCCTGGTCGTCGGCGGGCGGCGGCAGCTCCTCCTCGGCCTCGACGGGTGGGCTCTGCACGGTGGTGGTCATCGGGCGAGGCTCCGTTCGTGAGCATCGGAGTCGGCGGCCGCGTCGGCGGCAGCGGCCTGACCGGTCATCAGCTCGCGGTAGGCGGGGGAGCGGTGCAGCAGCTCCTGGTGGGTGCCGACGTCGGCGATCCGGCCGTCGGCCAGCACCGCGACCCGGTCGGCGAGCAGCACGGTGCTGGGGCGGTGCGCGACCACCAGGGCGGTGGTCCCGGCCAGCACCTGGCGCAGGGCCCGTTCGACCAGGGCCTCGGTGTGCACGTCGAGCGCGGAGAGCGGGTCGTCCAGCACCAGGAACTCGGGGCCGCCGACCACGGCGCGGGCCAGCGCCAGGCGTTGGCGCTGGCCGCCGGAGAGGCTCAGGCCCTGCTCGCCGACCTCGGTGGCGGTGCCGTCGGGCAGCCGGTCGACGAAGCCGGCCTGGGCGGTGGCCAGGGCGGTGGACAGCTCCTCCTCGGTGGCGTCCGGACGGCCCATCAGGACGTTCTCCCGGACCGAGGCGGAGAACAGGGTGGGGTCCTCGAAGGCGACGCTGACCAGCTCGCGCAGTTCGGGCAGCGGTATCGAGCGGATGTCCCGGCCGTCCAGGGTGACGCTGCCGCCGGTGGTCTCGTAGAGCCGGGGGAGCAGCGCGGTGAGGGTGGTCTTGCCGCAGCCGGTGGAGCCGACCAGGGCCATCGTCTCGCCGTGCCGGACGTGCAGGTCGATCCCGTCCAGCAGGTCGGGGGAGTCGGCGGGTGCGTCGGGGTAGCGGAAGCGGACGCCGGAGAAGCGGATGCCCCGGTCCTCGGAGGCCGGCGTCGCCGGGGAGGCGGCGGCCGGGAGCCCGGCGGGGTCGTCCTCGGGCTCGTCCATCACCTCGAAGTAGCGGTCGGTGGCGGTGGCCGCCTCGTTGGCGTAGGCGAGCAGCCAGCCGAGCGACTCGACCGGCCAGCGCAGAGCCAGCGCGATGGAGAGGAAGGCGACCAGGGTGCCGACGGTCAGCTGGTCGTCGGCGACCAGGACGGCGCCGACCGCGAGCGCGATGCCGAGGGCGACCTCGGGCAGGCCGACGATGACCGCCCAGAGGTTGGCCAGCATGTCGGCCTTGCGGATCTCGGTGCCGCGCAGCTCCTCGGTCTGCCGCTTGAAGCGCTCGGCCATGGTCCGGTGGCGGCCGAAGGCCTTGAGGATGCGGATGCCGAGCACCGACTCCTCGATCACGGTGGCCAGGTCGCCGGTCTGGTCCTGGGCCTGCCGCGCGGCGGCGGCGTACCGGCCCTCGAAGTGACTGGTCAGCAGGATCAGCGGGACCACCGGCAGCAGCATGATCAGCCCGAGCCGCCAGTCCAGCAGGAACATCATCACCGTGCCGGTCAGGAAGACCAGCGAGTTGACGATCAGGAAGACCAGCGGGAAGGCCAGGAAGAGCCGCATGGTGAACATGTCGGAGGTGGCCCGGGAGAGCAGCTGCCCGGACGGCCAGCGGTCGTGGAAGGAGACCGGCAGGCGCTGGAGCTTGGCGTAGAGGTCGCCGCGCATGGCGCTCTCCACCTTCGCCAGCGGGCGGGCCACGATCACCCGGCGGATGCCGAACAGCCCGGCCTCGGCGAAGCCGAGCAGCAGGAGCAGCCCGGCCAGCGGCCAGAGCGCGCCCAGGTCGTGGTGGGCGATCGGCCCGTCGACGATCCGCTGGAGCACCAGCGGCACCAGCAGCACGCTGCCGGAGGCGAGCAGGGCGGCGGTGACCGAGCCGGCGATCCGCCAGCGGGCGGTCCGCGCGTACGGCCACAGGCGCAGCAGCGAGCGCACCGTGGAACGTCTCGGTGGGGCCTGCGCGGCGGGTGGTGACGGTGTGTCGGCGGTACTGAGCTGCTGTTTCTCGGCCACGGCCGAGAGGGTAAGCCGATCCGCTGACATTTCTCATCCGGTTTTACGGGCCTGTCGGCGAGAACCGGCCACCTCCGGGAGGCAGGCGCACCGGAGCGGTCCGCGGAGCGGTGGTGCGGGTGGGCGCCGGCGGCCGGAGTGGTGTGCGCCGGGCGTGGCCGGGACGGCCTGGCTCGAAAGCGCTGTGCCGAGCGGAGACCGCGCAACGGCCGCCTCTTGTGGGCGCCCCCGGCCGGTGCGATTCGATCACCTCGGGAGCGTGACACTCCGGTGAGAGAGAGGCAGGACCAGGCGATGACGGTCGAGACCGAGCCGGCTTCCGAGTCGGCGGCCGTTCAGGAGCGAACCCAGCTCAGTCTGAGCACGGCGGCCGCGCGCAACCTCGCCACCACGACCAAGTCCGAACCGCAGAACCAGGACGTCAGCTCGCGCTGGCTGTCCCGGCTGCTGCCCTGGGTGGAGGTGCAGGCCGGCACCTACCGGGTGAACCGCCGCCTGACCTACGCCGTCGGCCGGGGCCGGGTGGCCTTCGAGCAGACCGGCGTCGAGGCCCGGGTGGTGCCGCCCTCGCTGGCCGAGGTGCCGCCGCTGCGCGGCTACGCCGACCAGGCGGTGCTGGCCGAGCTGGCCGGCCTCTTCGTCTCACGGACCGTCACCCCCGGCCAGGCGCTGGTCGAGGAGGGAGCCCCGGTCCAGGAGCTCTTCCTGATCGCGCACGGGAAGCTGGAGCGGACCGGCACCGGCAAGTACGGCGAGCCCACCGACCTCGGGCAGCTGGCCGACGGCGACCACCTCGGCGAGGAGGCCGTCCTGGAGGAGGCGCCGCACTGGGCGTACACCGTCCGGGCGCTCACCGCGGGGACGGTGCTGGCGCTCCCCTTCTCCGCCTTCCGGCAGCTGTTGGACCGCGCGCCCGGCCTGCGGGCCCAGCTGGACGGCTACCTGGCCGGCACCCGGCGGGCGCAGAACGCGCTCGGCGAGGCCGTGATCGAGGTGGCGGCCGGCCACACCGGTGAGCCGTCGTTGCACACCACCTTCGTGGACTACGAACTCCGGCCCCGCGAGTACGAGTTGGCGGTGGCCCAGACGGTGCTGCGGGTGCACACCAGGGTGGCCGACCTCTACAACCAGCCGATGAACCAGACCGAGCAGCAGCTCCGGCTGACCGTCGACGCGCTGAAGGAGCGTCAGGAGCACGAGCTGGTCAACAACCCGGACTTCGGCCTGCTCCACAACGCCGCCTTCGACCAGCGGATCTCCACCCACTCCGGCCCGCCCACCCCCGACGACCTGGACGAGCTGCTCTCCATGCGCCGGGACACCCACTACCTGTTCGCCCACCCCAAGGCGATCGCGGCCTTCGGGCGGGAGTGCAACCGGCGCGGCCTCTACTTCGGCGGGGCGGACGTCGGCGGCCACCACCTGCCGGCCTGGCGCGGGGTGCCGATCCTGCCCTGCGGCAAGATCCCGGTGGTCGGCGGGCACACCTCGTCCATCCTGGCGATGCGGGTCGGGGAGAAGGCCCAGGGTGTGGTCGCCCTGCGGCAGACCAACATCCCGGACGAGCTGGAGCCCGGGCTGAACGTGCGCTTCATGGGGATCGACGAGAAGGCGATCGTCTCCTACCTGGTCAGCGTCTACCACTCCGCCGCCGTGCTGGTCCCCGACGCGCTGGGAATCCTGGAGAACGTCCAGGTCAACGGCGCCCGGAGCTGAGGAGAGCCGCCATGGTGTCACCTCTCGCCCGCGTCCTCGCCGGGGCGCCGGCCAGTGGACCGGTGGTGCTGGCCGACGCCAAGTGCGCGCTGGCCGAGTGGGTGGTGGACGACTACTACTGCGACGAGGAGGACGACGGCGCCGACCCGGAGCGGGCCGGGGCTCGACTTCAACCTGCCCACCCTGATCGCCGCCGCCGACGGCTGCTCGCTGGAGGAGGCGGTGCGGCGCAGCATCGAGGTGCACGACGAGCTGGTGCGTGGCACCGCACCAGCCCGCGAAGTACCACGAGGGTTGATCACCCCAAGGGTCCCTCCGCCGGCGCGCGCAGCAGGACCAGCGAGCGGGCGGCCAGGGTGACGGACCCGCCGCGCCCCGGGTCCTCGGCCCCGGGGCGGGCGGTGTCCACCACCGTCTCGAACCGGCAGGGCCAGGGGTCGCCGGGCAGCGTGAAGGGGACGTCGACCGAGCCGCCGTTGAGCAGCAGCAGGAAGCTGTCGTCGGTCAACTCGCAGCCGTGCTCGTCCCGTTCGGACATCGCGGAGCCGGAGAGCAGCATCCCGAGCACCCCGTCGGGGGCGTACCAGTCGCCCTCGGTCATCTCCTTGCCGCGGGCGTTGAACCAGACCAGGTCCCGCTGCCCGCCCGGGGCGGCCGCCCGGCCGGAGAAGAAGGCGCGCTGCCGCAGCACCGGGTGCCTGCGCCGCAGTCGGATCAACCGGCCGGTGAGCGCGGTGAGTTCGCGCCACTCGGGCCGGGCGAGCAGCGACCAGTCCAGCCAGCTGGTCTCGTTGTCCTGGCAGTAGGCGTTGTTGTTGCCGCCCTGGGTGCGGCCCAGCTCGTCCCCGGCGGTGATCATCGGAACGCCGGTGGAGAGCAGCAGGGTGCTCATCAGGTTGCGGAGTTGACGCAGTCTCAGCTCGCGGACGGCCGGGTCGGTGGTCTCGCCCTCCACGCCGCAGTTCCAGGACCGGTTGTCGTCGGTGCCGTCCCGGTTCTGCTCGCCGTTGGCCTCGTTGTGCTTGTGGTCGTAGGAGACCAGGTCGCGCAGGGTGAAGCCGTCGTGCGCGGTGACGAAGTTGACCGAGGCGTAGGGGCGGCGGCCGCCGCGCTGGTAGAGGTCGGAGGAGCCGGAGAGCCGGTAGCCCAGCTCGCGGACGTCCAGCCGGGCGCCGCGCCAGAAGTCCCGTGCGGTGTCCCGGTACTTGTCGTTCCACTCGGCCCAGAGCGGCGGGAAGCCGCCGACCTGGTAGCCGCCCGGGCCGACGTCCCAGGGCTCGGCGATCAGCTTCACCCGGCTGAGCAGCGGGTCCTGGGAGACGGCGCCGAGGAAGGGGTGGTGCATCTCCACCCCGTCCGAGCCCCGGGCCAGCGCGGCGGCCAGGTCGAAGCGGAAGCCGTCCACGCCCATCTCGGTGACCCAGTAGCGCAGCGAGTCGGTGATCAGCCGGACGGTGTGCGGCTGGCGGGTGTCCAGGGTGTTGCCGCAGCCGGTGTAGTCGGCGTAGCCGCGGCGGCTGCGGTCCAGCCGGTAGTACCCGGCGTTGTCGATGCCGCGCAGCGAGAGTGAGGGGCCCATCACCCCGCTCTCGGCGGTGTGGTTGTAGACCACGTCGAGGATCACCTCGATGCCGGCCGCGTGCAGCGCCCGGACCATCCGCTTGAACTCGCCCACTTGCTGGCCGCGGCTGCCGGAGGCGGCGTACCCGGCGTGCGGGGCGAAGAAGCCGAGGGTGTTGTAGCCCCAGTAGTTGGTCAGCCCGCGCTGCTGGAGGTGGTCCTCGTCGGCGTACTGGTGCACCGGCAGCAGCTCGACCGCGGTGACGCCGAGGTCGACCAGGTGGCCGATGGCCGCCGGGTGGGCCAACCCGGCGTAGGTGCCCCGGAGTTCGCGCGGCACGCCCGGGTGGCGCATGGTGAAGCCGCGCACGTGCAGCTCGTACAGGACGGTCTCGGCCCAGGGGGTCTTCGGGCGCTGGTCGTCGTACCAGTCGTCGTCGTCGTGGACCACCACCGCCTTGGGCACGTACGGCGCGGAGTCCCGGTTGTCCCGGACGGTGTCCGCGACGTCCTGCTCGGGCCAGCCTCGGACGGCGGCGCAGACCGCGTCGTGGGCGGTGTAACTCCCGTCCACCGCACGGGCGTACGGGTCGAGGAGGAGTTTGGCCGGATTCCACCGGGCGCCGGTCCACGGGTCCCAGCGGCCGTGCACCCGGTAGCCGTAGCGGGCGCCGGGCAGGACCCCGGGCAGGTAGCCGTGCCAGGTCTGGAAGGTCCGCTCGGTGAGCGGGTGCCTGGTCTCGGTGCCGTCCTCGGCGAACAGGCAGAGCTCCACCGCCTCGGCGTCCGGTGCCCAGAGCGCGAAGTTGGTCCCGTGGCCGCCGCCGTGGTCGGCGCGGAACCTTGCGCCGAGCGGCTGCCAGCTGCCGGGCCAGGGCACCGCCGGGTCGATCGCGCCGTGTTCCGCCCGTTCCCGCCGCTGCCAAGCCGTCATCGGCCGCACCTCTCCCAGCGCGGGACGTCCCGGGCCCCGCCTAGCTCTTGTTCCCTGATCGGCTGTCGCTGTCACGTGACGGATCGTGCCGTGAACGATTGTGTCGTGTGCCGATGCCTTCCGACGTCTCCTGCGCGTATCGGATCCGACGTGTCCGGGCGGGTTCAGGGTCGTTATGCCGGGCGGTTGTTGACGGCAGAAGTGGGTACGGAGGAACGGCATGCGCTCCCGGGTGGCGGTCGTGGTGGCGGTCGGGCTCTGCCTGCTGAGCGCCTGCACCAGCGAGCGGCAGGGCGTGCCGAGCACGGACGCCGCCGCGTCGACCGCTCCGGCGGTGTCCCGGGCGGTGATCACCAGCGCCCCGGCCGACGGGGCGCAGGAGGTGCCGGCCGAGGGGCCGGTCCGGGTGACGGTGGCCCAGGGGAAGCTGGTCTCCGTCCGGCTGGCCGACCAGAAGGGCGCGGAGGTGCCCGGGAAGATCGGCCCGGACGGCTCCTGGGTCCCGGACGGGCGGCTCGCGCTGGCCACCGCGTACACCCTGGACACGGTGGCCGAGGACCAGGCCGGGCTGAAGGCGGCCCAGCACGCCGCCTTCGCGACGCTCGCCCCCGACCACACCTTCGCCGCCTTCTTCACCCCCGAGGACGGCTCCACCGTGGGCGTCGGGATGCCCGTCTCGCTCCGCTTCACCCGCCCGATCACCGACCGCGCCGCGGTGGAGAAGGCGGTCTCCGTCACCACCGACCCGCCGGTGCCGGTGGCCGCGCACTGGTTCGGCGGCCGGCGGCTCGACCTGCGCCCGGAGAAGTACTGGGCGGCCGGCACCAAGGTGACCCTGTCGCTGCGCCTCAAGGACGTGCAGGGCGCCCCGGGGGACTACGGCACCCAGTCCAAGGACGTGCACTTCACCGTCGGCCGCTCGGTGGTCTCCACCGTCGACCTGGACGCGCACACCATGACGGTCCGTCAGGACGGGCGGGTGCTGCGGACCCTGAGGGTCTCCGGCGGCAGCCCGGAGTTCTCCACCTACCTGGGCACCATGGTGATCTCGGAGAAGTTCTCCGTCACCCGGATGAACTCGCAGACCGTCGGCCTCGGCGACGAGTACGACATCAAGGACGTCCCGCACGCGATGCGGCTGACCTCCTCGGGCACCTTCGTGCACGGCAACTACTGGGCCGCCCGGGACGTCTTCGGCAACGCCAACACCAGCCACGGCTGCATCGGCCTGGCCGACGTCAAGGGCGGTTCGGACAGCTCCCCGGCCGGCTGGTTCTTCGAGCAGTCCACCGTCGGCGACGTGATCGAGGTGCGCGGGCGGCAGGGGGACCGGGTGCCGGCCGACAACGGCCTGAACGGCTGGAACCTCAGCTGGGACCAGTGGCGGTCGGGCAGCGCGCTCGGCGTGCGCTGACGGCGCACGGGACGGACACCGCCCTCCCGCCGGGTGTTCACCGGAACTCCCCCGATATCCTTCGCGCACCGCGCCCGGGCCGGGTGCAACCGAACCGGCGGCCGACGCGTATAGAGAGCGTGGACATCCGGATGGGGAGCGCACAGTGAAGCCGGTGCAGGCGGCCGACGCCGCGATAGTCAGAGGCCGACGGGCCGCCGTGGCCGTGCTGGTCGGAGGCGCGCTGTTGCTGACGGCCGCCTGCGGCGGCGCGTCCGACGCGGGGGGCTCGGGCGGTGCCGCCGGAACGGCGGGCTCCGGCGGGCAGGCCGCGAGCACGGGCGGCGCGGCCACGGCCGGCGGCTCCGGCCAGCCCTCGGGGGCGGCCTCCGGCCCCGCCGAGAGCACGCCGAAGAACTCGGCCGCGGTGCTCACCGTCACCCCCAAGGACGGTACGCAGGACGTCAACCCCAACGACGCGCTGAACGTCGCGGTGGCCCAGGGCACGCTGACCACGGTCGAGGTGACCGACAAGAACGGCAAGGCGGTGCCCGGCAAGACCACCGCCGACGGCAAGAGCTGGAAGCCGGACAGCCCGCTCAAGGTCGGCATGACCTACCAGGTGAGCGCGCAGGCCAAGGACGGCGACGGCCTGGTCTCCGCGGCCACCTCCAGCTTCACCACGCTGACCCCGGCCAAGCTGGTCTCCAGCAACGACAACATCTCGGACGGCGGCACCTACGGCGTCGGGATGATCGTCTCGGTCAACTTCTCCAAGCCGGTGAAGAACAAGGACGCGGTGGTGCAGGGCATCACCTTCGAGAGCGCCAACGGCACCGTGGTCAAGGGCCACTGGTTCGGCACCCAGCGGCTGGACTTCCGGCCGGAGAAGTACTGGAAGCCGGGCACCAAGGTGACCATCAAGTACCGGCTGAAGAACGTCGAGGTCTCGCCCGGGGTCTTCGGCGACGTGGACCGGGACGAGCCGTTCACCATCGGCCGGGAGCAGATCAGCGTGGTGGACGCGGCCACCCACCAGATGACGGTGCAGCGGGACGGCAAGGTCTCCAAGACCATCCCGATCACCGCCGGGGACGACCAGAACCCGTCCTGGAACGGCACGATGGTCATCTCCAGCAAGGAGAAGGTCACCCGGATGAACTCGGCCACCGTCTCCAACATCAAGGGCTCGGAGTACGACATCTCCGACGTCCCGCACGCCATGCGGCTGACCAACACCGGCACCTACGTGCACGGCAACTACTGGGGCAGCGCCTTCGGCAAGTCCAACGCCAGCCACGGCTGCATCGGCCTCCAGGACACCAAGGGCGGCAGCGACGGCTCCACGGCCGGCAAGTTCTTCGCCGACTCGATCGTCGGTGACGTGGTGAAGATCCAGAACGCCAAGGGCAAGACGGTCTCGGGCGAGAACGGCCTCAGCGGCTGGACCGTGCCGTGGAGCGCCTGGTAGGTCTCCGGCGCACTCCGGCACACCGGAAAATGGCTCAACTGTTCGGCCCGGGCCCCCTGTTGGGGGTTCGGGCCGTTCTGTTGTGCGAGTCGGAGGTGCGTTGCGTCTGTCATATGCCAAATGAATAGTGATCGTTTACTCATTGTCAGTACGCGGGCGCTCGCAGTCCGCAATGATTGGCGCATGGCGGGATGGGGCGAAGCAGAGTGGGCATCACTTCCGGCAGCCGGAACGACTGCTGACGGCCCGTCGGACATCGCGGAAGGTGGGGTGCTCGCCCTGGAGACTCTGGAACGACTCAGCCCGCAGGAGGTCGAGCGCGTGCACTTCGGCCGACTCTGCGCCCAAGTCGCCGCCGAGGAGGAGGTGTTCCTGCCCTCCCGCCCCGAACTCGTCGGCACCGCCCGGCGGGTGGTCCTCACCGTCCTGCAGGGCTGGCGGCTCCACCAGTTACTGGAAGTCGGCGAGCTGCTCACCGGCGAGCTGATGGCCAACGCCGTCCGCCACACCGGCGGCCGCACCATCGGCCTGCGCCTCACCCGCCGCCCCGGCTGGCTCCGGGTCGAGGTCCGCGACTCCTCCCGCGCCCTGCCCTGCCTGGTCCTCGCCGAACCCGGCGGCGAGACCGGCCACGGCATGCTCCTGGTCAACACCCTCGCCGAGCGCTGGGGTGCCGACCTGCTGCCGCGCGGCAAGGGCGTCTGGTTCGAACTCAAGATCCGCGAGCGCACGTAGCCCCGAAGGCCCGGCCCCGAAAACAGTGCGGGGCCCCCGGATGGCCGTGGTGCGGCGTGGGGGCCCCTGCAGATGTCACCGCGCCGGCCAAGGGGGTGCGTGCCGCGCGGGTGTCGATGGACTGACTATCGCACGGTCTCAGGATGTGGGCAAAATCGAACGAAAGGTTTGTAAGCTAGTTCACCTTCGCTAATCGCGTGGATTCGCCTGCCTCCCTTTGATTATTCAGCCAGATGCGGTTGTGCATCCACCTCGCGCTCCGCGCACCCTGGTCGTCCTCGAACCGGCACGCGGCGGGGTGGTCGGCGGACCTTGACCGCCTGGCCGGCGGCGGGACACCCACCCCGGCGAACGGCCGCCCCGCCGTCCCGGTCGCCGCGACGCCGGTGCCGGTGCCGGTGCGGCCGGAGACCGCTGAGCCGAGCAGTCCGCCGGAGGGCAACTCCTCGGTGTCCTACGCGAACTGTGACGCCGTCAGGGCGGCCGGCAAGGCGCCGTTGCGGGTGGGGCAGCCCGGGTACAGCAGGAAGTTGGACAGGGACGGCGACGGGGTGGCGTGCGAGCCGTAGGAAATGTGCTCGACAGGGCGGGCGGGGTCGGCCAGGATGCGGCGCGATGACTCGAACCGATATGCCCCAGACCCTGGACGAGCGCACCACGCTGCTCACCTTCCTCGACTACGCCCGGGCCACCGCACTGGCCAAGGTCGACGCGCTGGACCCGGCGGACGCCGCGAAGGTGCAGCTGCCCGGCTCGCCGTTGATGACCCTCGGCGGGCTGATCAGCCATCTGCGGTGGGTGGAGCACTGGTGGCTGGACGTGGTGCTGCTCGGGGGTGAGGACCGGGCGCCGTGGACCGAGGAGGACCCGGACCGGGAGATGCGGATCGGGGCGGAGGTCCCGATCGCCACCCTGGTGGCCGAGTACCGGGAGCAGATCACGCGCCACCGCGAGCTGGTGGGCGAGCTCGACCTCGACACCTGGGCCGTCGGCACCGTCCGCGGCGGCACCCGGGTCAACCTCCGGTGGATCCTGTTCCACCTGGTCGAGGAGATCTCCCGGCACAACGGCCACCTGGACCTGCTGCGCGAGCTGGCCGACGGCTCCACCGGCGACTGACCGTCCGTCAGGACGTCAGCGCTCCAACGGGATCCAGAGCTGGGCCGTGGTGTCGGAGCCGTCCGGGAAGGACCCGAGCGCGAGCAGCTCGGGCCCCGGGCGGCTGCGGTAGGCGCTGGACGGGAACCACTGGGTGAAGACGTCCCGCCAGAGTTCCTGGAGGGCCTGCGGGAACGGGCCCGAGGTCTCGAAGACGCCCCAGTCGCCGGCCGGGACCACCAGGGTGTCCAGCCCCTCCGGCACCGGATCCGGTGCCACCACGGCCTGGTAGTAGTCGAGTTCGGTCCCCTCGGCCCGGCTCGGGTCGAGGCCGTCGCAGACCGAGAGCATCCCGGCCGGCTCCGCCCCCGGCGCCGCCAGCCCGGCGATCCGCTCCAACTCCTCGCGGCCCACGCCGCGCAGGAACTCGGCGATGTACGGGTTCTCCCCGCGGTGCACCAGGGGCACCCGGGCCATCCGGCCCGCCAGGGTGAACTCGGGCTTGTGCACGATCCGGTACCGCATGCTGCTGTTCCCTTCGACGACGAGTCGGAAGGAGAGCCGGGGCTGCGCCGTCAGCTCGGCGCCGCTGCGCCGGGCCTCGCCCGGCCCGACCCCGTGCACGGCCCGGAACGCGCGCGCGAACGCCTCGCCCGAGCCGTACCCGTACCGGACCGCGACCTCCAGCAGCGTCCGCTCCCCGGCGAGCACCTCGGCCCCGGCCAGCGTCAGCCGCCGGCGCCGTACGTACTCGGAGAGCGGCATCCCGGCCAGCGCCGAGAACAGCCGCCGGAAGTGGTACTCCGAGGTCAGCGCGATCCGCGCCAACTCGGCCACGTCGAGCGGCAGTTCGAGCTGCTCCTCGATCCGGTCCAGCGCGCGGTTCAGGCCGTCCAGCACCCGGGTCTCCTTCCCTGATGCACCCACCGTAGAAAAGCGGAGCGGGCCCGGACCCGACAGTCCGTGCCCGCTCCGGTCAGTTCGGGATCAGCACTCGATGACGTTCACGGCGAGGCCGCCGCGCGAGGTCTCCTTGTACTTCACCTTCATGTCCGCCCCGGTCTCCTTCATGGTCTTGATCGCCTTGTCGAGGGAGACGTGGTGGCGGCCGTCGCCGCGCAGCGCCATCCGGGCGGCGGTGACGGCCTTCACGGAGGCCATGCCGTTGCGCTCGATGCAGGGGATCTGGACCAGGCCGCCGACCGGGTCGCAGGTGAGGCCGAGGTTGTGCTCGATGCCGATCTCGGCCGCGTTCTCGACCTGCTCGGGGGAGCCGCCGAGCACCTCGGCCAGGCCGCCCGCCGCCATCGAGCAGGCGGAGCCGACCTCGCCCTGGCAGCCGACCTCGGCGCCGGAGATGGAGGCGTTCTCCTTGAAGAGCATGCCGATCGCGCCGGCGGCCAGCAGGAAGCGGACGATGCCGTCGTCGTCGGCGCCCGGGATGAAGTTGGTGAAGTAGTGCAGGACGGCCGGGATGATCCCGGCGGCGCCGTTGGTCGGGGCGGTGACGACCCGCTGGCCGGAGGCGTTCTCCTCGTTGACGGCCATCGCGTAGAGGGTGACCCACTCCATCGCGTTGGCCGGGCCGATGCCCTCGGCGCGCAGCGCGCGGGCGCCGGAGGCGGCCCGGCGGCGGACCTTGAGGCCGCCCGGGAGGATGCCCTCGCGGTTCATGCCGGCCGTGACGCACTCCTGCATGACCTTCCAGATCTCCAGCAGCCCGGAGCGGATCTCGGCCTCGGAACGCCAGGCCTTCTCGTTCTCCAGCATCAGGCCGGAGATGGACAGGCCGGTCTCCCGGGTGAGCCGCAGCAGCTCCTCGCCGGTGCGGAAGGGGTAGCGCAGCGCGGTGTCGTCCGGGACGACCCGGTCGGCGCCGATCGCGTCCTCGTCCACCACGAAGCCGCCGCCGACGGAGTAGTAGGTCTTCTCCAGCAGGGTGGCGCCCTCGGCGTCGAAGGCCCAGAGGGTCATGCCGTTGGCGTGGTAGGGGAGGGACTTGCGCCGGTGCAGGACCAGCTGGGTGTCCAGGTCGAAGGCGATGTCCTGGACGCCGAGCAGGTGCAGGCGCTTCTCGGCCTTGATCCGCTCGACGTCCACGTCCGCCTGGTCGACGTCGACGGTGCGCGGGGAGTTGCCCTCCAGGCCGAGCAGGACGGCCTTCGGGGTGCCGTGGCCGTGGCCGGTGGCGCCGAGCGAGCCGAACAGCTCGGCCCGGACGGAGACGGTCTGGGCGAGCAGGCTCTCGGACTTGAGGCGGCGGGCGAACATCCGGGCCGCGCGCATCGGTCCTACGGTGTGCGAGCTGGAGGGGCCGATACCGATGGAGAAGAGGTCGAAGACGCTGATGGCCACGGAGGTGACGTCCTTGTCTGGTCTCGTGGGTGGAACGGGCAGGCATGGCACGGGGCACCGCGCGCCACGATTCCAGTGTGCGCGGTGCCCCGGCCCTGACATAACGACGGTCCGGTGGCCGTCAGGCCACCGGGGGACTACAGCTCCGGGTAGAGCGGGTACTTCGCGGCCAGCGCGGTGACCCGGGCCTTCAGCGACTCGGCCTTGGCCTCGTCGAAGGAGGGCAGCAGGGTCTCGGCGATGACGTCCGCGACCTCGCGGAAGTCATCGGCCTGGAAGCCGCGGGTGGCCAGGGCCGGGGTGCCGATCCGCAGGCCGGAGGTGACCATCGGCGGGCGCGGGTCGTTCGGGACGGCGTTGCGGTTCACCGTGATGCCGACCTCGTGCAGGCGGTCCTCGGCCTGCTGGCCGTCGAGCTCGCTGTTGCGCAGGTCGACCAGGACCAGGTGGACGTCGGTGCCGCCGGAGAGCACGGAGACCCCGGCCGCCTTGGCGTCGTCCTGCAGCAGGCGGGCGGCGAGCGCCTTCGCGCCCTCCAGGGTGCGCTGCTGACGGTCCTTGAACTCCTCCGAGGCGGCGACCTTGAAGGAGACCGCCTTGGCCGCGATCACGTGCTCCAGCGGGCCGCCCTGGAAGCCGGGGAAGACCGAGGAGTTGAGCTTCTTGGCGAACTCCTGCTTGGCCAGGATGATGCCGCCGCGCGGGCCGCCCAGGGTCTTGTGCGTGGTGGAGGTGACCACGTCCGCGTACTCGACCGGGTTCGGGTGCAGACCGGCGGCGACCAGGCCGGCGAAGTGGGCCATGTCGACCCAGAGGTACGCCTCGACCTCGTCGGCGATCCGGCGGAACTCGGCGAAGTCCAGCTGGCGCGGGTAGGCGGACCAGCCCGCGATGATGACCTTCGGGCGGTGCTCCTTGGCGAGGCGCTCGACCTCGGCCATGTCGACCAGGCCGGCCTCGTCGACGTGGTACGCGACCACGTTGAACTGCTTGCCGGAGAAGTTCAGCCGCATGCCGTGGGTCAGGTGGCCGCCGTGCGCCAGGTCCAGGCCCAGGATGGTGTCGCCGGGCTGGGCGATGGCGAACAGCGCGGCCTGGTTGGCGGAGGCGCCCGAGTGCGGCTGGACGTTGGCGTACTCCGCCCCGAACAGCTCCTTGACCCGGTCGATCGCGATCTGCTCGGCCACGTCGACGTGCTCGCAGCCGCCGTAGTAGCGACGGCCGGGGTAGCCCTCGGCGTACTTGTTGGTCAGGACCGAGCCCTGGGCCTCCATCACCGCGACGGGCGCGAAGTTCTCGGAGGCGATCATCTCGAGGGTGGTCTGCTGGCGGTGCAGCTCGGCGTCGACCGCGGCGGCGATCTCCGGGTCGAGCGCGTGCAGGGACTGGTTCAGGACGGTCATGTTGGGTCTTCCCCTGGGGCGGTGCGGGCAGTGGACCTAGGGAAGGGGCGGCCGCCGCGCTGCGGCCGCCCCCGTCTACCGGTGGGTCAGGCGCCGATGAAGGCGTCGTACTCCGCGGCGGTCAGCAGCTTGCCGGTCTCGGCGATCTCGACCTTGAACAGCCAGGCGTCGCCGAACGGTTCGTTGTTGACCGAGGCCGGGTCGTCGATGACGGCCTGGTTGATCTCGGTCACCGTGCCGGTGACGGGCGAGAACAGGTCGCTGACCGACTTGGTGGACTCGAGCTCGCCACAGGACTCACCGGCGGTGATCTCGTCGCCGACCTCGGGCAGCTGGACGTAGACGATGTCACCGAGCGCGTCGGCGGCGTGCTTGGTGATGCCGACCGTCGCGACCGCACCGCTCTCGGCGGTGGTCAGCCACTCGTGCTCCTCGGTGTACTGCAGGTTCGTGGGGTTGCTCATGACGTCATTCTCCAGGATCGCAAGAGGGTAGGGCGAAGCCGTCCGCTGAGCGGACCGGGCGTTTCGGGATGTGAGGGGCCGGGATGTGAGGAGGCGTTAGCGGGCGCGCTTGTAGAACGGCAGCGCGATGACCTCGACCGGCTCGTGCTTGCCGCGCACGTCGACCGCGACCGCGCTGCCGGGGGCGGCGTGCGCCGCGTCCACGTAGGCGATGGCGATCGGCTTGCCCAGGGTGGGGGAGGGGGCGCCGGAGGTGATCCGCCCGATCGGGGTACCGTCCGCGTCGACCACGGCGTACTCGGCCCGCGGGACCCGCTTGCCCTCGGAGACCAGGCCGACCAGCTTGCGCGGCGGGTTGGACTCGGCCTGCGCCGCGGCGGCCTCCAAGGCCTTGCGGCCGACGAAGTCGCCCTCCTTCTCGAACTTGACGACCCGTCCGAGGCCGGCGTCGAAGGGGGTCAGCTCGGTGGTCAGCTCGTGCCCGTACAGCGGCATGCCGGCCTCCAGGCGGAGGGTGTCGCGGCAGGAGAGGCCGCAGGGGACCAGGCCGGCTTCGGTGCCGGCCTCGGTCAGCGCGGTCCACAGGTGCTCGGCGTCGGCCGGGGCGCAGAAGACCTCGAAGCCGTCCTCACCGGTGTAGCCGGTGCGGGCCAGCCAGACCTCCCGGCCCGCGACGGTGGCGGGCAGCAGGGCGTAGTACTTGAGGCCGGGCAGGTCGGCGTCGGTGACGGAGGCGAGGATGCCGTTGGCCTCCGGGCCCTGGACCGCGAGCAGCGCGTAGGCGTCCCGGTCGTCGCGGACCTCGGCGTCGAAGCCGGCCGCGCGCTCGGTCAGCGCGTCCAGCACGACCTGGGCGTTGGAGGCGTTGGCCACCACCATGTACTCGGCGTCGCCGGTCCGGTAGACGATCAGGTCGTCCAGGATGCCGCCGTCCTCGCGGCAGATCATGGTGTAGCGGGCGCGCAGCACGCCGAGCGCGGAGATGTGGCCGACCAGCGCGAAGTCGAGCAGCTCACCGGCCTGCGGGCCGGTCACGGTGATCTCGCCCATGTGCGAGAGGTCGAACAGGCCGGCCTTGGTGCGGACGGCCAGGTGCTCCTCGCGCTCGCTGCCGTAGCGCAGCGGCATGTCCCAGCCCGCGAAGTCGGTCATGGTGGCACCGAGCGAGCGGTGCAGTGCGTCGAGCGCGGTCAGGCGAGGGGACATGGCGACGGAACTCCTTGGCCGGAAACGGGCATGCGGGGGTGGAGTCTCCCCGTCTGTCGTCGCAACCTGAGAGCTTCACCGCCCATCCAAGGATGGCGGCTTGCACCGTGGGTGGGCGCACGGCGCGGCCGTGTCCACTTTCCAGATCTGCCTCGCCCGTGCGGTAGGGGTGCCTGAGAGATTCCGGGGAGGACTTGCTCCTTCGGCGCCGGCCCAGCGCACGGGGCGCACTCCGGACTCTCCCGCGCGGGTTCGAGCGGCCAGTGTGAAGTTGTCGAGCGGGGTCATCATGGCACGAGACCCGGCCCGGACGGGAGAGGGGCCCGCCCGCTGGGTCAGGTCTGCCCCGGACCACGTCACTCCCGCCCCCGCAGGCGTCAGACAGGCCCTAGGCTGAGCCCGCACAGCTACAGAGGGGCGCGACCGATGAACCAGCCTGGCGAGACCGGGGTGCAGGGGTGGGCCGAGCCCGGTAGTGCGCCGGCCGGGGGGAGCTGGCCGGCCAACGAGCTGGAGCAGGTGCTGACGGCGGCGCTGGGCGATCCGGGGGCGACGCCGCGGGTGATCGAGGTGCTGGCGCGCAGTCAGATCTGGATCCCGCTGCCGGCCGGGGCCGACCCGCAGGGCGAGGGGCTGGACCTGCCGACCATCGAGCTGGCCGGGTCCCCGTACGTGCCGGTGTTCTCCTCGCAGGAGCTCTTCCTCCAGCTCGCGCCCGGCGTGCCGTTCGCGATCGCACCGGCCTGGGAGTTCGCCCGCGGGCTGCCGGTCGGGGTCGGGATCGCGGTCAACCCGGAGGCGCCGGTGGGCATCCCGGTGCCGCCGGAGGGGGTCGGCGAGCTGCGCCGCGGGCCGCTCGCGGAGCGCTGGGAGCAGCAGCCGGAGGGCGGTGCCCGGGTGGCGCTGCGGGAGCCGGAGCCGGCCGAGGAGCCGTACGCCTTCCTCGGTGCGGCGATCACCGAACTGGCCGAGCTGCCGGGGGTGCTGACGGCCCGTCGGGCGCTGGCCGGAGTGGAGCTGGACACCCCGGTGCTGTTCGTCGGGGTGCAGCTGGACCCGGCCTGGCCGGCCGATCCGGGGCAGGTCAACGAGGCGCTCGGCCGGGCGCTCGGAACCATGCCGCCGCGGTGGGGCGTCCACCTGGTGCTGCTCGACCTGGTGGCCGACCCGGTGGTGGAGTGGATGCTCACCCGGGTCCGTCCGTTCTACGTCAGGTCCGGGACGGTCCCGGGCTGACGTCCGAACTGACCACCGAACCGTTACGCGCCGGTACGGGGCGGCGGTATGACGGCTGTCGGGCTCGGCCAATAGGCTTCCCCCCGACAACCACGGACGGCCACGGGTGGCCGAGCGCGAGACGGGACGGCGGGCGGAGCACGGCATGAGCGCGGGAGCGGCGGCAGACGGCGCGATCGAGCGCGCCCTCGGCGAGGTCGCGCCGGAGCGCTACGACGCCTACGAGCGGCTGCTGGGGGCGCTGGCGGCGGGCCGGGTCTGGATGCTGCTCTGGCACGGGCAGCCGGGGAGCCCGGACGCCCAGTACGGGAACATGGAGATCGGCGGGCACGGCTACGCCCCCGCCGTCACCTCCCCCGACCAGCTGTCGCTCTGCGGCTGGACCAGGAGCCACGAGGTGATCTCCGGGATGGAGATCGCCAACGCGCTGTACCGCACCCGCTGGGGCCTGTGGCTCAACCCGCACGTGCCCGGCGGCGGGGTCGGGGTGCCCTGGGCGGACCTGCGCCGGATCGCCGGCGGTCTGGACCGGCTGCCGGCCGGGCCGCTCCAGCTGGCCGAACCGGCTGTCCAGGCACCGCAGTTCTACGCCCAGCTGCAGCGCGAGGCGGCGGCGGTGCGTCCGCTCCGGGCGCTGCGGCAGGCCTGGGTGCGCCCGGCCGTCGGTGACGCCTACCTGGCCGTCGGGCTGGACATGTACGACACCTCGCCGCCGTCCGTGGAGGCGGCCCGGGCGCTGGTGCAGCGTGCGGTGGCGCACGCCCCGGCCGGGCTCGCGGTCTCCACCGTGCTGCTGGCCGACGAGCTGGACCCGGTGGCGATGTGGCTGCGCGCCTTCGCCCGCCCGTTCTTCGACCGCGAGTCGGCGAACCACCCGCCGCAGGGCTACTGGCCGCACCAGCCCTGGCGCTGACCTGGGCCTCCGTCCTTTCCCGAGAGGGAAGTCGACGGAGTGTACCGGCGACCCTTCGCACCCGTCTTGACAGTCGAGTAACACCTGTGTGAAGAACGCTATTCGCCAGGACACGGCCGTGCATGCGGACAGATCACAGTTGGGCATCCTTCGGTTGTCAGGTCTGGCGTAAGGCCTCCCCGATGCCAGAGAGTCTGCGCAGTGCAGTGCGGGGCTTACCTCAGCTGCCAGGCAACTCCCTTGCTTCTCAGCACCTTTCGCAATCGCGATTCCGGACCGTAGCCATGTCTGGGCCCTACCCGGGCCCGGTGCTCGGCGTACGAACGGCACCGTGGCCGGCCACCGTCGGCGAGGGGAAACGAAAGACACATGAGCACTTCCACCAAGAGCATCGACGCTCCGGAGGCCCCCGAGGCCCCGGCCAAGCGGATCGAGGGCCGGTCGCCCGGCCGGATCGCCTGGGACCGCCTCAAGCGTGACAAGGTCGCGCTGGCCGGCGGCATCGTGGTGCTGCTGCTGATCCTGGCCGCGATCCTCGCGCCCGTGATCACCGGGCTGCTCGGACACCCCGTGGACGAACCGCACCCGGACCAGATCAACCCCGATCTCGGCCTCCCCAAGGGGGCGTTCGGCGGCATCAGCGGCGACTTCCTGCTCGGCGTCGACCCGACCTTCGGCCGCGACGTGTTCAGCCGGATCGTCTACGGCGCCCGGATCTCGCTCACCGTGGCCTTCCTGGCCGCCGGTGTGTCGGTGGTCATCGGCGTGCTGGCGGGCATCGCGGCCGGCTACTTCGGTGGCTGGGTCGACGCGGTGATCAGCCGGGTGATGGACGTCCTGCTGGCCTTCCCGCAGCTGCTGTTCTCCATCGCGCTGGTCTCGGTGATGCCCAACTCCGTTCTGGGGCTGGAGGGCAGCGCCGTCCGGATGGCGATCCTGGTGCTGGTGATCGGCTTCTTCGGCTGGCCCTACATCGGGCGCATCGTCCGAGGTCAGGCCCTGTCGCTGCGCGAACGCGAGTTCGTCGACGCGGCCCGCAGCCTGGGCGCCGGCTGGCCGCACATCCTGCTGCGCGAGCTGCTCCCCAACCTGGTCGCCCCGATCCTGGTCTACGCGACCCTGATCATCCCGACCAACATCCTGAGCGAGGCCGCCCTCAGCTTCCTCGGCGCGGGCGTGAAGCCCCCGACCCCGTCCTGGGGCCAGATGCTCTCCGAGGCCACCCGGATCTACCAGGTCGACCCCACCTACATGGTGGTGCCCGGTCTGGCCATCTTCATCACGGTGCTGGCCTTCAACCTGTTCGGCGACGGGCTGCGCGACGCGCTCGACCCCAAGGGCAACTGACCCCCGGTCAGCCGTCCCGCGAACTGCCCTCCGTACCAGGACCTTTCGAGACTGTTCAACCCCAGCACGACCATCAGGAGGAAGTACCCATGACGCGAAACCGGACGCTCGCCGCCGCCGCCCTGGTGGCCACGCTGGCCGTCACCCTGACCGCCTGCGGCGGCAGCGCGGACAAGAAGGGCACCAGCGGCGAAAGCTCCAAGGCGTCGGCCGGCGGCTTCAACGCGGCGGTCGACAAGGTGCTCAACCCGTCCGACAAGAAGGGCGGCACGCTCAACCTCTGGAGCACCACCGACGCCGACTCCTGGGACCCGGGCCGCGCGTACTACGCGTCGATCTGGAACATGCAGCGCTTCTACGCCCGTACCCTGCTGGCCTTCGACTCGAAGCCGGGCAAGGGCGGTCTGGAGCTGGTGCCGGACCTCGCGGCCGCCAAGCCGGAGATCTCCGCCGACGGCAAGACGTACACCTTCAAGCTCAAGAAGGGCGTCAAGTTCGAGGACGGCTCGGCCATCACCTCGAAGGACGTCAAGTACGGCATCGAGCGAGTCTTCGCCCAGGACGTCATCTCCGGCGGCCCGACCTACCTGGTGAACAGCCTCGACCAGGGCCAGGGCTACAAGGGTCCCTACACGGACACCACCCCGGACAAGATGGGCCTCAAGACCGTCGAGACCCCGGACGACTCCACCATCATCTTCAAGCTGGACAAGGCCGACTCGGCCTTCCCGTACCTGCTCGCGATGGGCACCGCCTCGCCCGTCCCGCAGAAGTCGGACACCGGCTCCAAGTACGGTGAGAAGCCGGTCTCCTCCGGCCCGTACAAGTTCAAGTCGATCGAGCCGGGCAAGTCCGTCGAGTTCGTCCGCAACGAGAACTGGGACGCCTCCACCGACCCGTTCCGCAAGGCGCTGCCGGACGTGGTGAAGCTGACCATCACCACCAACGCCGACGACATGGACAAGCGCCAGCTCGACGGCTCGGTCGACCTCGACTTCGCACAGACCGGTCTCTCCCAGGCCGCCCAGGCCCAGGTGCTGACCAACGACAAGCTCAAGGCGAACACCGACGACCCGTACAACGGGTTCATCCGGTACATCGCGATGGTCCCGAAGATCGCCCCGTTCGACAACGAGCACTGCCGCAAGGCGGTCATGTACGCGGCCGACACCACCGCGCTGCAGACCGCCCGCGGCGGTCAGGTGGCCGGCTCGCCGTACGGCTCGATGCTGCCCCCGAACATCCTCGGCTCGGACAGCTACGACCCCTTCACCCTGCTCGACGGCAAGCCCGACCTGGAGAAGGCCAAGGAGGAGCTGAAGGCCTGCAACAAGCCGGACGGCTTCAAGGCCACCATCGCGGTCCGCGGCAACAAGGACAAGGAGATCAAGTCCGCCGTCGCCCTGCAGACCGCGCTGAAGGCGATCAACGTCGACATCACCCTCGACCAGTACGACGGCAAGCTGCTGGCCTCGGTGGCCGGTTCGCCGGAGGTCGTGAAGAGCAAGAACTACGGCCTGATCGTGGCCGGTTGGGGTGCCGACTACCCGACGGGTGCCGGTTACATGCAGCCGCTGATGGACGGTCGCTTCATCACCGCCAACGGCAACAGCAACTACCCGGAGACCAACGACCCGGAGATCAACGCGCTGTTCGACAAGGCCGGTGCCGAGCCGGACGCCGCCAAGGCCGCCGAGATCTACAAGCAGATCAACCACAAGGTGACCGACATGGCCGTCTACCTGCCGGTGGTCGCGGACAAGGCGCTCAACTACCGCAACCCGCGCCTGACCAACGTGTTCATCAACGACGCGTTCGGCATGGTCGACTTCCAGGCCCTCGGTACCTCCGACGGCAAGTGACCTGCCCAGTCCCGTAGTTCGCACAGCTAGTCCGAAGGGCAGGTGAAGGCGCCGCCCGGGCCGGGCACCCCACGAGGGTGCCCGGCCCGGGGGCGGCGTCGACCGCAGTGCTCGTGTACATCATCCGACGGCTCGTCAATGTCGTCGCCATGCTGGTGGTGGTTGCGGCCGTCACCTTCGGCATCTTCTTCATGGTGCCGAAACTGACCGGGAGCGACCCGGCGCTGCTCTACGTCGGCAAGATCGCCGACCCGGCGGCCATCGAGGGCATCCGTCACAAGATGGGCCTCGACAAGTCCGTCATCGAGCAGTTCTGGCTCTTCCTCAAGGGCCTGGTCATCGGACGCGACTACAGCACCGGCGTGGACGTCACCCACTGCTCCGCGCCCTGCTTCGGCTACTCGTTCAAGACCGAGCGCGAGGTCTTCCCGGTGCTGCTGGACCGGCTGGGCGTCACCGCCTCGCTGGCCCTCGGCGCCTCGATCCTCTGGGTCGGCTTCGGCACCATGACCGGCATGATCTCCGCGCTCAAGCGGGGCTCCGCGCTGGACCGCTTCACCATGACCACGGCCCTGGCCGGCGTCTCGCTGCCGATCTACTTCACCGGCATGCTGGCCAGCGCGATCTTCGTCTACCAGCTCGGCGTCTTCCCGAACGACTACGTCCCGTTCGCCGACGACCCGATCGCCTGGTTCCAGAACCTGGTGCTCCCCTGGGTCACCCTGGCCTTCCTCTACGCGGCCAACTACGCCCGCCTCACCCGGGCCACGCTGCTGGAGGTGCTCGGCGAGGACTACGTCCGCACCGCCCGGGCCAAGGGCCTCGGCGAGGGCACGGTGATCCGCAAGCACGCGATGCGCTCCACCCTGACCCCGATCCTGACCGTCTTCGGCATGGACCTCGGCGGCCTGATCGGCGGCGCGGTGCTCACCGAGTCCACCTTCAACTTCCGCGGCCTGGGCTACGAGGCGGTCTCC
This sequence comes from Kitasatospora sp. NPDC088742, assembly GCF_055584905.1. Classification (NCBI taxonomy): domain Bacteria; kingdom Bacillati; phylum Actinomycetota; class Actinomycetes; order Kitasatosporales; family Streptomycetaceae; genus Kitasatospora; species Kitasatospora sp. NPDC088742. The sequence goes on along the minus strand of NZ_JBVJLD010000008.1, from coordinate 7,372 downwards.
TCGATCGCGGCCAGCGACCTGCCGGTGATCATGGGCGTGACCCTCTTCGCGGGCTTCTTCATCATCCTGGCCAACCTGCTGGTTGACATCCTGTACGCCGCTGTCGACCCCCGCGTGAGGCTCGCATGACCGAGATCCAGATCGACAAGTCCGGCGCCGCGCAGCCCGGTTCGGCCTACCTGGAGGTCAAGGACCTCCGGGTGCACTTCCCCACCGACGACGGCCTGGTCAAGTCGGTGGACGGGCTCAGCTTCTCGCTGGAGAAGGGCAAGACCCTCGGCATCGTCGGCGAGTCCGGCTCCGGGAAGTCCGTCACCTCGCTCTCCATCATGGGCCTGCACCGGATGGGCAAGCGCGGCGCCCCGCGGATCACCGGCCAGGTCTGGCTGGACGGCGAGGACCTGATCGCGGCCGGCCCGGACCGGGTCCGTCAGCTGCGCGGCCAGAAGATGGCGATGATCTTCCAGGACCCGCTGACCGCGATGCACCCGTACTACACGGTCGGCACCCAGATCGTCGAGGGCTACCGCGCCCACCACCCCGGCACCTCCAAGAAGGAGGCCCGGACCAGGGCGATCGAGATGCTCGACCGGGTCGGCATCCCGCAGCCGGACAAGCGGGTGGACTCCTACCCGCACGAGTTCTCCGGCGGCATGCGCCAGCGCGCGATGATCGCCATGGCGCTGGTCAACGACCCCTCGCTGCTGATCGCCGACGAGCCCACCACCGCCCTGGACGTCACCGTCCAGGCGCAGATCCTGGACTTGATCCGGGACCTGCAGAAGGAGTTCGGCTCGGCGGTCATCATCATCACGCACGACCTGGGCGTGGTGGCCGAGCTGGCCGACGACATCCTGGTGATGTACGGCGGCAAGTGCGTGGAGCGCGGGCCGGCCGGGACCCTCTTCGAGTCCCCCGAACACCCGTACACCTGGGGCCTGCTGGGCTCGATGCCGCGCCTCGACCGGCCGCTCCAGGAGCGCCTGGTTCCGGTCAAGGGCACCCCGCCCAGCCTGATCAACGTGCCCTCCGGCTGCGCCTTCCACCCGCGCTGCCCGTACGCGGACCGCACCGGCGGCCGCTCCACGTCCGAGGTTCCGAAGCTGGCCGAGGCCGCGCCCGGACACCACGCCGCGTGCCACCTGCCGATCGCCGACCGGCACCGCATCTTCACCGAAGAGATCGCGCCCCGGCTGTGAGCGTCGTCCGTACCACCCCTCAGGAGAAGACCCCATGACGGACTCATCGACGACGGCGGCGACCGTGCCCGCTCCCGCGCCGGCCTCCGACCGTGAGCCGCTGCTCCGGGTGACCGGTCTGACCAGGCACTTCCCGATCACCAAGGGTCTGCTGCGCCGTCAGGTCGGCGCCGTCCGCGCGGTGGACGGGATCGACTTCGAGGTCCGCGCGGGGGAGACCCTCGGCGTGGTCGGCGAGTCCGGCTGCGGCAAGTCCACCATGGGCCGCCTGGTCACCCGGCTGGACGAACCGACCGGCGGCAAGGTCGAGTTCGACGGCCGGGACATCACCCACCTCGGTGTGTCGGGGATGCGCCCGCTCCGCCGCGACATCCAGATGATCTTCCAGGACCCGTACTCCTCGCTCAACCCCCGGCACACCGTGGGCACCATCGTCGGAGCGCCGTTCCGGCTCCAGAAGGTCTCCACCGAGCACGGCGTCAAGCGCGCGGTGCAGGACCTGCTGGAGCTCTGCGGCCTCAGCCCTGAGCACTACAACCGCTACCCGCACGAGTTCTCCGGCGGCCAGCGCCAGCGCATCGGCATCGCCCGCGCGCTGGCCCTCAAGCCGAAGATGATCGTGGCGGACGAGCCGGTCTCTGCCCTGGACGTCTCCATCCAGGCCCAGGTGGTCAACCTGCTCGACGACCTCCAGAACGAGCTCGGCCTGACCTACCTGATCATCGCGCACGACCTCTCGGTGGTCCGGCACGTCTCCGACCGGGTCGCGGTGATGTACCTCGGCAAGGTGGTGGAGATCGCCGACCGGGACTCGCTCTACACGGCGCCGATGCACCCGTACACCAACGCGCTGATGTCCGCCGTCCCGGTGCCGGACCCCCGGCGCAAGGAGCAGCGCGAGCGGATCCGGCTCACCGGTGACGTGCCGTCACCGATCAACCCGCCGAGCGGCTGCCGCTTCCGCACCCGGTGCTGGAAGGCCCAGGACATCTGCGCGAGCGAGGAGCCGCGGCTGGTCGCTCCGAAGGCCGGGCACCAGGTGGCCTGCCATTTCCCTGAGAACAGCTGATCTCCACCGCTTAGACTGCCCGTCGGCACGACCGGGTCACTCCGGTCACAGATGGGCTGTTCAACACGTGGTGGATTTCCAGGAGTTCGAGCGCGGCGGCTGGGCACGGCGCAGCGGTACGTACGACGGCGGCTTCGGTGCGATGACGGCGGGACTGCACTCCCGCATGCTCGCCGAGGCCGCCGTCGGCGCAGGTACGAGGGTGCTCGAAGTGGGCTGCGGCACCGGGCGGTTGGGCCTGGCCGCGGCGGCGCTCGGGGCCGAGGTGACGGCCACCGACGTGGTCGAGGAAATGGTGGCCGAGGCGGCCCGGGTGCTGCCCCGGGCGGTCACCGCCGGTCTGCCCGGACTGCCGTTCGCGGCAGGTGGGTTCGAGGCCGCCGTCGGTGCCTTCGTGATCAACCACGTGCCCGACCCGCCGGCCGCCGTCCGCGACCTGGCCCGGGTGGTGGCCCCCGGCGGGCGGGTGGTGCTCTCCTGCTGGGACTCCCTGGCGGCCAACCGGGCCCAGGGCCTGTTCTTCGACGCCTTCGCCGAGTCCGGGGCCACCCGCCCGGCCGGTCTGCCGGGTGACGCCCCGTTCGCCCCGTACGCGGCCCCCGGGCCCTTCGCGGAGCTGCTCCGCTCGGCCGGGCTGACCGGGGTGGCGGTGCACCGGGTCGGCTGGACCCACCGGGTCGACCCGGGCCGCTGGTGGAAGGACGTCTTGGAGGGCACCGTGCTCACCTCCTCCCTGATCGAGGGTCAGCCCCCGGAGACGGCCGCCCGGATCGAGCGGGCGTACCTGCGGCTGGCCGCCCGGTACGCGGCCGCGGACGGCACCGTGGAGCTCCCGGTGGCCGCCCTGCTGGCCGTCGGCCGGGTGGCCACGGACTGACCTCCGGGGCGGCTCGTCCTCGTTCGGGTGACGGCGCGGTAAGAATTGACGGTGACTTCGCAGCTCTTCCCACCCGACGTGCAGCAGACCCTGGACCTGATCGGCATCTTCGTCTTCGCCCTGTCCGGGGGCCTGCTGGCCGTCCGCAAGAACATGGACATCTTCGGCATCTGCGTGCTGGCCGAGGCCACCGCGCTGGGCGGTGGTGTGATGCGCGACCTGGTGATCGGGGCCACCCCGGTGGTCGCCTTCACCAACCTCGGGTACTTCATCACCCCGTTGCTGGCCGGCGTGGTGGTGTTCTTCCTCCACCCCGAGGTGGAGCGGATCAACCGCAGCGTGCAGACCCTGGACGCGCTCGGTCTCGGCCTGTTCTGCGTGACCGGCACCGCCAAGGCGCACGACTACGGCCTCGGCTCGGTCTCCTCGGTCGCCCTCGGCATGCTGACCGCGGCCGGCGGCGGGGTGATCCGCGACGTGCTGGCGCACGAGACGCCCTCGCTGCTGCGCTGGGACCGGGAGATCTACGCGGTGCCGGCCCTGGTCGGCGCGGCCATGGTCGCGGCGCTGACCGCCACCGGCGCCCTCACCACCGCCACCGCCACGGCGGCCGCGCTGACCGCCTTCGTGCTGCGGATGCTGGCGCTCAAATACGGCTGGCGGGCGCCGCGTGCTTGGCACCGCAACGGTTCTCGCACCAGCGAGGAGTAGGGGAGCCGCCGTAGGCCAGCGAGATCGCCTCGGCGGTGCAGAGCAGCTCCGGCACCAGCTTGGAGAGCTCGGCGACCGGGGTGGTGACGGCCGCCGCGGAGATCGAGAAGGCGGCGATCGCGGTGCCCTCGGTGCCGACGATCGGGGCCGCGATGCAGTTCACCGTCTCCTGGTACTCGGCCTCGTCCACCGCCCAGCCCAGGCGCCGCACCGAGGCCAGCTCGCCCCGCAGCTCCTCGGCGGTGCGCAGCGAACGGCTGGTCCCGGCGGTGAACTCCTGGCCCTCCAGAAAGGCCGTCAGCTGATCCTCCGCCAGATCGGCCAGCAGCACCTTGCCCACGGCGGTGGTCACCGCCGGCACCCGACGGCCGATCCGCACCGAGGGGTCGGCCCAGGAGCCGGGCCGGTCGGAGTGGCGGCTCTCCACCTTGTCCAGGTAGAGCACCTCGCCCTCGTCCAGCACCGCCAGCTGCACGGTGTGCCCGTACCGCTCGTTCAGCGCCGCCAGGTACGGGGCCGCCACCTGGCGCACGTCGATCCCGTCCAGGGCCTGCTGGGCCAGCGAGAACAGCCGCCCGCCGAGCCGGTAGCGCTGGTCGGACTGGCGGTGCACGAAGCCGTGCTCCTGGAGCGTGCGCAGCAGACGGAGCGCGGTGGACTTGTGCACCCCGATCCGGGAGGCGGCCTGCTCCAGCGAGGCGGGACCCTGGCCGAGCGAGGCCAGGATGGTCAGTGCCCGGTCCACCGTCTGCGACATGGCAGCCCCTCCCCTGAGCGGGCGCGGCAGTGCCCGGATGCGGCAGGAGGCTAACGGCGCGTTGCACGGGGTGCAATGGCCAAATCGTGATACTGGACGGCCGATCGGCAGGACGCCGCCCGCCCGGCCCCTACACTTGGTCCGCTATGCCATACCTGGATCACGCGGCCACCACTCCGATGCTGCCCGAGGCGATCGCCGCCATGAGCGCGCACCTCGGGGTGGTCGGCAATGCCTCCTCGCTGCACGCGGCCGGACGCCGGGCCCGCCGGGTGGTGGAGGAGTCCCGCGAGTCGCTGGCCGCCTCCCTCGGCGCCCGCCCCAGCGAGATCGTCCTCACCGCCGGCGGCACCGAGTCCGACAACCTCGCGGTCAAGGGCCTCTACTGGGCCCGCCGGGACGCCGACCCGGCCCGCCGCCGGGTGCTGTGCAGCCCGGTCGAGCACCACGCGGTGCTGGACGCCGTGCACTGGCTCTCCGAGCACGAGGACGCCCAGGTCGAGTACCTGCCGGTGGACGCGTACGGCCGGGTGCACCCGGACGCGCTGCGGGAGGCCGTCGAGCGCGACCCGGCCTCGGTCGCCCTGATCACCGTGATGTGGGCCAACAACGAGGTCGGCACCATTCAGCCGATTCGTGAACTGGTCGACGTCGCACGGGAGTTCGGAATCCCGATGCATGCCGACGCGGTGCAGGCGCTCGGCCAGGTGCCGGTCTCCTTCGCCGACTCCGGACTGGACGCGCTCACCGTGACCGGGCACAAGATCGGCGGCCCGTACGGGGTCGGCGCACTGCTGCTCGGCCGGGGCGTCGGCCCCGTCCCGCTGCTGCACGGCGGCGGGCAGGAGCGGGACGTCCGCTCCGGCACGCTCGACGTCCCGGCGGCGGCGGGCTTCGCGGCGGCGGCCGGACTGGCCGTCGAGCGGCGGGCCGGGTACGCGGCGGAGGTCGGCGCGCTCCGCGACGAACTGGTCGCCGAGGTGCTGGCCGCCGTGCCGGACGCGGTGCTGAACGGCGACCCGGCGGCGGAGGGGCGGCTGCCCGCCAACGCGCACTTCTCCTTCCCCGGCTGCGAGGGCGACGCGCTGCTGATGCTCCTCGACGCCCAGGGCATCGAGTGCTCCACCGGCTCCGCCTGCTCGGCCGGCGTCCCCCAGCCCAGCCACGTCCTGCTCGCCCTGGGCGCCGACCCCCTGCTGGCCCGCGCCTCCCTCCGCTTCTCCCTCGGCCACACCTCCACCCGCGCCGACATCGCCGCCCTCGCCGCCGCCATCGCCCCGGCGGTGCACCGCTCCCGCAGCGCGGGATTGGCTGCCGCCGCCCGCCGCTGAGGCAGATGGCTCGGCAGGGCAGCGACCCAGGGGCGCGAGGAACTGCGCGAGTACGGAAGGCGGACCAGAGCCAGATCGGGGCATGCGAGCCAGTTGCACGTGCTGCCGTTCCCCCGCGCGCAGTTCCCCGCGCCCTTGGTGTAACCACTTTCGTCCGCCCCTGCGGGAGCACGTAGGCTGGACGCCATCATGACTGACTTCCCTGGTGCCCCCACTTCGCCCGGCAGCGGCCGGCTCCGCGTGCTCGCCGCGATGTCCGGCGGCGTCGACTCGGCCGTCGCGGCCGCCCGGGCGGCGGAGGCCGGGCACGAGGTGACGGGCGTTCACCTGGCGCTGTCCTCGAACCCGCAGTCCTTCCGCACCGGCGCCCGGGGCTGCTGCACCATCGAGGACTCCCGGGACGCCCGCCGGGCCGCCGACGTGATCGGCATCCCGTTCTACGTCTGGGACCTGGCCGAGCGCTTCCGCGAGGACGTGATCGACGACTTCGTCGCCGAGTACGCGGCCGGCCGCACCCCCAACCCCTGCCTGCGCTGCAACGAGAAGATCAAGTTCGCCGCGCTGCTGGACAAGGCGATCGCCCTCGGCTTCGACGCGGTCTGCACCGGCCACTACGCCCGGATCGTCGATCTCCCCACCGGGGAGCGGCAGTTGCACCGCGCGGTGGACATGGCCAAGGACCAGTCCTACGTGCTCGGCGTCCTCGACGCCGAGCAGCTCGCGCACTCGCTCTTCCCGCTCGGCGACACCACCAAGGACGTCATCCGCGAGGAGGCCGAGCGCCGTGGCCTGGCCGTCGCCAAGAAGCCGGACAGCCACGACATCTGCTTCATCGCCGACGGCGACACCCAGGGCTTCCTGGCCAAGCACCTCGGCACCGCCACCGGCGACATCCTGGACGCCGACGGCACCAAGCTCGGCGAGCACGACGGCGCCTACGGCTTCACCATCGGCCAGCGCAAGGGCCTGCGGATCGGCCGCCCGGCCGCCGACGGGAAGCCCCGCTACGTGCTGGACATCTCGCCGGTGAACAACACCGTCACGGTCGGCCCGGTCGAGGGCCTGGACGTCACGGGCCTGACCGCCATCCGCCCCCGCTGGTGCGGCGACGCCCCGGTGGGCGAGGGCTCCTACACCGCCCAGCTCCGTGCCCACGGCGACGAGGTGCCCGTCACCGCCGAACTGACCGACGGTCAGCTCCGCGTCAGCCTGGCCGCCCCGGCCCGCGGCATCGCCCCGGGCCAGGCCGTGGTGCTCTACGACGGCACCCGCGTCGTGGGCTCGGCCACCATCGCCACCACCGAGCGGCGGCAGGTCACGGTCTGATTTCTGGTGCCGGGCCCGAGGGCCGGACCTGGCATCATTGCTCCGTGAACGAACTTGTTTTCCGCTCCGACCATCCTCGTGGTGCCCGCGTCTGCGCGGGCC